>JANNAF010000203.1:0-9468 GCA_031384005.1 Rhodobacterales bacterium | reverse complement strand
CTGCGACAGGCCGCATAGGCCGCACAGGCATTCTGGTGATTATGCGCCCCCGGCAAACCCGGCACCTCGCGCAGGTCAATCGATGCGACCTGCCTGCCGCGCCGCCATTCGGCCAAAAACCCCTTGCGCGCGAAAACCGACCAGCCGAACCCCTCCAGCCTGGTCCCCGACGATATCCGGATCACCCGGTCATCATCCGGCCCCTCGGCCAACTGCCCGGCCAGATAGCGCCCCTCGGCCTCATCAACGCCGATCACCGCGCGGTCCGGCCCGCCTTCGGCAAACAGCCGCCGCTTGGCCGCGAAATACCCGCCCATCCCGCCATGCCGGTCCAGATGATCTGGCGACAGATTGGTGAACACCGCCACATCCGGTGTCAGCGCCCGCGCAAGGTCGGTCTGATAACTGGACAGTTCCAGCACGACCACTTCGCCGTCCTCGGCCGGATCAATGTCCAAAACCCCCCGCCCGATGTTCCCCGCCATCTGTGTTGGCCGCCCGGCAACCTCAAGGATATGGTGGATCAGTGCCGTGGTCGTCGACTTGCCATTCGACCCGGTCACGCAAACCACCCGTGGCGTGGTTTCAAAGTTGTCCCATTCCGGTGTCGCATAGCTGCGAAAAAACAGCCCGATATCATTGTCGACCGGCACGCCCATCTCATAGGCCCGCGCGATCACCTTGTGGGGGGCCGGGTACAGATGCGCGATTCCGGGCGAGGTGACCAGCACGGCCACCCCCTCCAACGCGGTCTGACGGGTCAGGTCGGTGCAGGCAAACCCCTCTGCCTCGGCCTTGGTCCGCGCCTCGGGGCTGTCGTCCCACAGCATCACCTCTGCCCCGCCCGCGATCAGGGCGCGCGCCGTGGCAAGGCCCGACCGGCCCAAACCCAACACCGCCACCCGTTTTCCCCGATAACCCTGAACCGGAATCATCCCAATTCCCCTTTTTAAACGCCCCAGACCATGCCTGCCCGGCGTGCCGACCGCAACCCGGGTTGGCTGCGGTACATTTTTATCAAACCATTTTTTATCAAACCACATTTTTATCATAAACGAATCACCCGCAGCGAAAACGCCGCAATTGGGCGACAATCAGGGCCCCACGGTTCGGTTGTTGCCAATTCAGCGGCCAATCCGACCAAAAACTTTGCATAGCCCCTCATACCGTCTGGGAATGAATGGGAAACGCCCCCACAGCAGGCAGAATACTACATCTAGACATGCTTAGCCAAAATCATCCTATATTTTGTTTCTTGGACCTGATCTTGTCCTAAAACCAAGACACAAGATGCTGTTAAGGCACCGGTTGTCCCACAAGATATGCCATCATTTCCCAAGAAATTCACTTGATTTCCATGAATTACCATGTCATCCCTATTCTACGGTGAAACGGAATAACTAGGCAGGGGCAGCCAAAGACCCCGAAAAGGCGACCAAAAAGACGGCAGGCTTTATACAGGCCAAAGTTTCACCAAACGAGAGAGAGATCCTAAGCGCGAGTGAGCAGACGTCTCCCCCAAGACGACGCGCGCAGATGGACGACCCAGTAATGGGGCCCAGTAATGGGGACAGTCGGCGGATCGAGAGTGGCAGCCCTCGATCCGCCGTTTTCATTTCAAACCCCTGACGGGGCAGTTCGGAAAGGCCGAAAGGCGTGGTGACCGAGGCGTTCAAGGGCGAGTTCTACCAAAAGGTAGACAGCAAGGCGCGGGTATCAATCCCCGCCCCGATGCGCCGGATCCTTGAGGCCGGCGATCCCGACAGCGCCAATGGCCGCGCCCGCGTCAACATGGTTTACGGTGCCGGTGGCCGCTTTGTGCAGTGCTTTTCGATGAATGGCGCGCAGGCCCTTTATGACACCATCGCTCAGCACGAAATCGGTGACCGCAAGGATGGGCTGGAACTGGCCTTCGTCACGCGTTCAGCCGAGGTCGAGATCGACGAAGATGGCCGTCTGGTTTTGCCGCCCAAGGTGCGCGACCGCATGGGTGTGACGCCTGACCTGCTGGCACGCGGGTTCACCGCTGCCTTTGCGGGCAAACTTGACCGCTTCGAGCTGTGGATCGGTGACATCTATGACGCCGACACCCCCTCGGTCGGTGACGACGCCAAGGCGATCCGCGCCAGCCTTGCCCTGCCAAAAACATAGGGGGCCAGCTTGGAACACCGCGATCCGCTGCCCGGTCGCCCCGCTGACAAACCGGCCCATATTCCCGTTCTGCTGACCCCCCTGCTGGCCGCCGTCGCCCCGGTTTCCGGCGTCTGGCTGGATGGCACCTTTGGCCTTGGCGGCTATGCCAAGGGCCTGTTGGCCGCAGGGGCCAGCACAGTCATTGGCGTTGACCGTGACCCGCTTGCCCTGACCCTTGCCGCCACATGGGCCGGGGATTATGGCGACCGTTTGCGCCTTGTGGCGGACACCTTCTCGAACCTGGACACGTTGGCAGGCGAACCGCTTGACGGGGTCGTGCTGGACCTGGGCGTTTCGTCCATGCAGATCGACCAGCCCGAACGCGGCTTTTCGTTCCAAAAGGATGGCCCCCTCGACATGCGGATGAGCCAGTCTGGCCAATCCGCCGCCGACATCGTGAACACCGCGTCCGAAGCCACCCTTGCCGACATCCTGTATCTTTATGGCGAGGAACGCGCCTCGCGCCGCATCGCCCATGCGATTGTCGAACAGCGCCGCGATCCCATCCTGACCACCCTGCGTCTGGCCGAAATAGTCGCCAAATGCCTGCCCCGGCCCAAACCCGGCCAAAGCCACCCCGCCACCCGCAGCTTTCAGGCGCTGCGCATCGCGGTGAACGGCGAATATGACGAACTGGCCGCAGGCCTTGCCGCCGCCGAACGCGCCCTGAGGCCCGGTGGCCTGCTGGCCGTGGTCAGCTTTCACTCGACCGAGGACCGCATCGTCAAACGGTTCTTGCAACTGGCGTCCGGCAATGAGGCCAACGCCAACCGCTATGCCCCCGCCACCACCCAGGCCGTGCCCCGCTTTGATGTGATCACCAAGGCGATCGGCCCCGACGACACCGAACTGGACCAGAACCCCCGCGCGCGCAGCGCAAAACTGCGCGTCGCCCGCCGCACCGCCGCCCCCGCCCTGTCGCTGGACCCCTCCCAGATCGACGTGCCGCAACTTGCAACCAAAGGACGCCGCTGATGCGCCCCGTGCTTTACATCCTGTCTTTCCTCGCGGTTCTTGCTTCGGCCTTTTGGGCCTACCGCGAGAATTATGCGACCCAAGGCCAGCTGAAACAGGTTGCCGCCCTGCAGGATGAGATTGCCACACTGCGCGAAAACATCGCCCTGCAACGGGCCGAATGGGCCTATCTGAACCGCCCCGACCGATTGCGCGAACTGGCCACGATCAATTTTGACCGGCTGGGCCTGTTGCCGATGGAACCCGAACAGTTTGGCCAACTGAACCTGATCGCCATGCCGCCGCCGCCCATGGTCATCATCACGGGCACCGTGGACACCATGGCGTCACTGTCCCCCACCGATGGCACGCAGGAACAGACCCCATGATCCGCACCCCGCTGCGCCCGCTTGCCCGCATCCTTGACGCCCGCCTGCGCGGCGAAAATCCCGATGTGATCGAAAAGGAAAACATCGCCCTGCGCCACGAGGCGATGCGCGACCGTGACCGCACCCGCGCCGAACGCCGCCTGTTCATGCTGGGCTTTGGGTTCTTCATGGCGTTCACCGTGATCGGCGCGCGGATGGGCACCCTTGCGGCCTCTGAACCAACTGAACCGCGCGCCAGCGTGGGTGGCACCGAAATCACCGCCCAGCGCGCCGATATTCTGGACCGTCAGGGCCGCCTTCTGGCCACCAACATGCTGACCTATTCGCTTTATGCCCAGCCCAAGGATATGGTTGACCCCGGTCATGCTGCCACCGAATTGGCCGCGATCTTTCCCGAACTGGACCCCGCTGCGCTGGAACGCCGCTTTACCGACGGGCGGTCGTTCCTGTGGGTGCGCAAGGTCATGTCGCCCGAACAGATGCAGCGCGTCCATGAAATCGGTGACCCCGGCCTGTATTTCGGCCCGCGCGAAATGCGGCTATACCCCAATGGCACCCTTGCCTCACATATCCTGGGCGGTGCGACCTTTGGTGCCGAAGGCGTCAATTCGGCCGAAGTGATCGGCACCGCCGGTCTTGAAAAACAACTTGACGCCCGTTTGCGTGACCCGGCCCAATCCTCCACCCCCCTGACCCTGTCCGTCGACATCACTCTGCAGGCCAATGTCGAAGTGGTCCTGGCCACCGGCATGCGCATGATGAACGCCAAAGGTTCCGCCGCCATCCTCATGGATGTCCATTCGGGTGAGATTTTGGCGCTGGCCAGCCTGCCCAATTTTGACCCCAACGACCGCCCCGCCAACCCGACCGAGGGCGAACCCTCAGACAGCCCGCTGTTCAACCGTGCCGTGCAGGGCGTCTATGAACTGGGATCGACGTTCAAGATCTTTGGTGCGGCCCAGGCGATGGATCTGGGCCTCCTCAATCCCGAATCCCTTGTCGACACCCAAGGCCCGATGCGCTGGGGCCGCTACAAGATCACCGAATGGGAAAACCACAATTACGGCCCCACGCTGTCGGTCACCGACATCATCGCGAAATCCTCCAACGTCGGGGCCGCCCATATCGCGCTGATGATCGGCGGCGAACGCCAGCGCGCCTTCTTTGGCGCGCTGGGCCTGTTGGATGCCCCACAGATCGAACTGGTCGAGGCTGCGAATGCCCGCGCCCTCGTACCCGACAACTGGTCAGAGATTGTCACAATCACCGCCTCTTATGGCCATGGCATGTCGTCCAGCGCGCTCAATCTGGCTGCCGCCTATGCCACAATCGCAAATGGTGGCCTCAAGGTCACGCCGACCCTGCTGCATGGCCAACGCACTGAACCCGGGACCCGCGTGCTGTCTGAAACGGCGGCTGCGGCCTCGGTCGCCATGCTGCGCCGCGTCGTCACCGAAGGCACGGCCACCCTGGCCAATGTGCCGGGCTATGCGGTCGCAGGCAAAACCGGCACGGCGGAAAAGCCGCGCAAAGGGGGCGGTTATGACAGTGACAAGGTGATCAATACCTTTGCCTCGGTCTTTCCGGCCAATGACCCGAAATATGTGCTGATCGTGACGCTGGATGAACCGGTCGAAACCTCGGGGCCCAAACCGCGCCGTACCGCAGGCTGGACCGCCGTGCCGGTTGCCGCCGAAATCATCCGCCGCATCGGCCCGTTGATGGGCCTGCGGCCACAGGTTGAACCTGCCCCCCTGTCCGGGATATCCGCCGTGTCAGCCCCAAAGGTAGAAGCCCCCAAAGCGGAAGCCCCCAAAGTGGAAGACTGACATGACGCCGTCCCGCAAACTTTCCTCCCTCGGCCTGACTGCAAGGTCGGGCCGTGATCCTGTGGTGACCGATGTGACGCTGGACAGCCGCACCCTGCGTCCGGGTGCCCTGTTCGCCGCCCTGCCCGGCACCGCCGCCCACGGCGCCACCTTTATTGCCAAGGCGATTGACCTTGGTGCCGCCGCCATCCTGACCGACAGCGCCGGCGCCAGACTGGCGGCTGATGTGCTGGCCGCCTCCAACGTCGCCCTTGTCGTGGCCGAGGACCCGCGCGAGGCGCTGGCCTCTGCCGCAGCCCTGTGGTTCGGCGCGCAACCCGCCACCATGGTCGCCGTCACCGGCACCAATGGCAAAACCTCGGTGGCCACCTTTGCCCGCCAGATCTGGACGCTGCTTGGCCACGCCGCCATCAACATCGGCACAACGGGGATCGAGGGGGCATGGGCCGGCCCCTCGGCCCACACCACCCCCGACCCGATCACCCTGCACCGTATCCTGTCCGATGCCGCCAGCGCAGGCGTGACCCATGCGGCAATGGAGGCGTCCTCCCACGGCCTTGACCAGCGCCGCATGGACGGGGTGCGCCTGCGCGCCGCAGGCTTCACCAACTTCACGCAGGATCATCTGGACTACCACAAGACATTCGAGGCGTATTTCGCCGCGAAATCCGCCCTGTTCACCCGGATCTTGCCGCCCGATGGCGTGGCTGTGGTCAACCTGAACGACCCCAAGGGCAGTGATCTGGCCGTGCTGGCCACGGCGCGCGGGTTGGCACTGCTGACCGTCGGCCATGCGGCGGGGTGTGATCTGCGCATCCTTGGCCAAAGGTTCGATGCAACCGGACAGGACCTGCGCCTGTCGTGGAAAGGGGCGATACATCAGGTGCGTCTGCACCTCATCGGCGGGTTTCAGGCCGAAAATGTCCTTCTGGCGGCTGGCCTTGTGATCGGGGCCGGTGCGCCGGCCGGTGACGTGCTGGCCGTCCTGCCCAATCTGGCCGGCGTGCGGGGCCGCATGCAACTGGCCGCGACGCGTCAGAATGGCGCAACCGTGTTCGTCGACTACGCCCATACCCCCGACGCCATCGCCACCGCATTGCAGGCACTGCGCCCCCATGTCATGGGCCGCCTGATCGTTGTGTTCGGCGCAGGCGGCGACCGCGACCGCACCAAACGCCCCCTGATGGGTGCCGCCGCCGCCGCCCATGCTGACCTGTGCTATGTCACCGACGACAACCCCCGGTCCGAAGACCCGGCCACCATCCGCGCCGCCATTCTTGCCGCCTGCCCCAACGCCCGTGAGGTGGGCGACCGGGCCGAGGCGATCCTGCGCGGGGTCGATGCCCTGCTGCCCGGCGATGCGCTCTTGGTGGCAGGCAAGGGTCACGAAAGCGGCCAGATCATCGCGGGCGAGGTCTATCCCTTTGACGACGTGGAACAGGCTTCGGTCGCCGTCGCGGCACTGGATGGCCTGATATGACCGGGTCACAATTTTTCTGCGAAAAATCCCCGTCGCGCCGCTTGATTTTTCGCAGAAAAATCGTCGCACCAAACGCCGCCCGCTCTGCTTTGGACACAAAACGCCCATGACCCTTTGGACCTCCCGCGACGCCGTCACCGCCACAAACGGCCACACCACCGCCGCATGGTCGGCCAGTGGCGTCTCGATTGACACCCGCACCCTGCAACCGGGTGACCTGTTCATAGCGCTTGCCGATGCCCGCGATGGCCATGACTTTGTCGCAGCCGCCCTGGCCAAAGGTGCCGCCGCCGCCCTCGTCTCGCGCATCCCCGGCGGCATAGCCGCCGACGCCCCACTGCTTGTGGTTCCCGATGTGCTGCAGGCGCTGCAACAGCTTGCCCGCTTTGCCCGCGCCCGCACCCGTGCCAAGGTGGTCGGTGTCACCGGGTCGGTCGGCAAAACCTCGACCAAGGAAATGCTGCGCAGCATCCTGTCCGGCCAAGGCCGCACCCATGCCGCCGAGGCAAGTTACAACAACCACTGGGGCGTCCCCTTGACCCTCGCCCGGATGCCGCAAGATGCGGATTTTGCCGTCATCGAAATCGGCATGAACCACCCCGGCGAAATCGCCCCGCTGGCAGCCCTCGCCCGCCCGCATGTCGCCTTGATCACCACCATCGCCCCCGCGCATCTGGAGGCGTTTGGCGGCATCGAAGACATCGCCACCGAAAAGGCCGCCATCTTCAGCGGCCTGGAACCGGGCGGCACCGCCGTCATCCCGCTGGACACGCCCACTGCGCCCATCCTTCTTGCGGCAGCCGCAGGCGCGCGGATCACCACCTTTGGCACCGACCCACGCAGTGACTACCACCTTGCCCATGTCACCGTCGGGGATGCCGCCACCATCATCCGCGCCACCCGCCACGGCACGCCCTGCCTGTTCAAGGTCATGTCGCCGGGCCGCCACTTTGCCGCCAACGGCCTTGGCGCCCTTGCCGTCGCCGACGCCCTTGGCCTTGACCCCGCCATCGCCGCCACCGACCTTGGCCACTGGTCGCCACCCCAGGGCCGTGGCACCCGCGAACGCATCACGCTTGATCCGGTCGAGGGGCTGTCCTTTGACCTGATCGACGATGCCTTCAACTCCAACCCCGCCTCCCTTGCCGCCGCCCTTGACGTCCTGATTGCCGCCTCGCCGCAGGATCAGGTTGGCCGCATCGCAGGTGGCCGCCGCATCGCCATCCTTGGCGACATGCTGGAACTGGGCCCAACCGAGGGCGACCTGCACACCGCCATCGCCCGCCACGCGGGCCTCCAGACGCTGACCACCCTGCACTGCGTCGGCCCGCGCATGCAGGCCCTGTGGCACGCCCTGCCGCGCCACCAGCGCGGCCTGTGGACCGCCACGGCGCCCGAACTGGCCGCCCAGGCCCGCACGATTGTCGATGCGGGCGATGTCGTTCTGGTCAAGGGGTCCAAGGGCATCAAGGTGTCACTCGTTGTTGACGCCCTGCGCGAATTGGGTCAAGGGCAACCGGATGTTTGAAAGAAGCCTGCGCAAAAGGGGACACCTATGCTGTTTTGGTTGACCGAGTTTTCGGACGGGGGCGACTTTTTCAACCTGTTCCGCTATATCACCTTTCGCGCCGGGGCGGCCTTTGCCACCGCGCTGATCTTTGGCTTTCTGTTCGGCCAACCCCTGATCGACCTGTTGCGCCGCAAACAGGGCAAGGGCCAGCCGATCCGCGACGACGGCCCGCAAAGCCACCTTGCCAAGGCCGGAACCCCCACGATGGGCGGCCTCTTGATCCTGTCCGCAGTTCTGATCTCGACCCTCGCCTGGGCGCGTCTGGACAACCCCTATATCTGGATCGTCCTTCTGGTCACCCTCGCCTTTGGCCTGATCGGCTTTGCCGATGACTATGCCAAGGTCACCAAGCAGAACACCAAAGGCGTCTCCAGCCGCATCCGCATGGGCCTTGGCCTGCTGATCGCGGCGCTGGCCACCTATGCCGCTGCCCGCTTTCACCCCGAAAGCCTGACCAACCAGCTGGCCCTGCCGTTCTTCAAGGATGCGCTGGTCAACCTTGGCCTGTTCTTTGTGCCCTTTGGCATGATCGTGATTGTCGGTGCCGCCAATGCGGTGAACCTGACCGACGGCCTTGACGGCCTTGCCATCATGCCCGTCATGATCGCCGGGGCCACCCTTGGGGTGATCTCTTATGTCGTCGGCAACTTCAACTTCTCGGACTATCTGGGCGTCCACTTCGTCCCCGGCACGGGTGAAATCCTCGTGTTCACCGCCGCGCTCTTTGGCGGCGGGCTGGGCTTTTTGTGGTACAACGCCCCCCCCGCCGCCGTGTTCATGGGCGATACCGGGTCGCTGGCTTTGGGCGGCGCCCTCGGCGCCATCGCCGTCTGCATCAAACACGAGATCGTTCTGGCCATCGTCGGCGGCCTGTTCGTGGTCGAGGCGCTGTCCGTCATCATTCAGGTCCTCTATTACAAACGCACCAAGAAACGCATCTTCCTGATGGCCCCCATCCACCACCATTTCGAGAAAAGGGGCTGGGCCGAACCGCAGATCGTGATCCGGTTCTGGATCATTTCTCTGATCCTGGCGATGATCGGGCTGGCGACG
>JANNAF010000182.1:0-5020 GCA_031384005.1 Rhodobacterales bacterium | reverse complement strand
GGGCCGGGAAAGGCCAGACACAGACCGCCCGGCCAATGCGCCACATGACCGGGATTGGTGCCAAAGCCGGGCGTGCCGCCACAGGGCGCGCCGCGCAGATCGACGGTCAGGTCGGTGCCAGCGGCCGAGGTGACGCGCATTTCGGACGCCTCGCGCAGCATTTGCACACCCAGCGCGACTTTGGGGCCAAGTTCGGCCTTGGGTTCGGTACGCTCCAAAATCTCGGGGTGTTCATTGGTCACGACCAGAATTCGGGTGCCGGTGGATTCGATCTCGGGCCATTCGGGGGAATGGATCATGCCCTCGACCGTGCAATCGACGACAATTTCGCAAACTTTCATCGCCTCGATCGCGGCACGGTTATGGGCGATGGCAAGGCTGGTGCCGGTGCCCTTGACCGGGACAGGCGCTGTCTGCGGCGGGGTCGGCATGGCAATCATGCAGAAATCGGCGCCAAGGTCATAGAGCGCCAGCTCCGCCAGATGGACCAGAACCGGGCGCGACTGGGTTTCCGACATCAGCGCAACACGGGTGCCCCTGGTGATGCCGTTCAGGGCAAAGACGCGGCGAAAACAGGCCAGCCATTTGCCCTCGATCCGTTCTTGCAGCATCGCATCCCCCGGTTTGATTCGCTGATCCGCGAAAACTTTACTCACGGGTTAAGTTTTATCACCTGCGACAATCTGTCAACTTTATTGTGGGGCGGGTCAGCAGATGCGCGGCAACTGCTCTCCCACCAGCATGTCCACGATGCGGGTGCCGCCAAACAGGGTGGTCATGCGGACCTGACCGGGATGGTCGGCCACGGCACGGCCAATGAGGCAGGCGGCCTGCCCCTCGGGCGTGGTGCGCATTGCCGCAAGGGCGGCCTGCGCCTGATCTGCGGGGACAAAGGCGACCAAAGTGCCCTCATTCGCCAGATACAACGGGTCCAACCCCAAAATCTCGCAAACGCCGCGGACCTGCGGACGCAACGGCAGATCGGCTTCGTGGATCACGATGCCCACCGCCGATGCCCCGGCCATCTCGTTCAGGGTGGTGGCCACACCGCCGCGTGTCGCGTCGCGGGCCGCGCGGGTGCCGGGTGCTGCCGCCAGCAGCGCCTGCATCAGATGGCCAAGGCTGGCGCAATCGGACCGCAGATCGGTGGACAGTGCCATGTCACCGCGCGCGGCCATGATGGCAGCCCCATGGTCGCCCAAGGGGCCCGTGACGATGGCCACATCGCCCGGCCTGATGCGGTCGGCGCCCAGCACCCGCCCCGGCGGAATGACTCCAATTCCCGCCGTCGTGATGAACACCCGGTCCGCCGCCCCGCGCCCGACGACCTTGGTATCCCCAGTGACAATCCGCACCCCGGCCTTTACCGCCTGTGCCGCCATGGAGGCGACGATCCGGCGCAGCAACGCCACCTCGCAGCCCTCCTCGATGATAAACGCGGCAGACAGCCACAGAGGCCGCGCGCCGCCCACTGCCAGATCGTTGACCGTGCCACAGACGGCAAGCGTGCCAATATCGCCGCCCGGAAACTCCAGTGGGGTGACGACGAAACTGTCGGTGGTAAAGGCCAGTTGCGCGCCGGGGTCCTGCAAGGCGGCATCCATCAGGCGTGCCTGATCCTCGGACCCCGGCGGTTGGAAAACCGATGTGAACACCTGCTCGATCAGGTCGCGCATGGCGCGGCCACCGCCGCCATGGGACAGGGTGACGTGCGTATCACGCATAAGTGGTCATCCTTTCCCCACAAATCTTCTGGCGAAGATTTTCGGCCACCGTTCCGGCACATGAATTTTCGCCAGAAAATTCGTCACCCGACGGCCCGCGCGCCGCCATAGTGCCAAAAGGCGGCACAGGCCCCCTCGGATGACACCATCAGCGCGCCCAGTGGCATGTCAGGCGTGCAGCCCCGGCCAAACTGCGGGCAGGCGGGGGGTTTGATCTTGCCTGTCATGACCGCCCCACAGGCGCAGCCAGCCACCTCGGGCACGTTTCGAGCACGGGAGTAGCCGATGCCAAACCGCGCCTCAGCGTCAAAATCGCTGTATTTATCGCAGATACGCAGGCCGCTGGCGTCAATCTCGCCCAGGCCGCGCCATTCAAAGGTCGGGCGGCGTTCATAGACATCGGCGATGGCGGCAAGGCTGGCCGGATTGCCATGTTCGGGCACCACGCGGGCATATTGGTTTTCCACCTGCGCGCGGCCCGTGGCGATCTGGGTCAGCACCATCAGCACCGATTGCAGCAGGTCGGTCGGTTCAAACCCGGCCACGACGATGGGTTTGCCATAGTCGCGGGCAATGAAATCATAAGGATGGATGCCGATCACCATGCTGACATGCCCGGGGCCGACAAATCCGTCCAGCATCATGTCCGGATCATCCAGCAGCACCTTGATCGGTTCGGGCACCGTGATGTGGTTGCAAAACACGGTAAAGTTCGCCAACTCCTCGCGTGCTGCCTGTTGGATCGACAGGGCGGTCGCGGGGGTTGTCGTCTCGAATCCCAGACCAAAGAACACCACCTGCCGTGCCGGGTTGCGCCGGGCCAGTTCCAGCGCATCAAGGGGCGAATAGACCATCCGCACATCCGCCCCGCCCGCCCGCGCCTGCATCAGCGAGGGCCCATGCCCCGGCACCCGCATCGCATCGCCAAAGGTACAAAAGATCACCTCGGGCCGCTGGGCCAGTGCCACGGCCTCATCCACCCGCGCCATCGGCAGCACGCAGACCGGACAGCCGGGGCCGTGGATGAATTCGACGCCGGGGTGGATCAGCTTGTCCAGACCATAGCGAAAGATCGAATGGGTGTGGCCACCGCAGATTTCCATGATGTGCAGGGGCTTGGCGCGGGTCGCACCGATCTGGTCGGTCTGTGCGGCGATGGCGGACAGCAGCCCCTTGGCCAGCGCCGGGTTGCGGAATTCACTGGCGTATTTCATGAACTGGCCGCCATGGCGTCCAACGCCTCTTGCACCTCGCCCAGATCGTGCAGGGCTTGCAGGGTGCGTGCGGCCTCGTCGGCGTCAATCAGGCTCATTGCAAAGCCGACATGGATCAAGGTCCACTGGCCGATCAGGTTGTCCAGCGGACCTGTGGCCACGCAGGCGACATTGACCTGCCGCCGCACGCCCGACACCTCGGCCAGCGCCATCATGCGGTCTGGGTCGGTGATCGCCAAGATCTGGCCGGGGATGCCAAGGCACATTCAGATGCCTCCCTTGGTTGCAAGCGCGCGGGTCAGCCACGCCACCCATTCGGCCATGCCCTGCCCGGTGCGGGCCGACACGCGCAGGATGGCGATGGTGGGGTTTACGCGGCGCAGGTTCACCTCATACGCGGTCAGATCGGCGTCGCAATGCGGGGCAAGGTCGATCTTGTTCAGGATGGCCAGCCGGGCGGCGGCAAACATATCGGGGTATTTCAACGGCTTATCCTCGCCCTCGGTCACCGACAGAATGGCGACCTTGGCATCCTCGCCCAGATCAAAGGCGGCGGGGCAGACCAGATTGCCGACGTTTTCGATGAACAGATAGGACCGGGGCACCAGCCCCGCCATCGCGCGGCCGACCATTTGCGCGTCCAGATGACAGCCCTTGCCCGTGTTGATTTGCACCGCCCGCGCGCCCGTGGCGCGGATGCGGTCGGCGTCCAGACTGGTTTGCTGATCCCCCTCGATCACCGCCAAGGGGGCTGCGCCCAGCCGTTCGATCGTCCGGCACAGCAGCGTCGTCTTGCCCGACCCCGGCGAGGACACAAGGTTCAGCGCCAACACCCCCAACCCCGCCAACGCTGCCCTGTTTTCCGCCGCATAGCCATCATTCTTGGACAGGATCGCGGTTTCGACCTGCACCAGCCGCGCCTGCGACAGCCCGGGCACCGACACACCTGCGGCACCCCGGCCATAGTGCTGTGCATCCGCCAGCACATGGCGGAACGGCAGACCCGCGTCAAACTGCACCACGTCGTGACAGCCACAGACGGTACACATCACAAAACCTCCAAATTCCTGATCCGCATCTCATCCCCGCCCACAGGCTGCAGGCCAACCGACCCACACACAGGACAGGGCGCAAAGCGGTCGTCAATCTCCACCACCAGATCGCAAGCATAACACAGCGCACGGCCGGGCAGGTCGATCATCTGCAACTGCGCCCCTTCGGCCAGCGAACCTGCCATCACGGCGTCAAAGGCAAAGGCCAGCGCCGCCTTTTCCACCCCGGCAAAGCGGCCAATCTCCAGCCGCACCACCACCACGCGGGCAAAGCCCTGTGCGGCAGCCTGATCCGCGATGATCCCGCGGATCCCTTCGCACAGCGACACCTCATGCATGGCACACCTGTTTCATGGGCCCACCAAAACCCGGATCGCGCATGGCTGCCTTGTCATGGATCAACCCCTTTCGCCGCCGCAACCAGCGCCTGCCCCAGCGCCAACCCGCCATCGCCAGGCGGCACCGTGTGATGGGTCAGCACCGGGACACCGTCCAGTTCCGCCAAACAGGCGCGCAGCAGGCCCGCGTTTTGAAAACACCCGCCCGACAGCGCCACCGCCCGCGCCTGACCCGAGGTGACCAGCCCACGCGCCACGGCGCAGAACGCCCGCGCCAGCCCGGCCTGAAACCCGCCCGCCAGTGCCCGCATGTCGCCGCCCGCAACCAAGGCGCGCATCATCGGCGCGGGGTCGATCACGCCCCCCGCCACCCCAAACGGCAGCGCAGGTCCAATACCCGCCCGCGCCTCCACCAGCGCGCCCGCCTCGCCGTCATAGCTTTGCAAGTCGCACAGGCCCAACACCGCCGCCACCGCATCAAACAACCGCCCGACCGAGGATGACAGCGGCGCATTGACCCCCGCCGCCACGGATTGCCGCAGCAGACCCACCGGATGCCCCGCAAACAGGCGGTCGGCAACCGCCCCCAGACCCGCCTGATCCAGCCGCATCACTGCATTGCGCCACGGTTGCCGCCCGGCAAGGTCACCGCCGGGCAGCGCCGCAGGGCGCAGATGGGCGGCGCGGGTAAA
>JANNAF010000158.1:0-11838 GCA_031384005.1 Rhodobacterales bacterium | reverse complement strand
TGGATCGCGATTGGCCGGGTCGGGTCGGTGTCGCCCATCGCGTTCGACACGGTCAACCTTGCCTCGATCACCGCTGTGGTGATTGGCGGCACGTCGCTGTTTGGCGGGCGTGGGTCGATCATCGGGTCGGTTCTGGGGGCGTTTATCGTCGGCGTGTTCAACACCGGCCTGTCACTGGCCGGGGTGGATGATTATTGGCAGATGTTCGCGGCAGGGTGCCTGGTGATCATCGCCGTTGCACTGGACCAATGGCTGCGGAGGGCGTCGCAATGAGTGCTGTTCAACCGATCCTGCAAGCGCGCGGCTTGCTGAAACGCTATGGCACTGTGGTGGCCATGTCGGGGGCTGATTTCGAACTGATGCCGGGGGAAATCCTGGGTGTCATCGGCGACAACGGCGCTGGCAAATCGACCCTGATCAAGGCGCTGTCGGGCGCCGTGATCCCCGACCACGGCACGATCGAGCTGGACGGCAAGCCAGTCCATTTCAACGGACCCGAGGATGCCCGCAAGCTGGGGATCGAGACGGTCTATCAAAACCTGGCCATGTCACCGGCGCTGTCGATTGCCGACAACATGTTTTTGGGCCGCGAATGGCGCAAGCCCGGCATCATGGGCTCGGTCTTTCGTCAGATGGACCGCCCGCGGATGGAGAAATTCGCCCGCGAAAAGTTGTCTGAACTGGGTCTGATGACCATTCAGAACATCCATCAGGCGGTGGAAACCTTGTCGGGTGGCCAGCGGCAGGGGGTGGCGGTGGCACGGGCGGCGGCGTTCGGGTCCAAGGTGGTGATCCTGGACGAACCGACGGCGGCGCTGGGTGTCAAGGAATCGCGCCGGGTGCTGGAACTGATCCGCGATGTGCGGGCGCGCGGCATCCCGATCATCCTGATCAGCCACAACATGCCCCATGTGTTCGAGGTGTGCGACCGTGTTCACATTCACCGTCTGGGACGGCGTCTGTGCGTGATCAACCCCAAGGAACATTCGATGTCGGATGCCGTCGCCTATATGACCGGGGCCAAGCTGCCCGAAGGCGTGACGGAAGCGGCATGACCCCGCAGGCGCTGGCCGATCTGATCCGGTCGCGGGCCACCGATCTGCAAGGCGCAGGACAAGGGCGGTTTCTGACCGCCCTTGCCGGACCTCCGGGGTCTGGCAAATCGACCTTGGCCGCCGAATTGGTGGCCGCACTTGGGGCCGGTGCCAAGGCCGTGCCGATGGACGGGTTTCACTATGACGATGCCGTTTTGGTGGCGCGGGGGGCCCGCGACCGCAAGGGCGCACCCGATACCTTTGATGCGCACGGCTTTTTGCACTTGCTGCGCCGTCTGCGGACTGAGGACGAGGTGGCGATCCCACTGTTTGACCGCACCTTGGAAATCTCGCGCGCCGGGGCTGACATTGTGGGGCGCGACGACCGTCTGTTGGTGATCGAAGGCAATTATCTGCTGCTGAACGAGGAACCTTGGCCACTGGTCGCCCAACTGGTCGACCTGACGGTCTGGATCGACGTGCCCGAGGACGAGCTTGACCGCCGCCTTGTGGCGCGCTGGGCGCATTACGGCAAGACCCCCACCGAGGCGCGGGCATGGATAGATGGCAATGACCTGCCGAACATTCGCCGGGTCACGCGGGGGTCGCGGGCGGCCGAAGTGGTGCTGCGCTGGTCGTAAGGCCAAATCGTTATCTAACGATTTGGATGCCTTAGCCGCCGGTATGGCTCATGTGGCGCCGGGTTTGGCCTGCCACCTTTTGCCGCGAATAGTCGAAATCATGGCCCTTGGGTTTGCGGGCGATGGCGACGCGGATCGCCTGTTCCAGCACGGCGTTGTCGGTGCTGGTGCGCAGGGGCGCGCGCAGGTCGGCCATGTCCTCCTGGCCGAGGCACATGTACAACTCACCCGTGCAAGTGAGGCGCACGCGGTTGCAGCTTTCGCAGAAGTTATGCGTCAAGGGCGTGATCAGGCCGATCTTCTGGCCGGTTTCCTCAAGCCGCAGATAGCGGGCCGGGCCGCCCGTCCGTTCGGTCAGGTCGGTGATGGTATAGCGGGTTGCCAGTTGCGCGCGCAGGTCGCTGAGGGGCCAGTACTGGTCGGTGCGCTGCGTCTCGCCCATGTCGCCCATCGGCATGACCTCGATGAAGGTCAGGTCATGGCCGTCGCGGGCGCACCATTCGGTGAGGGTGAACAGCTCGTCCTCGTTAAAGCCTTTCAGCGCGACCGCGTTGATCTTGACCCGCATCCCGGCCTCTTTCGCCGCCGCAATCCCGTCCAGAACCTGAGGCAAGCGGCCCCAGCGGGTGATTTCGGCAAATTTGGCGTCGTCCAGCGTGTCGACAGAGACATTGATGCGCCTGACACCCACCGCCGCCAGATCGGCGGCATATTTGCGCAGCTGGCTGCCATTGGTGGTCAGCGTCAGTTCGCGCAGCGCGCCCGATTGCAGATGCCGCGCCATGCCTTCGAAAAACGTCATGATGCCCTTGCGGACCAGCGGTTCGCCGCCGGTGATGCGCAGCTTTTCAACGCCCAGCCCGACAAAGGTCGAACACAGGCGGTCCAACTCCTCAAGGCTCAGCAGTTCGGCCTTGGGCAGAAAGGTCATGTGTTCGGTCATGCAGTAGGCGCAGCGAAAATCGCAGCGGTCGGTGACGGACACGCGCAAATAGCTGATGGCACGGGCGAAGGGGTCGATCAGGGGGGCGTTCATCCCGTCAAGTTACGGGTTGCAGGGCGGGGCGGCAAGGGGCATCACGGTGAGGTGACGGGGCCGCAACACCCGGCGCCCATCGTCCTGTCACAGATGCCTTGCCGCCTCTTTTTGCGCCCAGGACTTCAACCCCTGACCCGGACCCTCCAGAAAATCATGGGTGCGCTGGGGGTCGTGTTTGCTGAGTTCGCGCAACCACCACGCAACCGCCTTTTGGATAAACCATTCCTGGTCAGTCACATAGATGGCGGCCCACGCCAGCACCCGGTCACGGATCGCCAGATCGCCGGGTTTGGGAAAGTTCTGCTTGGTCCAGGGCAGGGTCATCACCAGTGCGGCACGGCGGGTCCACATGTTTTCGGACCGGGTCCAACCCTCGACTTCGTCCAGCCGGGACGGGTCGGCGATCAGGCGCCGGTTGCCGGCATCGCAGGCATGGTCGGCCAGCGCCCATGCATCAAAGGTCGGCACCCAAGACGCTATCAGCCGCCAAACGGCCTCATCATCCGCGATCCGGGCCTGCGTCAGCAGTTTGGCTGCGGCAACCCGGGCCTCATGAATATTGGTCTGCCACAGCGCATCGGCGATGGCGACACGTTGGGCCGTATCCGTGCCGTCGCGCCAAGTGGTGGCCAGCGCCGTGATGTCGGGCACGCTGATGCCAAGATAGCGGCGGGGGACCTTGTGACAGGCTGCCATTTCGGCCGCGCGGGCCGGGTCGGCAAGGGCGGTCTGTTGGGCAAGGGCGGTCAGTTGGGCAAGGGCGTCGGCGGGGGTCACAGGTTGGCCTCGATCCCGGTGGCAAAGTCGTCAAGGGTGGCGCGGTTCCTCTCGCCCCAATAGCTGCGGATGCCATCCGGGCCCTTTTCGGCAGCCCAGGCTTCGGCATCGGGGCGTTCGGCCTGATAGTCCATCAAGGGCACGCCATAGCCGCAAGAGGTTTGCACAAGGTCGATCGTCACCTCGAACAATTGCCGGGCCGCAGGGTCGGGCGGGAAGGTGGCGTTGTGGGCATCCCAAGCCGCATCATCCATGTGGATTGCGCGGGCGGTGCCGTAACAGCGCAGGATCAGGGGGCTACCGTCAAAGGCGCACCACATCAGCGTCATTCTGGGGTCTTGGCGCAAATGCCCTGCCGTCTCGTTTCCTGACCCGGTCGAGTTGCGCCACAGGATGCGACCGGGGTCCAGCACACGCAGGCTGTCCATGCCCTTGGGCGACAGGTTGACCCGGCCCGTGGCGGCCGCTGTGGCGACGAAAAAGATGTGCTGCGCTGCGATAAAGGTCTGATGGGCCAGGGCAAGGCGGGGAAACTGCTTGGCCATCATTCCACCGTGACGGATTTGGCAAGGTTGCGCGGTTGGTCCACGTCGGTCCCCTTGGCGATGGCGGTGTGATAGGCCAAAAGCTGTGCCGGAACCGCATAGAGGATCGGCGCGAACAGCGGCGACACCTCTGGCAGGGTCAGCGTTTTCCAGCAACCCATCCCCGCCTCGCGCACGCCGGTGGCATCCGAAATCAGCAGAACGCGGCCGTGGCGCGCCATCACCTCTTGCATGTTGGACACGGTCTTTTCGAACAGATGGTCGCGTGGGGCCATGACGATCACCGGAACGGCGGGCGAGATCAGGGCGATGGGGCCATGTTTCAATTCGCCCGAGGCATAGCCCTCGGCGTGTATATAGCTGAGTTCTTTCAGTTTCAGCGCACCTTCCAGCGCCAGCGGATACATCGCCCCCCGGCCAAGGAACAAAACGTCCTGAGCCTCGGCCAAATCCTCGGCTATCGCGGCGATTTCGGGGCTGGCAGACAGGGCGTGATTGAACAGGCCGGGCAGGTTGCGAAGGGTGGCGACATGGGCGCGCAGTGTTGTGGCGTCCATCAGACCCCGGTCATGCGCCGCCCGCAGCGCCATCAGCACCAGCACAGTCAATTGACAGGTGAACGCTTTGGACGAGGCGACAGACACCTCGATCCCAGCCAGGATCGGCAGAGCAAGGTCGCTTTCGCGCGCCATCGTCGAGGTGGCGACATTGACCAGCGTTATGACCTTTGCCACACGCCCGGTGGCGTGGCGCAGGGCGGCAAGGGTGTCGGCCGTTTCGCCCGATTGGCTGACAAAGATCGCATAGGACCGGGGCGACAACACCGGGTCGCGGTAGCGGAACTCC
This sequence comes from Rhodobacterales bacterium, assembly GCA_031384005.1. Taxonomy (GTDB): domain Bacteria; phylum Pseudomonadota; class Alphaproteobacteria; order Rhodobacterales; family Rhodobacteraceae; genus Stagnihabitans. Next base: position 6,956 of record JANNAF010000158.1, on the reverse strand, counting down.
GAGGCGACATCGACATCGACCGCAAGGCCCGCCAGTTGTTCAAACCAGTATTTCGCCACCATGCAGGTGTAAAACCCGGTGCCGCAGGCAACCAGTGTCAGGCGGTCGCAGGCCGTGAAATCCAGATCCGCTGGCAGGGTGATATCGCCTGCGGGCGTGGTGTAATGGGCAATGGCGTCGGCAATGACCACGGGCTGTTCGGCAATTTCCTTGGCCATGAAATGTTTGTAGCCCGCCTTTTCGATGCGGGTGGCGTCAATCTGGATGCGGGTTTCGGCACGGTTGGCAAGGCGGTCTGCGGCGTCAAAGATGGTCGCCCCCGCGCGGGTGATGACGGCCCAGTCCCCTTCCTCCAGATAGGTGATCCGGTCGGTCATCGGGGCAAGGGCGATCGCGTCAGAGCCTACGAACATCTCACCCGTCCCGTGCCCGATGGCGAGGGGAGAGCCTTTGCGCGCCGCGACGATCAGGTCATCCTCGCCGTCAAACAGGAAACACAAGGCAAAGGCACCGTGCAGGCGTTTCAGCGTCTCGCGTGCCGCCTCGATCGGGGTGTGGCCCTGATCCATCAGATGGCGGGCCAGCAGGGCGACGGTTTCGGTGTCGGTTTCGGATTCCTGCGTCAGTCCGGAAGCGGCAAGTTCGGCGCGCAGGTCGCGAAAGTTTTCGATGATGCCGTTGTGCACGACGGCGACGGGGCCTGAACGGTGGGGATGGGCATTGGTGGTGGTTGCGGCACCATGTGTGGCCCAGCGGGTGTGTCCGATGCCTGCCTTGCCCGCCAGGGGGTTATGGACCAGCAGGTCGGACAGGTTGACCAGTTTGCCCACCGCGCGGCGGCGGTCCAGCGTGCCATGGTTGACCGTTGCAATGCCGGCGCTGTCATAGCCGCGGTATTCCAGCCGCTTCAACGCCTCGACCAAAAGCGGGGCCGCCTCGTGATTGCCAAGCACGCCGATGATTCCGCACATTATGACTTACCTTTCGCGGCTTTGATCGCCTTGAGGCGGGCCATCAGCGCAACAGCGAGGCCCGGTTTGTTGATCTGTTTTGCGCGTCCGATGGCCAGGGCGGCGGCGGGCACATCCTGCGTGATGACCGAGCCTGAGGCGGTCAGCGCATCATCGCCCACGGTGACCGGGGCCACCAGCATGGTATCCGACCCGATGAAGACCCGTTTGCCAATGGTGGTGCGGTGCTTCATCACGCCGTCATAGTTGCAGGTGACGGTCCCCGCGCCGATGTTGGTGTATTCGCCGATATCCGCGTCACCGATATAGGACAGATGGCCAACCTTGACGCCCTCATCCAGAACCGAGTTCTTGATCTCGACAAAGTTGCCGACATGGACATCCTCTGCCAGTTCCGCGCCGGGGCGCAGGCGGGCGAAGGGGCCGACGCTGGCGCCCCGGCTGATGTGACAGCCCTCCAGATGGCAAAACCCCTTGACCTCTGCCCCTGATTCGATGGTGACACCGGGGCCAAAGATCACGTTGGGGCCGATGGTGGCATCGCGACCGATATGGGTGTCCAGCGCAAAGAACACGGTTTCCGGGGCGGTCAGGGTGACACCGTTATCCAACGCTGCGCCCCGCGCGCGGGTTTGAAAGGCCGCCTCGGCGGCGGCAAGTTGGTGCCGGGTGTTGATGCCCAAGGTTTCAGTTTCGTCGCAGGTCACAAAGCCGACAGACAGACCCGCCGCGCGGGCCAGTTCGACGATGTCGGTCAGATAGTATTCGCCCGCCGCATTCTGGTTGCCGACTTGGGCGACCAGTTGGAACAGGGTTCTGGCCCCGGCGCACACGACGCCCGAGTTGCAAAGCGTGATCGCCCGCTCTTGCCCGGTCGCGTCGTTGTATTCCACGATTTTCAAAAGCTGGTCGCCGTCCACAATCAGGCGGCCATAACGGGCGGGGTCGGCGGGGACAAAGCCCAGAATCACGACGGCATGGGTGGCGCGGGCAGCGCGCATCGCCTCCAGTGTTTCGGGCCGGACAAAGGGGGTGTCGCCGTAAAGCACAATTGCATCGCCGGGGGCATCGGCCAGCAGGGGGGCCGCCTGGGCCACGGCATGGGCGGTGCCCAGTTGGGGGTCTTGCAGGACAATCTCGCACGCCTCTTCATAGGCGCGGGCCGCCTTGGCGACATGGTCTGCGCCGTGGCCCGTGACGACCACCACGCGCGATGGTTCAAGGGCGCGGCCAGCAGACAGCGCATGATGCAGCATGGGAACGCCCGCCAGCGGATGCAAGACCTTGGGCAGGTCCGAATTCATGCGGCTGCCAAGGCCTGCGGCCAAGACGATCAGTGAAACCTGCATTCTGCCCCTTTCCTTCTATTGCGCATCGTTTTACCTCCATTCGGTCAGGCCGCAAGAGCCCCCCCGTCACGCGATGTTACAGGACCGCAGATATGGTGAATTTTCCCACAATCGTATTCGATCTGGACGGAACTTTGGCCGATACCTCGGCCGATTTGATTGCGGCGGCCAATGCCTGTTTTGATCGCCCGCTTCTGGGGCCAGCGGACGCGCTGACGGCGTTTTTGGGGGGGCGGGCTATGTTGCGGCTGGGGTACAGCCGGATCGGGCAAGACCGGAGCGAGGCGGATATCGACCGCGACTATCCCCGCCTGCTGGCCGCCTATGCCGAGGGGATCTGCGTCGAGACGCGGCTTTACCCCGGAGTTGTGGCGGCGGTCGAGGGGGTACGGGTGGCAGGCTACGCCACCGCAATCTGCACCAACAAGCCCGAGGGGTTGGCGGTGGATCTGGTGCGGCGGCTGGGAATTGCACATCTGTTCGGGGCGTTGGTGGGTGCCGATACGCTGCCCGTGCGCAAGCCCGACGCGGCCCCTTACCGCTTGGCGGTGGACCGGGTGGGCGGCGGGCGGTCGATGCTGGTGGGCGACACAGAGACTGACCGCAAGACAGGTCTGGCGGCAGGGGTGCCGGTCGCGTTGGTCACATTCGGCCCCGAAGGACAGGGCGTGGCGCGCCTGTCGCCCGAGGCGCTGTTGCACCATTATGACGATCTGGCCGAGGTGGCCGCACGCTGGGTGCCAAAAAACGCCTGAGGAAGATGGGCAAACCGCCTGAAGGCGAACTGCCCATCCTACAAGTCGTGCACAGCGCCGGTGCGGCGGGTCGGCCCCATGGAAAAGGGGCCCGAAGGCCCCCGGTCGTGTGCATGGGTCGGGCGATTATTTTGGCCCGACCATCATCACCATCTGACGCCCCTCAAGGCGGGGCATGGATTCGATCTTGCCAGCATCGCCGACATCGGCGGCCACGCGCTGCAGCAGTTCCAGCCCCAGATCCTGGTGCGCCATTTCGCGACCGCGAAACCGCAAGGTGACCTTGACCTTGTCGCCTTCCTCAAGGAACTTGAGGACCGAGCGCATTTTCACGTCATAATCATGGGTGTCGGTTCCGGGCCGGAACTTGATTTCCTTGATCTCGATGATGTGCTGCTTTTTGCGCGCTTCGGCCTCGCGCTTTTGAGTCTCGTACTTGTACTTGCCGAAATCCATGATCTTGCAGACCGGCGGTTCGGCATTGGGCGAGATTTCGACCAAATCCAAACCCGCTTCTTCGGCGAGCGCCATGGCGCGCGCCGGGGTGACCACGCCGACATTCTCTCCATCAGCCCCGATCAGGCGAATTTCCGGTGACCGGATGCGGTCATTGATGCGGGGTCCGGTTTCCCGCTGCGGCGGGGCGTTGTGAGGTCTGCGGGCTATGGTGGTGGTCCTTGAATTGTTGACGGAAAGCCTGATACGCTGTGCTACACAGATAAACAGGGTTGCGCGCCGCTTCAACCCGTTAAACCCGGCTTGGGCCTGCTTCTTTCGCTGCGTTGCGGCGTGGGGTTTTCAAACCCGCGACAATCTGCCATAGGGACGCCACACTGCTTATCCGTCGGTTAATGGAGACTTGACATGAACAAGAACACTATCATCGCGATCGTTGCCGCTGTCGTCGTCGCCGGCGGCGCCTATTATCAATTCAGCGTCAAGCCCGCTCAGGAAGCGGCTGCCATGGCGCAAAAGGCGGCGGACGATGCTGCCGCTGCTGCCAAAGTGGCTGAGGAAGAGGCAGCCGCTGCTGCCGCCAAAGCCGCTGACGAGGCTGCTGCCGCTGCGGCCAAGGTCGCTGAAGAGGCCGCTGCCGCTGCAGCCGCCGCTGCCGCCGCCACCACCGAAGCCACTGCCGCCGCGACCACCGCAATGGCCGATGCCGCCGCAGTACTGGACCCGGCCAACTTTGACGCGGTCAAGGTCAATGCCCTGATCGCAGCTTCGTCCTTGGACGACGCCACCAAGGCCACGCTGAAATCCGGTGTGGACGCTGCAGCGACCAATCCGGCACTCGTCGGAACCGCAGTCGACGCCGTCAAGAAAGCCTTGGGGATGTAATTCCCCGCCTTAGGGCAGACAAAGGCCGCGCAGAGCAATCTGCGCGGCCTTTTTCATGCGGGTCGGTTAGGGTCAGACAAGATCGGGCCGGGTCAGATCCCGTCACCGACAAAGGCCTTTTCCACCACAAACTCCAGCGGTTCCGAATTGGCCCCTTCGTGCAGGCCGAACTTTTCCAGAACCGCCTTGACGTCATGGTTGAAGGCCAGCGAACCGCAGACCATGGCGCGGTCAAGTTCGGCATCCATCGGTGGCAGGTTCAGGTCGGCAAACACCTTGCCCGAGGTCAGGTTATCGGTGATGCGGCCCATATGGGCTGACGGCTCGCGGGTGGTGGTGGGGTAATAGTGCAGCTTGCCCGCAACCATGTCCCCGATCAGCGGGTCGTCCTTGAGGTTTTCAACCAGTTGGCGGCCATATTCCAGTTCGGCCACCTCACGGCAGGTGTGCATCATGATGACCTGACCATATTTCTCATAAGTCTCCGGCTCGCGCAGCAGGCTGGCAAAGGGGGCAAAGCCGGTGCCGGTGGCCAAAAACCACAGCCGGTTGCCGGGCAACAGGGCGTCATGCACCAGCGTACCCACGGGTTTGGGGCGCAGAATGATCTCATCCCCGATCTTTATGTGCTGCAGGCGGCTGGTCAGCGGGCCGTCGGGAACCTTGATCGAATAGAACTCCAACTCCTCATCCCAGGCGGGCGAGGCGATGGAATAGGCGCGCAGCAGCGGCTTGCCGGTGTCGCCCATCAGGCCGATCATCACAAACTCGCCCGAACGAAAGCGCAGCGTCTTGGGCCGCGTGACGCGGAAAGAGAACAGCCGGTCGGTCCAGTGGGTGACCGCGGTCACGGTCTGGGCGTCGGGCAGGTGGGGTTTTGCGGTTTCGGACATGGGGTATGAACTCGGTCAAGAGAGAGGCGGGGTGAACCCCGACCTACAGGGCGCGGGTGAGGTGGTCTAGGCCTTGAGGCGCGACAGATAATCGTGGGCCTGCCAGTTGGCGCGAAAGGTCCACTGGCCCTCGGGCTGACGGGCGGCCAGATCGTCGGGGATCTCGACATCGTCGAACCCGACGCGGCGGGCCATCGGGTATTGGTCGGCGATGACCGGGCCCAGTGCCCGCAGGTGGCCCTTGTAGCCCAGCGTGCGCAGGCGGCGGGCAACGGTAAAGGCGCGGCCATCGTTGAAGGCGGGAAAGGCCACACGGATCAGCGTCAGGTCAGCCAGATAGGGCAGCAGCGCCTCGGGGGCATCGGTCTGGGCCAGATCGACGGCACCCTTGTGGCTCGCGATATCGGCCAGCGTGACGGTTTCACTAGCCTGGGCGGGATGAAAGCCCGTGTCGTTGACAATCACGCTCATGCGGCGGACTCCGTTTCAGGGGATTGGGGTTTGGGACGGACGGCGCGGCCACCGATAAAGTGAATGCCACATTCAGTTTTTTCGCTGTTTCGCCAACGGCCTGCGCGGGGATCCTCACCTGGTTTGACAGGGGTGGTGCAGGGCGCGCAGCCGATTGACGGATAGCCCTTGGCGACCAGCGGATGGCGCGGCAGGCGGTTGTTGATCATGTAATCCTGAATATCCTCGGGCCCCCAATGGGCCAAGGGGTTCACCTTGATGCGAATATCACCCTCGGCCTCGAAAAACTCGACCGCCTCGCGCCGCCCGCCTTGATAGCGTTTGCGCCCGGTGATCCAGCCCGCAAAGGGTTTCAGGGCGCGTTCCAGCGGTTCGACCTTGCGGACATTGCAGCAGGCATCAGTGCTGAACTGGTGCAGCGTGTTGTCGGGATCCTCGAACGCCACGCGGGGCTGGGCGGCGCGGATGGTACGGACATCGCACAGATGCAGCTTTTCCGCCAGTTCGCGCTGATACTCCAGCGTTTCGGCAAACAACATCCGCGTGTCGACGAACAGCACCGGGGTTTCAGGCGCAATCACCGACACCAGATGCAAAAGCACGACCGATTCGGCGCCAAAGGACGACACCAAGGCGACTTGCCCCAGATCGGCGTCCTTTAACGCATGTTCCAGCACCGCCGTCGCCGAATGGTGGCGGTAGCGGGCGTTCAGCGTGGCAACCCGGTCGGCAACCGATGCGTCAAGCGGCATCACGCCCGCCTTCGGCACCATAAAGCGCGGTCTTGAACGGGGCAAAGCCGACACGGCGGTAAGTTTCCAAAAACGTCTCTTCGGCATGCAGGCGCACGGCCAGATAGGCGCGCAGGATGCGTTCGATGGCGGGGACAATCTCGGTATAGGCGAAACCGGGCCCGGTTTTATCGCCAATCGCCGCTGTCTCGGTATGGTCGCCGCCCAGGGTGATCTGGTAATTCTCGACCCCCGCCCGGTCCAGCCCCAGAATCCCGATATGGCCGACATGGTGGTGCCCGCAGGCGTTGATGCAGCCAGAGATCTTGATCTTCAGCGGGCCAATCTCATGCTCCAGCTTCAACGCCTCGAAATGCAGGGCCAGTTCCTGCGCCACGGGAATCGAGCGGGCGGTGGCCAGGGCGCAATAGTCCATGCCGGGGCA
>JANNAF010000156.1:0-14600 GCA_031384005.1 Rhodobacterales bacterium | reverse complement strand
CGGTCGCGTCACGGGGGTCACGCTGGCCAATGGCGAGGTGATTGCGGCGCGGTCGGTATTGGCGTCGGTCGCACCGGGGCAGTTGATGGGGCGGTTGTTGCGGGATGTGGCCCAGCCGCAGGACACGGCGGCGGCCAAGGCGTTTCGCCATGGGCGGGGCAATTTCCAGCTGCACTATGCGCTGGACCGCGTGCCACAGTGGCTGTCGCCGGGGTTGGAGGATGTCGCGCTGATCCATCTGTCGGAGGGGATCGACGCCGTTTCGAAATCGGCCAATGAGGCCGAGCGGGGGATGTTGCCTGCGGTGCCGACGATCTGCGTGGGGCAACCGTCGCGGCTGGACCCGTCGCGCTGCCCCGAGGGCAAGGCGGTCTTGTGGCTGCAAATCCCCGATGCGCCACGGGTGATCCGGGGCGATGCCGCCGGGCAGATTGTGGGGTCCGAGTGGGACGTGGTGCGCGAGGCGTTCGCTGACCGCATCGAGGCGATCCTGTCGCGACATATCAAGGATTTCGATCAGATCAAGCTGGCGCGGCGGGCCTGTTCGCCAGCCGATCTGGAGCGGATGAATGTCAATCTGGTGGGCGGCGACCCTTATGGTGGGCTGTGCAGCATCGACCAGTTCTTTCTCTGGCGACCCTTTGCCCATGGCGCTGCGGCCCCACTGATCCGGGGGTTTGCGCAGATCGGCGCCTCGACCCATCCGGGGCCGGGGTTGGGCGGCGGGTCGGGCTTCCTCGCGGCAAAGAGGTTGGGGGCATGAACGAAGAAACCGTCATTCCCCAGCGGTTGGGCGAGATCGGGTTGGCGAATTATGCGCCGTATCTGATGAACCGGATCATGGGGCGGTATAATGCGGCCTTGCGCGCCGAGATGGCCGATCTGGGACTGTCGACGCCCAAGATGCGGGCGCTGGCGGTGTTGTCGGTGGTCGATGGGCCGCTGATCCGCGAGTTGTCGGTGTTGACGGTGGTCGAGCAGTCCACGCTGTCGCGGGCGTTGGACGGGTTGCAATCGGACGCGCTGATCCGACGCGAGACAGACGTGGCCGACAGCCGGGCGGTGCGGGTGTTTATCACCGACGCGGGGCGCGGGCGGTTTGAGGTGTTGTGGCCGCACATGGCGATGGCACAGGCACGGATGTTTCGCGGCATCCCCGAGGACGAACGGCGCGCCTTTGTCGTTACATTGCAGAAGATGCTGCACAACATAAGAAAGCATGAAATCTGATGGCAGAGCGTTCTTTCAAGGCGGAAGTCGAGGATTTGCGGCTGGGGGACGGCGGAACCTTTACCGGAGAGGGGATTTTGGCGCTGACCAAGGCGCTCTTGGAAAACGGCGTGGGCTATGTTGGCGGCTATCAGGGCGCACCGATATCGCATTTGATGGATGTGCTGGCCGATGCCGAGGGGTTGTTGGCCGAATTGGGTGTGCGGTTCGAGGCCAATGCCAATGAGGCGGCGGCGGCGGCGATGCTGGCGGCGTCGGTGCATTATCCCATTCGGGGGGCGGTCACGTTCAAGGGGCCGGTCGGGGTCAATGTCGCCTCGGATGCCTTGGCGAACCTGTCGTCATCGGGCGTCACTGGGGGGGCGCTGGTCATTGTGGGCGAGGATTACGGCGAGGGGTCCAGCATCATGCAAGAGCGGACCCATGCATTCGCCATGAAATCGCAGTTCTGGTTGCTGGACCCGCGCCCCAACCTGCCGTCGATCGTCAAGGCGGTGGGCGATGCGTTCGAGATGTCGGAGGCGTCGAATACGCCGGTGATGCTGATGGTGCGGATACGGTCGTGTCATGTGACCGGGAGTTTCGCCACGCGCAATAATCGGAGGCCAACGCTGTCGGTGCGCGATGCCTTGTCAGCGCCCCGGTCGGATTTCAAGCGGGTGGTTTTGCCGCCGATGTCCTATGCCCATGAGCAGGACAAGATCAACCACAGGATGCCCGCTGCGCTGCGGTTCATCCGCGAGCGGGGGTTGAACGAGGTGTTTGGCCCGCAAGATGCGCCTTTGGGCATCGTGGTGCAGGGCGGGATGTACAATGGCACGATACGCGCCTTGCAGCGGTTGGGGTTGGCGGACCTGTATGGCGCGACGCAGGTGCCGATCTATGTGCTGAACGTGACCTATCCGCTGGTGCCGGATGAGTTTTTGGCGTTTGCGCGCGGCAAGGACCATCTGCTGGTGATCGAGGAAGGGCAGCCCGAGTTCATCGAACAGGCGTTGGGGTCGATCCTGTATCGGGCGCAGGGCACGGCGCGGCTGCATGGCAAGGGCGCGCTGCCGATGGCGGGGGAATACACTGGCACCGTGATGATGCAGGGGATCGAGGCGTTCTTGAAGGCGGCGGCGCCGGGGATGCTGCCTGCCGCTTTCCGTGCGCCCAACATGGACCGGCCTGCGGTGCCGGACCTGAGCAAGACGGTGCCGATCAGGCCCCCCGGTTTCTGCACGGGCTGCCCGGAGCGGCCGATTTTTGCCGCGATGAAGCTGGTGGAAAAGCAGTTGGGCAAGCATCAAATTGCCGCAGACATCGGCTGCCATCTGTTCGGCGCGCTGCCACCGTTCGAAATTGGCGGGGCGACGATGGGCTATGGTTTGGGGCCTGCGGCCAATGGGGCATTTGACGGGGGCGGCGAGCGGCGACCGATTTCGATCATTGGCGATGGCGGGTTTTGGCACAACGGGCTGTCGTCCAGTTTTACCAATATGGCGTTCAACAAATCGGATGGCGTGGCGCTGGTGGTGGACAATTATTACTCGGCGGCCACGGGCGGGCAGGATGTGATGTCGTCGCGGGCGGCTAACGGGACCAAGGCGACGGGCAACCCGATATCCAAGGCGATCAAGGGGATTGGGATTACCTGGGTTCGGCAGATCGACCACACCTATGATGTGGGCCGCATGCGCGACACGTTGATCGAGGCGCTGACGACCAAGGAGCCGGGGCCGAAGGTGATTGTGGCGTCGTCCGAATGCATGCTGAACAAGCAGCGGCGGGAAAAGCCGTTGCGGACACAAGCGATCAAGGAGGGGCGGCGGGTCGAGGCGCCACGGTTCGGGGTGGATGAGGATATCTGCACCGGCGACCATGCCTGCATCCGGCTGTCGGGGTGTCCGTCCTTGTCGTTGAAAAGGTTGGATGATCCGTTGCGGGATGATCCTGTGGCCAGCATTGACCAATCCTGTGTCGGCTGCGGCAATTGCGGCGAGGTGGCGGATGCGGCCATCTTGTGCCCGTCGTTTTACCGTGCCGATGTGGTGCATAATCCGGGGGTGTGGGAGCGGCGTTGGGCTGCGGTGTGCGGGTCGGTCATCGGGTGGTTGCAGGCCCGGCGGGCCGCGCGGCGGTTGAGTTTTGACGCATGAGTGACGGGTTGATCAAGCTGGCCATTCTGGCTGTCGGCGGTCAGGGTGGTGGGGTGCTGACCAGTTGGATCGAGGATCTGGCGCGGGGCAATGGCTATGCCGCGCAGGCCACTTCGGTGGCCGGGGTGGCGCAGCGGACGGGGGCCACGATTTATTACATCGAGATGTGTCCTGTGGGGCCTGTGCCGCCGATCTTTGCGCTAATGCCAGCGGCGGGCGATGTCGATGTGATGATCACCGCCGAGATGATGGAGGCAGGGCGCGCCATCATGCGGGGGTTTGTGACGCCAGACCGCACGACGCTGATCACATCCACCCATCGCGCCTTGGCGGTCAGTGAGAAGATGACGCCGGGCGACGGGATTGCCAACTCGGCCGAGGTGATGGCGGCGGCAGAGGTGGCGGCGCGGCGGGTGATTGCGGCGGATTTCGATCAGGTTGCGGTGGGGGTTGGGTCAGTCATTTCGGCGTCGTTGTTTGGGGCGCTGGCGGCGTCGGGGGCGCTGCCGTTTGCCGTGAGTGCCTATGAGGCGGCGATCAGGGCGGGGGGCAAGGGGGCCGAGGCGTCGTTGCGGGCGTTTCACGCGGGGCATGCGGCGGCTTTGGGTCCGGTTGTGGTCGAGGCCAAGGTGGTGGTCGCGAAGGGCGTGGCGGGGCCAGCGCGGTTGCTGGCGGAATGGCAGGGGTTGGTGGCGCGGGTTGGGCGGTTGCCAGCGGTGGTGGCCGAGTTGGCGCGGCCTGGACTGCAAAAGGTGGTCGATTTTCAGGACCTGGCCTATGGCGCGGAATATCTGGGTCGGATTGAGGCGATGCTGGCGCTGGATTCCGCGACCAAGGGCCATGCGCTGACGCGAGAGGCGGCCAAGTATATCGCGAACGCGATGGCCTATGACGATGTGATCCGGGTGGCGGATTTGAAAACAAGGGGCAGCCGCCAGGCGCGGATTGCGCGGGAAATGGGCAATGCGCCCGACAAAGTCATGCATGTGACCGAGTTTTTTCACCCGCGGGCCGAGGAGATTATCGGCATGATGCCCGCCCGTCTGGGGGCGCGGCTGGACGCGGACCCGGTGTGGCAGGCGCGGCTGGGGCGCTGGTTTGCCAAGGGGCGGCGGCTGCGGTCGGATGGGTTGGTGGCGTATGGGATGTTGTATGTGCTGGGGGGCATGAAATCGCGCAGGCAGGGGTCGTTCCGGCATGAGCAGGAGGTGGCGCATCTGGAACGCTGGCTTGGCGTGGCGCGGGGTTATCTGGCCAACGATTACGATCTGGCGGTCGAGGTGATCCGCTGTCGGCGGCTGATCAAGGGGTATTCCGACACCCATGCGCGGGGATTGTCCAAGTTTGACAGGGTGTTGGCTGGGGCAGCGCAGGTGGCGGGGCGAAGGGATGCCGCCGACTGGACCCGCCGCCTGCGCGAGGCGGCATTGCAGGACGAGGCTGGGCAAGCGCTGGACGGGGCCTTGCAGACCATCGCCAGTTTAGCCGCCAGTTTTGCCTGATCGGAACCCTGAACAATTTTAAGCTTGAAATTATTCTGAACCGGTGCAAGCTAGGGTCAATCGGCATCCTCCGACCAACCAAGGAAGCGCCATGAAGATTCTATGCCTAGGTGGCGGCCCGGCGGGCCTGTATTTTGCAATTTCGATGAAGCTGCGCGACCCTGCGCATCAGGTGACGGTGCTGGAACGTAACCGGGCCAATGACACCTTTGGTTGGGGGGTGGTGCTGTCGGATGACGCGCTGGGCAGGATGCAAAGGAACGACCCGGTCAGCACAGAGGCGATCCGTAGTCAGTTTGCCTATTGGGACGACATTGCGGTCGTGCACAACGGGGTGCGCACGGTGTCAGGTGGCCACGGCTTTGCCGGGATTGGCCGCAAGGCAATGCTGATCCTGTTGCAGGCGCGGGCGCGGGAGTTGGACGTTGATCTGCAATTCGAAACCGAGTTCAAAACGGTCGAGGAATACCGGGCGGATTACGATCTGGTCGTGGCGACCGATGGCATCAATTCGCTGGTCCGCCGGGAATATGCTGACATTTTCCAGCCCGACATCGACACCCGCAAGTGCAAATTTGTCTGGCTGGGCACCCATGCCAAGTTTGACGGGGCGTTCACCTTTATCTTTGAGAAGACCGAACATGGTTGGGTCTGGGCGCATGTTTACCAGTTTGACGACAACACCGCGACCTTTATCGTCGAATGTCTGCCGGACACCTGGGACCGTCTGGGCTTTGCCGACATGTCCAAAGAGGACACGATTGCCACATGTGAACTGATATTCGCAAACCACCTGAACGGACATTCGTTAATGTCCAACGCGGCGCATTTGCGCGGCTCGGCGGTCTGGATGCAGTTCCCCAGGGTGATCTGCGCCAAGTGGTATCACGAGAATATCGTGCTGATGGGGGATGCGGCGGCGACGGGGCATTTTTCGATCGGGTCGGGGTCGCGGCTGGCGTTTGACAGTGCGATTGCGCTGGCGGAATACCTGCATTCCGAACCCAGTATGGAGGCGGCGTTCGAACGCTATCAAGACGAGCGCCGGGTCGAGGTGTTGCGCCTGCAATCGGCGGCGCGCAATTCGCTGGAGTGGTTCGAGGAGGTCGAACGCTATCTGGATATGGCGCCTTTGCAGTTTGCCTATTCGCTGCTGACGCGCAGCCAGCGGATTTCGCATGAGAATTTGCGGGCGCGCGACCCAGCGTTTCTGGCCCGGGCCGAGGATTGGTTTCAAGAACAGGCTGGCGGGCAGGCCGGGCGGCAGCCGATGTTCGCGCCGTTCAGGTTGCGCGATATGGCGCTGGTCAACCGCGTCGTTGTCTCGCCCATGGCGCAGTACAAGGCGGTGGACGGCACGCCGGGGGATTGGCATTTCGTGCATTACGCCGAACGGGCCAAGGGCGGAGCCGGGCTGGTTTACACCGAGATGACCTGTGTTTCGGCAAATGGCCGCATCACGCCGGGCTGTACTGGTCTGTATTCGCCGAAACATGAGGCGGGATGGAAGCGGATTTGCGATTTTGTCCATGCCGAGACGCAGGCCAAGATTTGCTGCCAGATCGGCCATTCGGGGCGCAAAGGGTCGACCCAGCTGGGCTGGGAGGAGGGCAATGCCCCCTTGGCGCGGGGCAATTGGCCATTGATCAGCGCCTCGGCCATTCCGTGGGCAGAACGCAACCATGAGCCCAAAGCGATGGACCGCACGGATATGGACCGCGTGGTGTTGCAGTTCGTTCAGGCGACCGAGATGGCCAAGAAATCCGGGTTTGACATGATCGAACTGCATGCGGCGCATGGCTATTTGCTGTCGTCGTTCATCAGCCCGGTGTCGAACACACGGACGGACGATTATGGCGGGTCCTTGGAAAACCGGATGCGGTATCCGCTGGAGGTGTTTGCCGCGATGCGGGCGGAATGGCCGGGGTCCAAGCCCATGGCGGTGCGGATATCGGCCACCGACTGGATGGGCGAAGATGGGGTGACGCCGGAGGAGGCCGTTGAAATTGCAATGATGTTTGCGGCCGCTGGGGCGGATATCATTGATGTGTCGGCGGGCCAGACCTCGGACGAGGCGCAGCCGGTCTATGGCCGGATGTTCCAGACCCCGTTCAGCGACCGCATCCGCAACGAGGCCGGGTTGGCGACAATGGCGGTGGGCAATATTACCGAGGCCGATCAGGTGAACTCGATCTTGCTGGCGGGGCGGGCGGATCTGGTGTGTCTGGCGCGGCCGCATCTGGCCGACCCTTATTGGACGCTGCATGCGGCGGTCAGGGCGGGAGACAGCGGCACGGTATGGCCGCTGCCCTATCTGGCGGGGCGCGATCAGGCGGCACGGCTGTTGGCCAAGACAGGCGAGGTGATCCGGGTATGACATTTGCGGGCAAGCGTGTGTTGGTCACAGGGGGCGGGTCGGGGGCGGGGGCCGATCTGGCCCATGGCTTTGCCCGTGGCGGGGCCGAGGTTGTGATCTGTGGGCGCCGGGTGGAGGCGTTGCAGCAGACGGTGGCGCTGCATTCCGGCATCCGGGCGCTGCCCTGTGATGTGACGGACGAGGCGTCGGTGATCGCCTTGTATGCGGCGGCGGGGCCTGTGGACATTGTCATTGCCAATGCGGGGCAGGCCGATTCCGCGCCGTTTCACCGCACGACATTGGATCAGTGGAACGCCATGCTGGCGGTCAATCTGACCGGGGTTTTCCTGACATTCCGTGAGGGGTTGCGGCAGATGACGGGCTGGGGGCGGCTGATTGCGGTCTGTTCGACAGCGGGGGTCAAGGGCTATGCCAAGATTGCGCCCTATGCGGCGGCCAAGCATGGGGTGATGGGGCTGACGCGGTCCCTTGCGCTGGAAGTGGCGCGCAGTCAGGTCACGGTCAACGCAATCTGTCCGGGGTTTCTGGACACCGAGATGACCGACCGTTCGGTGCAGGTCATCAGCGCCAAGACCGGGCGTTCCCTGGCCGAGGCGCGGTCGGTGCTGGAGGGGTTGAGCCCGCAGAACCGGCTGTTTGCCCCGTCCGAGGTGACGGCGGCGGCGCTGTATCTGGCGGGACCGGGGTCCGAGGGGGTGAACGGGCAGGCGATCACCATATCTGGGGGCGAGGTGTGAGCGACACTGCCGTCAAGCGTCGGCTGAAGATGTGGGTGCGGCTGCTGGCCGTCACCCGGCGCACCGAATCCGAGTTGCGGGAGTTTTTGCGGGTCAAGCATGGCACCACATTGCCGCGATTTGACGTGATGGCGGCGCTGTACCGACGGCGCGAAGGGGTGACGATGTCGGAACTGTCGCGGATGCTGTTGGTGTCCAACGGCAATGCGACGGCGGTTGTTGACCGGTTGGAGGCGGACGGTTTGGTGCGGCGCAGGCCCTCTGACATCGACCGCCGCACCGTCTATGCCGCGCTGACGCCGGAGGGGTTGGCGCAGTTCGAGGGTTATGCGGCGGAACATGAGGCCGAAGTGAACCGGATTTTCGGCGGAATGACGGATGACGAGTTGGACAGCATGACAGAGATTTTGAAACGGATGCGGGGGACAAAATGACCGATATGGCCGGGCTGGCGCCCAAGCATTTCCTGTGGGAGGTCAAGGGCCGGATTGCCACCCTGCGGCTGAACCGTCCCGACCGCAAGAACCCGCTGACCTTTGACAGCTATGCCGAGTTGCGGGATTGTTTTCGGGCGCTGGTTCATGCGCGGGATGTGGATGTGGTGGTGTTCGCGTCCAACGGCGGGAATTTCTGTTCGGGCGGCGATGTGCACGAAATCATCGGGCCACTGGTCGGGCTGCCGATGAAGGATTTGTTGGCCTTTACCCGCATGACGGGTGATCTGGTCAAGGCGATGCTGGGCTGCGGCAAGCCGATCATTGCGGCGGTGGACGGGGTGGCCGTGGGGGCCGGGGCGATCCTTGCGATGGCATCGGATTTGCGGCTGGCAACGCCGGAGGCCAAATGTGCCTTTTTGTTCACGCGGGTTGGGTTGGCGGGCTGCGACATGGGGGCCTGTGCGATGCTGCCGCGGATCATCGGGCAGGGCCGGGCGGCGGAACTGCTGTACACCGGGCGGACGATGACTGCGGTGGAGGGCGAGCGCTGGGGGTTTTGGAACGCGCTGCATGGGGCGGATGTGCTGGAGGCCGAAGCGCGGGCACTGGCCGAGCGGTTGGCGGAGGGCCCGACCTTCGCCCATTCCGTGACCAAGACCCAGCTGCATGCCGAATGGAACATGGGACTGGAGCAGGCGATCGAGGCGGAGGCGCAGGCCCAGGCGATCTGTATGCAGACGAAGGATTTCGAGCGGGCATACCGGGCCTTTGTCGCCAAAGAGCGGCCGGTGTTCGCCGGAGACTGACGAATTTTCTAGCGAAAATTCCGGGGGGGGTTGCCCCTGTGATATTTGGAGACAGGTGGGCAGCATGGACCGTAGTTTTCTGGATTGGCCGTTCTTTGAGCCGCGTCACCGGGCATTGGCGGCGCCGTTGGAGGCGTGGTGTGGCGCATATTTGCCGGTGGATCATGGCGATGTGGATGCGGCCTGCCAGAGGCTGGTGGCGGATCTGGGGGCTGGGGGGTGGTTGCAACATTCGGGTGGGGCGCTGGATGTGCGGACGCTGTGTCTGATCCGCGAGACCTTGGCCCGGCATGACGGGTTGGCCGATTTTGCCTTTGCGATGCAGGGGTTGGGGATGGGGGCGGTGTCGCTGTTTGGATCGGATGAGCAGCGGGCGTGGTTGGAGCGGACGCAGGCCGGGGAGGCGATTGCCGCCTTTGCGCTGACGGAACCGGGGTCGGGGTCGGATGTGGCGGCGACGACGACGACGGCCGAGCGGGTGCAGGGGGGGTGGTTGCTGCGGGGCGAAAAGACCTGGATTTCGAATGGCGGGATTGCCGATGTCTATGTCATCTTTGCCCGGACAGGCGAGGCACCGGGCGCGCGGGGATTGTCGGCGTTTTTGATGCCGGCGGATGTAGCGGGTTTGTCTGTGGTGGAGCGGTTGGAGGTGATTGCCCCGCATCCCTTGGCGCGGTTGCGGCTGGAGGGGGTGATGTTGCCCGAGGCGGCGTTGATCGGCCAGGCGGGCGAGGGGTTCAAGGTGGCGATGGCGGTGCTGGATGTGTTCCGGTCGACTGTTGGCGCAGCGGCCTTGGGATTGGCGCGGCGGGCGTTGGACGAGACGCTGGCGCGGGTGCAGGCGCGGCGGATTCAGGGGCAGCCTTTGGCCGGGTTGCAGATGGTGCAGGGCCATCTGGCGGATATGGCATTGGAGATTGATGCGGCGGCGTTGCTGATCTACCGGGCCGCCTGGACCAAGGATATGGGTGCTGCGCGGATCACGCGGGAGGCGGCGATGGCGAAGTTGTACGCGACCGAGGCGGCGCAGCGGGTGATTGACATGGCGGTGCAATTGCATGGCGGCGAGGGGGTCAGGCACGGGGCGGTGGTGGAGCGGTTGTACCGTGAGGTCAGGGCCTTGCGGATTTACGAGGGGGCGAGTGACGTACAACGTGTGGTGATCGCGCGCAGTTTGATGCCGAAGGGGGCAGCATGAAGACGGGTCCGCATGAGGTGTTGCATCCGGCGCATTGGGCGGCGGCGCGTGGTTATTCCAACGGGATGGCGGCGCGGGGGCGGTTGGTGGTGACGGGTGGGATCATTGGCTGGAATGCCGATCAGGTGTTTGAGACGGATGATTTTGCGGGTCAGGTCGCACAGGCGTTACGGTCGATTGTCGAGGTGCTGGCCTGTGCCGGGGCGCGGCCAGAGCATCTGGTGCGGTTGACGTGGTATGTGACGGACAAGCGGGAATATCTGGCGTCGCTGGGGGCGCTTGGGGCGGCGTACCGCGAGATCATTGGCAAGCATTATCCGGCGATGGCGCTGGTGCAGGTGGTGGCCCTGGTCGAGGACCGCGCCAAGGTCGAGATCGAGGCGACGGCTGTGGTGCCGGACTGAGGGGGGCGTGATGGAGCTGGGTGGGACGGGGCATGTCGATACATTCACGCGGGACCGCCTGCCTGCGGCGGAGGACTGGCCAGAGATTGTCCCGCTGTTTGACTATCCGGAATGGCTGAACATCGGGGTGGAGTTGAGCGACCGGATGGTCGAGCGTGGGTTTGGCGACAACACGGCATTGATCGGCAACGGGCGGCGGCGGACCTACAAAGAGTTGTTGGACTGGTCGAACCGGATTGCCCATGCGCTGGTGGACAGTTACGGCGTCAGGCCGGGCAACCGGGTGTTGATCCGGTCGGCCAACAATCCTGCCATGGTGGCGTGTTGGTTGGCGGCGACCAAGGTGGGGGCGGTGGTGGTCAACACCATGCCGATGCTGCGGGCGGGGGAGTTGGCGGCGATTGTGGACAAGGCCCACATCAGCCACGCCCTGTGCGACACGCGGTTGATGGAGGAGTTGGTGACCTGCGCCAAGGGGTCGGCGTTTCTGCGGACCGTCGTGGGATTTGACGGGACATCGAACCATGATGCCGAACTGGACCGGGTGGCGCTGACCAAACCGGTGCGGTTTCAGGCGGTGCGGACCGGGCGGGATGATGTGGCGTTGTTGGGCTTCACCTCGGGGACCACGGGCGAGCCGAAGGCGACCATGCATTTCCACCGGGATTTGCTGATCATCGCGGATGGTTATGCGGCGGAGGTGTTGCAGGTCACGCCGCAGGATGTGTTTGTCGGATCGCCGCCGTTGGCGTTTACCTTTGGGTTGGGGGGGCTGGCGATCTTTCCGCTGCGGTTTGGCGCGGCGGCGGCGCTGTTGGAGCAGGCAAGCCCGGCCAACATGGTCGCGCTGATCGAGGAGCACCGGGCGACGGTGTGTTTTACCGCCCCCACCGCCTACCGCGCCATGTTGAAGGCGATGGAGGCGGGGGCGGATTTGTCCAGTTTGCGGGCGGCGGTCAGTGCGGGGGAAACCTTGCCTGCGCCGGTTTATGAGGAGTGGCGGGCAAAGACCGGCAAGCCGATGCTGGACGGGATCGGTGCGACGGAGATGCTGCATATCTTCCTGACCAACCGGTTTGACGACCATCATCCCGGCTGCACCGGGCGGCCCGTCACCGGGTACCTTGCGCGGATTGTGGACGAGGATATGGCGGAGGTGCCGCGCGGCGAGGTCGGGCGGTTGGCGGTCAAGGGGCCGACCGGGTGCCGGTATCTGGCGGATACGCGGCAGGGCAGATATGTGCGGCAGGGGTGGAACCTGACCGGGGACAGTTTCTGGCAGGACGCGGCGGGCCGCTTTCACTTTGCCGCGCGCTCGGATGATATGATCATCAGTGCCGGCTATAACATTGCGGGGCCGGAGGTGGAGGCGGCCCTGTTGTCCCACGAGGCGGTCATGGAATGTGCGGTGGTGGGGGCAGCGGACGCCGAGCGGGGGATGGTGGTTGAGGCCCATGTCGTGCTGATGGAGGGCTGTCTGGGCGATGAGGTCATGGTCAAGGCGTTGCAGGACCATGTCAAGGCGGTGATAGCGCCCTATAAATATCCGCGCCGGGTGGTCTTTGTGTCTGCCCTGCCCAAGACCCAGACTGGCAAGATTCAGCGGTTCCGACTGAAGCAATAGGGCCGTGCTGACCCTGTTCAGGGGCCCTGGCGCCAAGTGTCCACGCGCGGACACTTTGTAATATCATTACTTTTCAGATGGTTACATTTTTCTGTTAACCAGGTGGAAAGGTCTGGACGGCGCTGTTTCAGGCCGGACGACCCTTGACCAAGGCAGGATGCATATTGACTGAATCAAGGTAGATATTGCCATAGGACTGGTCGAGTGGCTGTAACTTGGCCCGCAGGCAGCGCAGGTAATAGGCGAAGTCCGGCGGGGCGAAGGGGTTGTCGGGCAGGTCCTGAAACGCTGCCGGATCCAGCGTGTTTTGCGCATAGACCCACAGTTCGGCAGCGCCCTGTTCAAAGGCCGGGCGCAGATCGGCGCGCAGGCCCGACCAGCACCAGTTGACCGTGTTGACATAGGATTGCAGCATGGGCGCAAAGTCGGTCCAGCCTTCGCTGACGCCGCGTTTCAGCATCAGGCGGAACATTTCCAGCGAATAAAAGCTGCGCTCGTCGCCTTGGCGGATGTCTTGGCCGGGGTGTTGACGGTAGCGGTAGGCGACGCCGTCCAGCATGGGGACGTCAATCACCTGTTGCAGGGTCAGCAATTGAAAGATCTGATCGTCAAAGGCGCGGATATGTTCGGGGAACCAGATCTTGCGGTTGTCCAGAAAATCGCGGCGGTAGACCCGGCGCCAGATGCTGGGCTGGCCCAGCATCAACAGGCGCGCGGGCAACATGCAGCAGGTTTGCGCACCAAAACTGTGGCGCGGCGCGTCGGTGATTTCGGGCAACTGCCCCTCGTAAGAGGGTTCGCTGCGCGGGCCGTCCAGATCGCTGTACAACAGCTCGAATCCGGCCTGAACCATTTCGGCCCCGGTATGGCGTGCCAGTTCCAGAAGGCCCGAATGCAATCCCGGATCGCAGACATCATCGGCATCGACAAAGGCGATATGGCTGGCGTCGGAATGAAGGCGGCCATAGTTGCGCGCCGAGGCGCAGCCGCCATTCAGCTTGGACAGGACCACGACCTGATTGCGGTCCGCGTAAAGGCTGCGCACCAGATCGCCCGATCCATCGGTGGACCCGTCATCGACGACCAGCACGCGCAGCTCTTCGCTGGCACCGTCAAGTATGCCGTCCACACATTCCTGGATCCAGTTGGCCGAATTGTACATGGCCACGACAACGTCCAGCCCCGGACGGTTGCCATTCATGCTGACAGTCCGGCGCAGGCGCAGCATCGGGTCCCCGGCCCGCGGGATCCATGTCTGGCGCAGGCCCTTGGCCGCCCCATAAATCAGGTGCGAGGCCAGATGGGTCCAGCTTTCGCCGACGATGTGATCCAGTTCGGCATCAATGAGGCCGGACAGGATGGCGGTTTCGGCAAAGGGCGCGGTCAGTTTCAAAAAGCGCGGGGCCAGGACCAAAAGCGCCTCGGCCGGGATGGTGGGGTAGGTGACGCTGTCAAACTCGGGCGACAGGGGGGCGCCCAGTTCGACGATGCCGCGCATATCGACATGCTGACGAAAGTTTTGACCTTGCAGGACGGAGCGCAGGCCAGCCATGGCGGCCGCATCCTCGGGTCCGGCGCCGGCCAGGGTGGTGAGGGCCTGCGCCAGTTTGGCCCAATCCTCGGTGCCGGGGCCGTTAGCGGGGCCGGTGCCGATGGCGGGGCCGACGGCGGCATTGATGGCAAAGACATTGGTCAGACCCTGGGCGCGGATGTTCTGGCACAGGGCGGCAAAAGCCTCGGCATCGGGTTCAAAGGCCCAGACGGTCCATCCGCGGTTGGCAAGGGCAAACGGAATGGTAAAGCAGCCATAGCCCGCACCCACATCCAGCGCCAACCCGGTGATGGCCAGCGTTTGCGAGGTCAGCGCCAGTTCATAGATCGAACGCAGCCGCCAATAGCTGTCGTCGCGCAAATAGATATCGGCGGTGACATGCAGGGCGGGTGTCGTGCCAAAGGCGCGGATTTGCAGTTGCGGCAGCGATTTGCGCAGCGGGATCACCGGAGGAAAGCTGAGCTGGGTTTGGTCGACCAGACCATCGTCAAGCTGCATCCGTCATCACCCTTATATAGCGCTCGATCTGATCCAGCGGCCCCACCTCGGCCGGCAGGTTGGCGGGGAAGTTCAGGTACAAGGGGTCAATCAT
>JANNAF010000102.1:0-1619 GCA_031384005.1 Rhodobacterales bacterium | reverse complement strand
AGGTCGATGTGACCTGCATGATACAGGCGCAAAGCGGCGGGCAACAACGTCTCCAGCCCCACAGCCCCGCTTGCGGCCTCCTCAAACGGCAACCGCTTGGATTCCTCGTCCTGCGGGGTGTGCATCGAACAGATGATGTCGATCAACCCGCTTGCCACAGCCTCGACCACCGCCATCCGGTCATCCTCATGGCGCAGCGGCGGGGTCAGCTTAAAGAACGTCCGGTAATCCGCCACGTCCAGTTCGTTCAGCGTCAGATGATGGATGCTGACCCCTGCGGTGATGTCGAGGCCGTTCCTCTTGGCCCGCTCCAACGCAGGCAAGGCGCGGGCAGTCGTGATCTGGTCCGCGTGATACCGGACGCCCGACATTTCGACCAAGGCGATATCGCGGTCCAACGCCATCCGTTCGGCCATCGGATGCACCCAAGGCAGGCCGCGCAGGGACGCAAACTTGCCCGTCGTCGCAACCGCCCCGATGCTCAGGCCGGGGTCTTGCACATGACCGATGACCAAAGCGTTCAACGACCGCGCGTAGGTCAGCGCCCGGAACAGGACGCGGCTGTCGGTCACCACATGGTCGCCATCGGTGAATGCAACCGCGCCTGCGTCCTGCAAGAACCCGATCTCAGTCATCTCGCGGCCCAGCCGCCCCTTGGTCAGCGCGGCCATCGGCAGGACGCGGACGACCGAGTCCGCCTGCGCCCGGCGGGCGATGAATTCGAGGATTTCGGGGGTGTCGATGGCGGGATTGGTGTCTGGCCTTGTGACGATGGTGGTGACACCGCTCGCAGCGGCGGCACGACCAGCGGACTTGAAACTTTCCTTGTGCCGCTCGCCCGGCTCGGTCACCTTGACGCCGATATCCACGATGCCGGGGGCAAGGCAGAGGCCGGTGCAGTCCAAAACCTTTCCTGCGGAGAAGGTTTTTTCCGGCGCGTCGCCCGAAACCGGGGCAATCGCCGCGATAACCCCCTCCTTCATGACCAGATGGCCGACCGTATCCGTCCCGCCTTCGGGGTCGATCAGGCGGGCGTTCTTTAAGATGGTGACGCTCATACCTCGACCCCCACCGCCGCCCGACCCCGTGCCGCGCGCAGGTTCCGGGCCAGCAGGTCCATCGCGGCCATGCGCACGGCGACGCCCATTTCGACTTGGGTCTGGATGGCGGAACGGTTGATGTCATCGGCGATGGTGCTGTCAATCTCGACCCCCCGGTTCATCGGGCCGGGGTGCATCACGATGGCGTCCTCTTTCGCAAAACCCAGTTTTTCGGCGTCCAGCCCGTAGCGGTGGTAATATTCGCGTTCGGACGGGATGAACCCGCCGTCCATCCGTTCCTTTTGCAGGCGCAGCATCATGACGACATCGACGCCGCGCAGCCCCTCGCGCATGTCGTCAAAGACCTCGCAGCCGAATTCGTTGATGCCAGAGGGCATGAGCGTGGACGGCCCGATCAGCCGCACCCGGTTTTCCATCTTGCCCAGCAGAAAGATGTTGGACCGGGCGACGCGGGAATGGGCGATGTCGCCGCAGATGGCGATGGACAGGCGGTGCAAACGGCCCTTGGCGCGGCGGATGGTCAGGCCGTCCAGCAGGGCTTGGGTCGGGTGTTCGTGC
>JANNAF010000091.1:0-6028 GCA_031384005.1 Rhodobacterales bacterium | reverse complement strand
GGACTGTGACCTTGACTGGGGCCATGCCTTTGCCGTCGAATTGCAGGATATGCAGGGCGCACGGGTTTGTGCGGGGGACACGGTGGCCGATCCGAACGGCATGACGCTGGGCTACGGCGACCAGATCGACCTTGGCGGGTTTCGGTGCATCTCGGAAAAGTCAGGGATGACCTGCACCAATCCGGGTGGCCACGGCTTTACCGTCGCCAGGGCCAGGCAAGACCTGTTCTGAACTTTTGATCAAATTACGCTGGACGGCCCCAATCCATTTGCTATGGTCAGTGTCTCGTATTGACCGGAGATTCAAAATGACCGCCGCCGCCCAGACCCGGACAAATCAGGACCTGTGGGAAATGGACCGCGCCCATGCGCTGCATCCATGGACCAACTTTGGTCCCTTTGAACGTGACGGGGCGCTGGTCATCGCACGCGGGCAAGGGGCCTATTTGTGGGATGCCGAGGGCAAGCGGTATTTTGATGCCGTGGGGGGCTTGTGGTGTACCAACATCGGGCTGGGCCGCCGCGAAATGGGAACAGCGATTGCCGAACAGGCGGAACGGTTGGCCTTTTCCAACACATTCGTCGATATGACCAATGGCCCGGCTGCCCTGCTGTCGGCGCGGATTGCAGAACTGGCCCCCGGCGATCTGAACCGCGTCCATTTCACCACGGGTGGGTCAACCGCTGTCGATACTGCCGTGCGGATGGTCAGCTATTACCACCACGCCAATGGCAACCCGACCAAGACAGACATCGTGGCGCGCGACTATTCCTATCACGGGTCCACCTACCTGTCGCAATCGGTCGGCAAACGCCCCGGCGACCGGGTCGAGGAGTTTCGCTATAAAACCGACGGCATCCATCACCTGCGCTGCCCCAACCCCTACCGCCGCCCCGAGGGTATGACCGAGGCGCAGTTCTGCGACGATCTGGTGGCCGAGTTCGAGGCCCTGATTGCCCGCGTCGGCGCTGACCGTATCGGCGGTTTTATCGCGGAACCCATTCAGGCATCCGGCGGCATCATCATCCCACCAGAGGGGTATTTGAAACGGATGTGGGACGTCTGCCAGCGTCACGACATCCTGTTCATCGCAGACGAGGTTGTCACCGCCTTTGGCCGTCTGGGGCATTGGTTCGCCAGCCTGTCCGAATTTGGCGTGCAGCCTGACATGATCACCTCGGCCAAGGGCCTGACTTCGGGCTATATCCCCCTGGGTGCGCTGATCTTTTCCGACCGGATCTGGGATGTGATGGCTAAGGGCGGCGAACGTTGGTTCACCTCTGGCCTTACCTATTCCGGCCATCCGGTCGCCTGTGCGGCGGGCCTGAAGAACATCGAAATCATGGAACGTGAAGATTTGTTAGGCAATGCCACGCGCGTCGGTGCCTATTTCGAAACGCGCATGAAGGAGCTGGAACTCTTGGCCCTGGTCGGTCAGGTCCGGGGCCGCAAACTGATGCTTTGCGTCGAGAATGTCGCCAACAAACACACCAAGGAACTGCTGCCCGATGGTGTGAACGAAAGCAAACGCATCTCGAACGTGGCTGAAAGCCTGGGCCTGATCGTCCGCCCGATCGGCCATCTGAACGTGATGTCGCCCCCCCTGATCATCACGACCTCTGATGTCGATTTCATCGCCGAAACTCTGGAAAAGGCGATACGTCAGGTGACGGACGATCTGGTGCGCGAGGGGGTCCGGCTGGGGTGACCACCCCGATTCGCACCGAATGGTTAACGACCAGGCCAGCGCCGCAGCCTTGGCAAAGCCATAGAGGCATTGTAGAGGCAATGTAGGTGCATTGTAGGTCGTTAACCTTTGGATTTATTCAATGAAATCCGTTGATTATTCCAGCGCACGGTGCGGCCCGTTGACAACCCCGCCCCACGATCTACACATCTTTCACCGGATCAGCGGCGTCTCCGGCCCCAACGATAGCGCGCTTTGAAACCCCGAGATTGCCATGGCCCTAGAAGACGCCAAAACCCAAGTTGACACCGCCTTTACCCGCACAGGCCTGCGCGGCCTTGCCTTTGAAAACGCCTTTGGGGGTGCCACTTCCTTTCTGCGCCGCACCTATACCAAAGACCTGACCGGCGTGGACCTTGCCGTGACCGGCGTGCCCTTTGATCAGGCCGTCACCCACCGCGCCGGGACCCGCTTTGGCCCAAGGGCAATCCGTGAGGCGTCAAGCCTGATGCCCTATGATCCGCCCTTTGGCTGGCCGACCAACCCGTTGGAAGAGTTGAACATTATCGATTATGGCGACTGCGCCTTCGACTATGCCAAGACCAGCGACTTTCCCGAAACCCTGACACAGCACATCCGCACAATTTTGTCTGCCGGGGCAGGGACCATCACCTTGGGCGGGGATCACTATATCACCCTGCCCATCCTGAAGGCCTATTTTGAAAAGTATGGCCCCCTGTCTGTGGTGCATTTCGATGCCCATTCTGACCTGTGGCCCGATGATGACATGACCCGGATCGACCACGGGACCATGATGTATAAGGCGGTCAAGATGGGCTATGTCGACCCCAAACGGTCGGTCCAGATCGGGATACGCACCACGACCGAGGATTATCTGGGTTTCCATGTCATCGACGCCCGTGCAGTCCATGAAAAGGGCACGGCGGCGGCTGTGGCAAAAATCAAGGATATCGTTGATGATACAAAGGTTTACCTGACCTTTGATATCGACGCACTGGACCCGTCGGTCGCCCCCGGCACTGGCACGCCGGTCTGGGGTGGACTCCATTCCTGGCAGGCGGCGGCGATGCTGCGCGACCTTGCCGGGATTAACATGGTTGGTGGCGACGTGGTCGAAGTGTCGCCACCCTATGACACAACCGGGGCAACGGCGATTGCCGGGGCACATATCGGATATGAACTGATTTGCCTGTACCATTGGGCCAGGACGCAAAGGTAAGGGACGCAAAATGGCGATGGGCGGTGGAATAATCCTGACGATCTTTGCGGTCGCCATCGCCCTTGTTCTGGCGATCCGGCTGGCACCAAGCGACCCGGCGGTCTGGCATATCGCTGTGGCCGACGGATCGGTGGCAACGGATGGCAACTGCGCCGAACATATTCGCGTCCAAACCGGCGGCGCGCGCGCCACCTGCCTGTTGCCGGGCGATCCGGTGCAGGTCTTGACCAAACTGTCTGCCGTGGCCGTGGCCTATCCGCGCACAACCCTGTTGGCCGGAAGCCCGGCCGAGGGGCGCATGACATGGGTGTCGCGGTCCCGGATCATGGGATTTCCGGACTATATCACGGCGCAGGCTGCCCAGACGCCACAGGGCACGCGGCTTGATGTTTACGCCCGCCTGCGGTTTGGCGGCAGCGATCTTGGCGTGAACGCTGCCCGCTTGACGACATGGTTGCAGCAGATGTGACCCCCTTGACCACGGCCTGACAAATCGCCAAACCCAGCCTATGGTTCCATTGGATAAACTCGCCCAGATCACCCAGCGTTTCGAGTATCTCGAGGCGCGCCTGAACGCAGGCGCCGCCCCCGCCGAGATTGCCGCCGTGTCGCGGGAATATTCGGACCTCAAACCGATTGCAGAAGAGATTATAGCCTATCGTCAAGCACTTGACGATGTGGCCGAGGCTGAGGCGATGCTGTCCGATCCCGAAATGCGGTCCTTGGCCGAGGAGGAACTGCCGCTTCTCAGATCGCGGATCCCG
This sequence comes from Rhodobacterales bacterium, assembly GCA_031384005.1. Taxonomy (GTDB): domain Bacteria; phylum Pseudomonadota; class Alphaproteobacteria; order Rhodobacterales; family Rhodobacteraceae; genus Stagnihabitans. The sequence goes on along the minus strand of JANNAF010000091.1, from coordinate 2,336 downwards.
GCAATGGAACACCGCTTGCAATTGGCATTGCTGCCCAAGGATGCCGCTGACACCCGGCCTGCCATCCTTGAAATCCGCCCCGGTACCGGCGGGGACGAGGCGGCGTTGTTCGCCGGCGATCTGCTTAAAATGTATCAGAAATACTGTGAAGGGCAGGGCTGGACCTTCGAGATTCTGGAACAGCAAGACAGCGATCTGGGCGGCATCAAAGAGGTTTCGGTGTCGGTCAAGGGTGAAGGCGTCTTTGCCAAACTGAAGTTTGAAAGCGGCGTGCACCGGGTCCAGCGCGTCCCCGAGACCGAAGCGCAAGGCCGCGTCCACACCTCGGCTGCCACGGTCGCGGTCTTGCCCGAGGCCGAGGAAGTCGACCTTGTAATCCCGCCCTCAGACATCCGGATCGACACCATGCGCGCGTCTGGCGCAGGCGGCCAGCACGTCAACACCACTGACAGCGCCGTTCGGATCACGCACCTGCCCACCGGAATGATCGTGACCTCGGCCCAGAAATCGCAGCACCGTAACCGCGACATGGCCATGCAGGTCCTGCGCGCGCGGCTTTACCAGATGGAGCGGGACCGGGTTGACGGTGCCCGCGCCGCCGACCGCAAGGCGCAGGTTGGCTCGGGCGATCGCAGCGAACGCATCCGCACCTATAACTTCCCCCAAGGCCGCATGACCGACCACCGCATTAACCTGACCTTATACTCTTTGGGGCAGGTTATGGCGGGTGACCTGTCCGAGGTGATCGACGCTCTTGTCGCCCACGATCAGGCCACCAAACTGGCCGAGATGGAGGGATGACACTTTCCGAAGCCTTGATTCAAGCCATTCCCCGTCTGCGGGAGGCGGGGATCGAGGATGCCCCCCGCGACGCAAGGTTACTGCTTGCCTATGCCTGCGCGATTGCCCCTGACCGTGTGACACTGCATCTGGCCGACGAAATCACAGCCGCTGCCCAACTGAAGTTTTCCGACAGCGTCGCCGCTCGTTCGCGCCGCCAGCCTGTCAGCCAGTTGATCGGCCAGCGGCTGTTCTGGGGGCGGCCGTTCCGGGTGACACCGGATGTGCTGGACCCGCGTCCCGAAACCGAAACCCTGATCGCAGCGGCGCTGACGGTGCCGTTTGGTAATGTGCTGGACCTTGGCACTGGGACAGGCTGCATCCTGCTGACGCTGCTTCTGGAACGTCCCGGCACTTGGGGCTTTGGGGTTGAACTGTCCCAGGCAGCCTTCGCCGTGGCCATGCGCAACCGGCATGACTATGGCATGGAAGGTTCGATAGTGCTGCGCCAAGGCAGTTGGTACGACCCCGTGGATCAGCAATTCGATCTGATCGTGTCGAACCCGCCCTACATCGCCGCCGCCGAAATGCCCGGACTGGCACCCGAGGTGCGTGACCACGAACCGCACATGGCATTGACGGATGGTGGCGATGGTCTGGGGGCTTACCGCGCCATCACCGCCGGTGCTGCGGCCCATCTTGTGTCTGGGGGCGTTCTGATGGTTGAAATCGGCCCGACACAGGCATCGGCAGTCGTGGCGATGATGGTGGCAGCGGGGCTGCAATCGCCGCAGGTGCGGCAAGACATGGATGGCCGCGACCGGGTCGTCACAGCCGTGAAACCGGGGTGATGGGCGGATATTGCCTGCAATCTTGCTGGAATTAGGCCAAAATCACAAAAAACCCTTGTCAGCCGTGCCGCCCCATGTTTATTCACCCTCACGCGAAACGGGGCGGGCCAACAATCGGTCAAGCCTGAGGCGCGTGCCAACCCGAACTTGACTGCACACTCCCATCAAGGGGGGCCCAATCGGGGGCAAAGACACCGGAATGTGTCAAGAGCAGATCAAGCGGCCATCTGGATCAAAGGACCCTATGCGCTCTTCCAAATCCCGTTCGCGTTCGAAAACGAGCCGCCCTCGTACTCTGGGCAATATCATCAACCGTGTGTTTGACAGTTCCGGCCCCGAGGGCAAGGTCCGTGGAACCCCCGCTCAGCTGATCGAAAAATATCAGTTCCTGGCCCGCGATGCGCAGTTGTCAAATGACCGTGTTGCCGCCGAAAACTTTTTGCAGCATGCCGAGCATTACACGCGCCTGTTGGCAGAGGCGAATCGCGAAATGGCTGCGGAACAGGAAAGCCGTCAGCAAAACCAGCAGTCAAACAACCAGAATAGTGGTCAGCACACCGGTCAGAATGGCGGCCAGAACGGCGGTCAGAATGGCGGCCAGAATGGTGGCCAGAACCAACAGCGCGACCGTCAGCAGGGCGACCGCGATCAACGGAACGATCAACGCGGCGAACAACGGCGTGACGACCGCCCCGATTACCGCCC
>JANNAF010000446.1:0-12661 GCA_031384005.1 Rhodobacterales bacterium | reverse complement strand
GCGCCGCTTTGTCACAAAGCTTTCAAGAACCTCGCCCTCGTGGTCCACGGCCCGCCAAAGATAGTGCCGCTCTCCGTTGATCTTTACGAAGACCTCATCCAAATGCCAACGCCAGTGGCTTGATCGCATCGCCGAAACCCGCCGTTTCCGGATTTCCGCTGCGAATAACGGGCCGAACCGGTTCCACCAGAACCGCACGGTTTCATGGCTGATCTCGATGCCGCGTTCATGCAGCAGATCCTCCACGTTGCGCAGCGACAGCGGGAAACGGACATACATCATAACCGCCAGACGGATGATTTCTGGGCTGGTCTTGAAGTACAGAAAGGGACTGGGTTTACTCATTTCGCGAGGTTAGGCGATCGAAATCCCCACACAGTGATTTTTCTCTGACAGTGCCAGTGTCAGCTATGCGGGACGAAACTGCCGTTTGCACGCGCAGCGGTCATTTCCGGGGGATGCTTCACGCTGCGACCAGATGGGCGGAAGGACTAAGCCGCTTTGCGGCATTGACGCCCGTGGGTGGAGCTCATGGGGGCGCTGAAGAATGCCGCGATGCTGGGGATCGCGGCGGCTCCCTGGAAACGGTTCTGGTCCGTGTTGCCCGCCGAGATCACAAACAGCCACTTTCGATGCTTGTTACCTGACACATCGGATGTGAGCTGGTCGATTTCGCTCGACCACGATGGCGGTGCGCCTTCGTGAGGCGTGTCCTCATCAGTCTTACTGACGATGGAAAAAGTCCGGCCTCGCTCTGCATTTGCCTCGACCGCGTTGACAGCCTTGAGCACCAGCGCTCCCAGCAGATGATGGGGGTTCTGACCCGCATCAGGAATGATCTTGGCGGACTCCAGACGGTGCCTGACATGCACCGGCTTGTTGCTTTGGATCACCGGCAGCAGGTCTCCGTAGAGCGAAAGGCCCGCCAGTTGCGTGCCGTGCCCATGGGCGTCGTTTACGCCCCAATGCATCTTGATGCACATGGTTCCAGAACCTCGTCGGAATAATCTGGGGCTCAAAAGGGAACAGATTCAGTTCCAAGGTGTTCTTCCTGTTGAGATGACACGGCGACGGACCCTCGGTGCCCGCCTTTCAACAAAACAGGAGACTGCAATGAAGAAACTTTTTGGAACTACGGCCCTTGTGCTGTCACTCGCCGTTCCCGCTGTTGCTCAGGACGCGACATCGCCGTATCTGGCAGGCCTTGAACAGGGCGTTCGCGCCTCGGATTTCATCGGCAAGCGGGTCTATGTGACCGAAGCTGACACCACCGGTCTTTCGGACACCGCCCTTGCGCAAGCCAATACTGACTGGGAAGATGCCGGAGAGATTTCGGACATCATCATTTCCATGGCCGGCGACAACGAAGCCGTTCTGGTCGATTTCGGCGGATTTCTCGGTATGGGCGAAAAGACGGTTGCCGTGTCGATGGCCAGCCTGGCGATGGTGCCCGACAGCGCCAGCCCGGATGACTACTTCCTTGTGTTTCAGGGCAACAAGGCCGCGCTGGAAAGTGCTCCGGCGTTTGACGAGAACATGGTGTTTGATGCGACAGTTGCAACCCAAGACGGTATGACCGAAACCAGCAATACTGCCACTGACACGACTGCCACCGACACTGCGACGGCACCGGTGCCAGAAGCCGGGACCGCGATGACGGACGGCCAGATGGTCGACTATGGTATGATGACCGACACAGACCTCATCGGCAAGCGGGTCTACGGGCCGAACGGTGAGGACGTGGGCGAGATCAGTGCGGTGGCAATCGGTGCGGACAACAAAATCACCGGCGCAGTCGTTGATGTCGGGGGATTTCTGGGGATGGGCGAAAAGCCGGTTGCCCTGACCTCGGACATGCTTCGTCTAGTGACCGACCCCGACAGCAAAGAGGTCGTGTTCACTGTTAATGCAACGCAAGAGCAACTTAAAGCGATGCCAAACTACGCCAACTAACGCCTCTGCTTGACGTGTGGGCGCGTGAGGATGACAATTCTTGCGCGCCCCGCTGCATGCCCTGCCATAGGCCATGCACCAGGACCATGCTGAACAATGACAGATGAGTTCTATACCGGACGTTCTAGACGGCGCCGGTCACGCATGGGTTGGGGACAAGCAGGTGCAAGTTGCACCGAGCAGGTTGCTGCTGTTGCTGGGCTTGCGAATGGTTTTGCCTCAAAGCGGTCTGGCTGAATGGCCGGTGTGGGCTCCTTGCGCCTATCCAGACCAATAACGTCGCCCGCTGCTGGCATCGAGGTCGAATAGCCGCTTCTGCTGGAACGCTTATAGGTTTGCCGCACATGCATCAGTCCGCATTCCCGCCCTTTGCGAAGGTGCCGACGTGTTCGGCCCATTGCCGACGGTCGCGCAAAAAGTGTTGCCGCGATCCAAGATGCACTTTTCTGACACGGCCCTTTTGCGCCGTGCCACTTCCTGAAAAGGCCAATGGTGGATCCTTCGACTTTACCGCAAAAAGTTGAACTCAGCAGGTCGAACTTCACATCGACGCTGTAACGGGTGTGCTTTAGCGCTGTTTTCCTTTGCACACATCGCGCGGAATGACGCCATGGCGGGCACGAAACGCCGAGGAAAAGCGCCCGAAATGGGTAAATCCCCATCGCAGCGCGACATCTGTAACTGTTGAGCCGCCCATCGCCAGATCGTCGTACGCTTGGTCCAGCCGCCGATCACGCCACTAGCTCATCGGCGTCGCCTGACAATGCTGGCGGAATGCGATCTGAAGGCTTCGCGAGCTGGTACCGGCGGCGACAGCTATATCCTCGACCGTCAACGGCTGATCGAGATGCGCCTCGATATGCGACATTGCGAGGCGCAAATGACGAGGGCGCGCCGGTTCGATTTCCCTAGTTGCCACGTGACCGGCGGGGTGCGCCGCCAGAAGACCCGACATCACAGCCGCCTCGATCTGTCGCCCCATCATGCCAGACCCGATCGGGACTGCGTTGCGGTCTGCCTCTGCCACCAAAAAGGCAATCAAGCGCCGGAGTGCAGCACCCTCCGGTCGCGTCAGGTCCAGCGGCCCATCAAAGGTTAGAAGCCCCGGTGCCAGCCCCAAGTGCAATGCGGCATGGTCATTAAGGGCATCACGCTCGATCTGGACCAGCACTTGTCGGGTGCCTGCTTCCCAAACCATTCTCGTCGCCCGATGCGGGTTCAGAACGCCGGCGGCACCCATATCGGATAGATAACAGTCCTGGCCATTGCGAATGTTCGCGCCACCCGACACCGGGATCTGCAAGAGATAGAACGACCGCAGCTCGCCCGGATCAATCAGCGTGCGCGCACCATATTCGATGTAGTTTAAAGACAACCGTTCGCCGCGCAGATGATGGTGGCGGGCAGCCAGCCGCGCGCGCACACCAATCGTCTCAAGCCGGTGCGGACAAAACACCCGCGCCACCCGATCTCGGGCCTCGTCAAGGTCGCGCGAAGCAAAAAGGACGTGCTGCGCCAAAGGGGCAGTTACGGCATCGCGCGGCAAATCAGGCTGCTGCATCGGATGTTTCCCCTGCACGCGCCTTAAATGAGCGCGGACGGTTTCGCTTCGCGGATAGTCCCTTCGCAACAAGGATAGCGCCGTCCCTGCCAAACACGCAACATCATTTAAATTCAAAACACATCGGCAGATCGATGGGGGGGGCAGATGCGCGGATTGGCAGGAAAAGTGGCGATCGTACCGGGTGGTGCGACAAAGATCGGACAAGCAGTGGTCGCTGCCTTTCGTGACGCCGGGGTGCGGGTCATGATCGGTGAAATCAACGCCCAGGCTGGAGCCGAAATGGTGGGCGATGGCGTTGCCTTTACGCAATGCGACCTGCGCGATGATGCTCAGATCGCAGCACTGGTGCAGGCTGCACGGGATGCTTTTGGGCGGATCGATTTTCTGGTGAATGTCGCTTGTTCCTATCTCGACAATGGGGGGGCTCGACACGGGCCGAGTGGCTGGAAAGCCTTGATGTGAACATCGTGGGTTCGGTGATGTTGATGCAGGCCGCAAGGGCGGACTTGGCTGCGACCAAGGGGGCGATTGTCAACTTTGGCTCGATTTCTGCCCGGGTGGCACAAACGGGGCGCTGGCTTTACCCGGTGTCCAAGGCCGCGATCCTGCAACTGACCCGCAATCAGGCGATGGACCTTGCCCCCGAGGGCATTCGTGCCAACTCTGTCAGTCCAGGCTGGACTTGGTCAAACATCATGGATCAGCTGACCGGCGGCGACCGCGCCAAGACTGACGGCGTAGCGGCTCCCTTCCACTTGTTGGGACGTGTGGCCAACCCCGAAGAAGTGGCCGCTGCGGTGCTGTTCCTTTGTTCAGACGAGGCGAGTTTCATCACGGGCACCGATCTTGCGGTGGATGGTGGTTACACCGCGATGGGGCCGGAACGCGCCCTGCCTGCAATTCCACTGTTGATGGCTTAAGGGGGGCAAGCGAGATGCGCATTGCGATCATCGGGGCAGGATTTGCGGGTTTGACCACCGCCCGCCATCTGGCAGACTTTGGCCATGACTGTGTCGTTTTTGAAAAGGCCCCCGATGTCGGCGGGGTGTGGAGCAAGACGCGCCAGTATCCCGGCCTGTCGACCCAGAATGGCAAGGACACGTACCATCTGTCGGACTTCCCAATGCCTACAGACTATCCGGAATGGCCGTCGGGCGCCCAAGTGCAGGCGTATCTTGAGTCTTATGCCAAAAAGTTCAACGTGCTTTGCCGGGTGCGGCTGAACACGCTGGTCGAAAAGGCGGAACAAGATGGCGCGGGTGTCTGGACGATTTCTGCTCGACACGAAGGTGGCGAAACGACGCGAGAACAGTTTGATTTTCTGGTTGTCGCGAACGGGATCTTTTCGACGCCCGCAATCCCTTCTTTCGCAGGAGAGGCTGCATTCAAGGCGGCGGGCGGGATCATATGCCATTCGTCGCAATTCCTGAACGCCGCAGATGCGCGCGGCAAGCATGTCGTCGTCATCGGTTACGGCAAGTCGTCTTGCGATATCGCGGTTGGCCTTTCTGGCGAGGCGCAGCAGGTCACAGTCGTTGCCCGTAGCCTGATCTGGAAGATGCCGAAACGGCTGATGAATGTGCTGAACTACAAGTACCTGTTCCTAACCCGCATGGGCGAGGCCTTGTTTCCCTATATCTGGCTGAAAGGGGTAGAGAAATTCCTCCATGGGGTGGGGCGTCCGGTACGCAACTCGATGCTCGGTCCTGCTGCCTGGCAGACGTCGCTTTTGAACTTGTCGTGGTGGATGACGGCTCCACGGATGGCTCGGGCGATGTGGTGCGAGACTGGGCGGCAGGGAACCCTGCGCACGCAAGTGTTCTTCATTTGATCAGACAGGAAAACCAAGGCGCCGCGGCTGCCCGCAACGCAGGTTGGAAAGTTGCGCGTGGGGAAGTCATCCTGTTTCTGGATGCAGATGACACTTGGGAGGACCATCACGTCTCAGAGATGCTGGTTCTTATGGCAGAATTTCCGCAAGCCGTGCTTTATGCGGATGCATGGGGCGAGATTTCCCTGGATCGTATTGCAAAACAGCACGGTTTCGGAATCGGATCTGACAGTCGCGGACCGCTTGCCTGTTTTTTCGAGACAATGAGTTCCGGGCCTATGATCGTCTCGTCGAGCACGGCCGGAACGTGGAAAAGATGCCTTGTGGAGAGCATGGGATTTCCCGAGGGGGTCAGGTTTGGCTAAGATAAGATCGGCTGGGGCCGTCTGGCCCTTCTGGGGGACGTTGTGTGGTCGCCTCGTATTGGTGCCATCTGGGACAAATCCGCAGACAACCGGAGCGAACGGGTCACAGGCTCAGCACCCCGCACCGCATGGCGCAACTTCCTGATCGAAGCGCTGGATGACCCGGAGCTCTCGACTGCGACGCGGCGGAATATCCGGGTTGCTGTCGCCGTAGAAAACGCCTGCCTCAGTGGCGAGATAACACACTTCAGCCACGAGACGCCTGCGCGTTTCGCCGAAACCAGATAAAGGCCCTGCTGCCGTTGCGCCGTGTTCCTATCTCTGCCTACAGCGCCGTCAGACTTCTCCACCGGAACGGCGTTCCCGCACCCCATTCCGGCTCTGCTGCCATGCTTTGCTTAATCTGGGCGCGAGTCCAAGCCTCATCTCGGACGAGCAGATGGGGAGAAACTCTTGATCAACAGGCTGACACTGAACGAGAAAAATGTCAGGGAGGCAGAGAGCGTGGGGCGAGATCGCTAGATCTTCGACACTTACATGCACGGGTTCTCGATCACCATCTACCCTCGTGGACCTGAGCTAGGCCGTCTCGGGCGAACGCGTCTTGTCATAGGAAGTCCGGCTCGTAAGAAATTACGATGGGCTCGAAGCGGTCATGCGGCAGTGCGGGATCGGGCCCGTCCAGCTTGGCCAGAGCCGGGTCGACGTGTTCGGCCCCTTAAGTCGGTTCGACTGCCGTCGACCCAGTCGGCCAAGAGCTGCCAAAGAGAAGAGCTTCGGATGCCGCATTGCAGCTATCTGGAAGCAGCCATTCGCTTAGGTTGAGGCGTGAAAAGGTTGGCCGCCTCGAACTCCCGCTCTCAGAGACGGCATTCTGTGCTGCGCGCGAAAGCCGTTGAAGGCGCTGTGGAGACGTATACGTTCGCCGACATGAAAAAACAGGATCACATGCGCGCATTCTTTCGGCGCGCCTCGGCGCTTTTGGCCTTTGTCGCACTGCTCTGGGCGGTCCACGTCGTCAATTGGATCACAGGCTACGGCTTGAACCCATCCTTCGGCCTGATCCCCAGACACCTCAGCGGGTTGGATGGCATCATCGCTATGCCCCTCCTGCACGGAAGCTTCGCGCACCTGATGGCCAATACGCCACCGCTCTTGGTGATGGGTGGGTTGCTGGTGGCCACGACCACGCGGGCCTTGCTGACTGTGAACGCAGTGGTGATCGGCCTCGGTGGCGGTATCGTCTGGCTGTTCGGAAGTTCCGCCATCCATATCGGTGCGTCCGGGCTGGTCTTCGGCTGGTTCGGCTTCCTTGTGGCGCGCGGCTTGGTGGATCGCTCGCTGATCACGCTGGGTACCGCACTGGTGGTCGGTGTGTTGTATGGCTCCATTCTGTGGGGCGTTTTGCCGGGTCAACCGGGCGTCTCTTGGGAGGCACACCTGTTCGGCGCTGTCGCGGGCGTAGCTGCTGCATTCCTTGTACAAACACACGTCCATGCTCCGCGCCTCGGCAGCGTCAATCTGGAATGAAGCAACACACCCGGCCCATTGCTGCCGGTTAGCAACTAAGAATGCTGCGGCGCAGCGTTCCGCAAAGCTGCCGCTCGGCTGGCGCCGGGAAATCCACCCCATCGTTTAGGCCGGGTAAGAATTTTGGAAATTGTGTGCGGCCGGCAGGCTGGAAGTATAGATTTCTTCTCAGAACCACTCCGCAATGGCTATGCCTGCGGCTTGCTCGGACAGTACCGGCGCGCATCGGTCCAGGATTGGATTCGCGCCCAAGAACAGGTGCACCCAATGCGGAAAACGCGGGGGCGGTCATGAACCTGCCCCGCCGCAGCCCAACCAACTGGCCTGCTGATCGCTTGGCCGAAGCCCGCGCCGTCATCGCCGACGTCGCCCATCACAGCGATCACCTGATCCGGCTCGCCTGCAACGTCCTTGTCAACCATCGCAACACCGCTGCCGAACGGAAGGACGCTCGCGTTCTTCTGGTGGTGATCGAGGCGCGGCGGCCGGTCCGCCAAGCCCAACGCAGGGATCAGCGAAGGGAGTCGGCCAGATGACCCGCCGCCATACCCCCGAGGCCGATCTCCAGCGTGCCGTGGTTCAGGCACTGCGCGTAGCCCTGCCCCGCACCGCCATCATCCACCATTGCGCCAACGAGGTGACCGAACCCGGGCCCCGCGGCGCAAAGCGTCAGGCGATCTTGGTCGGCATGGGCGTCGACGCCGGTTTTGCCGATCTAATGGTGATGTGCGATGGGCGCGTCCTGTTTCTGGAACTGAAGGCACCCAAGGGTCGATTGCGCCCCGACCAAGAGGCGTTTCGCGACGCGGTGCTGGCGCAGGGTTTCGGCTGGGCTTTGGTCCACAGCCTTGACGATGCGCTGGGCGCGTTGGCCGACAATGGGTTCACCAGCCGCGTCCGCCCAGCGCGGCGGGTGGCGCCATGAGCCACAAGGCAACCGTCTGGGCTATCCAGCAGCGCGGGCTGAAGCCTGCCACCAAGATCGTGCTCTGGTTCTTGTGCGACCGGCCCCGAGCATCTTCTTTTGCAGAAACCACCGCCAGCCCGAGTTTCTTGCCCAGCGCGCCCGACATCGCACCTCGGGCGCTGTGAGCCTGCCACCCTGTCGCAGCGATGATCTCTGCCATTGTCGCCCCATCGGTGCGCTGCAACATGGCGATCAGCAGCGCCTGCTTTGTTCCCGTGCGCAACGTAGGGTTTTTCACCTCAGACTGGGCCTTGGCACCGCCACGGCTCGCCACTCTTGTCTTTACCACAATCGGTTCAATTCCGATGGCCAGCAAGCCAGCATCGGTGACCACCAGCGTGGTGCCGTGGCCATCGCCAGTTTCGCGCCAGAGCGGCTCATTCCGCCGCAGGTTGGCATCGACCTCTTGCACCCAGCCATGTTCGATCATCTTGGTAACGGCCATCTTCGCCGCCGCACCGGCAAGCCCTTTGGGCAGCGGCAGGGCGATGTTGTCGGGGCGCTGGGCCCCGGCGCTGAAGATGATGGTCTGGGTTTCGGTCAGCATGTCATGGCGTTCCCCTATTGGACGTTGGTGGCAAGGAAGGCGGTGATCCGCGACATCAGGTCGTTGTAGTCGTCGGCATCCGTGCCAATGATCACGTCGCCATCGTCGTCGCGGTCCAGTTCGGCAATTTCGCGCAGCAGGGCGATGGCCTCTTCACAGGCGACGAGGCGGTCGGCCTTCCAAGCGGCGGTGATGGCATCCTGTTCGATCTGATGGCGCTCGGCGGGATCAAGCGGCATGTTCGCCCTCCTTGAAGGCACTGTCGGTGATTTGGCGCAGCAGACTGGCGTAATGGTTCAGGATGGCGACATGGCCCCAGTTGATCTCGTCTGGGTGGGTCTCGAAGTGATCGTCGCATTGGACCTTCAGCCGCTCCAGCATCGCGTCGATCTGGAACTTGGTGGTCATGAAGGCGTCTAGGGCTTTGGAATTGTCGGTCGCGCGGCGGGTCTTCATGGCCGTTCTCCTGTTCAGCGCGTTGCAGCTTGGCCACCGGCAAATGCCGCTTCCAGTGCGGCGCGGATCGACCAGACCGCAACATCGTGGAAGTCGAGGCCGTCGCTGTTGCGGGTTTCCAGCGTCTCCAAGTGAAGATGCTTGGCAGCGATCTCCATCAACAAGGCCTCGCTAGGGCCTTTGGCGGTGGCTGTGGTCATGGCATGGTCTCAGGGGTGAGTTGCATCGTTTTCGTGCAATCAGATTCGCTCTGTTCCCGGAGTGTAATCAACTGAATAACAACCAATATCATTTCTTTAACTTGAACAGACAGCGACATAGACGGTATGAACAAGCGGGAATAATCCAGCTACTCCGGGCTGTCGCGCGAGGCCATTCAAAAGGCCCGCAAGGCCGGGCGGCTGGTACCATTGGGGGTCGATCCTTCGGTCAACCCGGTATTGGCGGCCTCTACGATTACGATCGTATCGGCGGCAACACAGGCCTGTAAGACCTGCCATTGCTCCAAAAGCGTGCCGGGTTGCATCACGGCCAGCGCCTCGCGATGCCCGACCGGAACCCTTAGCGAAATCGCTCTGTCCGGCGGCGGCCGGTCAGAACGTTGCGCTCGCCCTCAACGGCACGCAGGCGGTTGTGCAGATCACTGTCGAGCGTCACCTTCAGGCAGTTGTGTATTCAACGACGTTCTGCCGCTGCTCTCCTAGTCCTTCGATCGACAGCCGCATGACCTGCCCTGCGCGCAGATAGACCGGCGGCTTCTGGCCCAGCCCCACGCCGGGCGGAGTGCCGGTTGAGATGATATCGCCGGGATGCAGACTCATGAACTGGCTGATGTAGCTGATCAGATGCGCCACGCCGAACACCATCGTGCGGGTCGAGCCGTTCTGGAAGCGGTGGCCGTCGACCTCGAGCCACATCGACAGGTTCTGCGGATCGGGTACTTCGTCGCGGGTCACCAGCCAGGGGCCGATAGGGCCGAAGGTGTCAGCACTTTTGCCTTTTGTCCACTGGCCGCCGCGTTCGATCTGGAAGGCGCGCTCGGAAACGTCGTTTATGACGCAATAGCCCGCGACATAGGCCAATGCCTCGGCCTCGGTCACATGGCGCGCGACCCGGCCGATAACCACACCCATTTCGACCTCCCAGTCGGTCTTTTCCGAGCCGCGCGGGATGATCACCTCATCGTTCGCACCACAGATCGCTGAAGTGGCCTTCATGAAGATGATCGGCTCGGGCGGCACAGCGGCACCGGTTTCGGCGGCATGGTCCGAATAGTTCAGACCGATGCAGATGAACTTGCCTGTGCCAGCAACACAGGGGCCAAGGCGAGTGCCAACTGGCAGGGCGGGCAGCGCACTTGCATCAACCCCACGCAGCATGGCCAGGCCTGCATCCGACAGGACAGCGCCACCGATATCGGGCACCAGCCCGGTCAGATCGCGCACCGAGCCGTCGCTGTGCAAAAGTCCGGGCTTTTCGGCCCCCGAAGGGCCGTGTCGCAAGAGTTTCATCGCCGCCTCCTCAGGTATTTGCCCAACCGCCGTCGATCACATGAGCGACCCCGGTGGTATAGGAACTTTCATCGCTGGCCAGATAGACGACCAGACTGGCGATCTCCTCGGGCTTGCCGATGCGCCCAATGGGCTGGCGGGCAATGAAGGCGGCGCGGGCGGCATCGTAATCGCCGGTGTCCCGCAGGCGCTGGTCCAGTGACGGGCTTTCCACCGTGCCGGGGCAGATTGCGTTGCAGCGGATGCCTTGGGTGATGAAATCGGCGGCGATGCTTTTGGTCAGGCCGATCACGCCGGCCTTGGTTGCCCCATAAACAAAGCGGTTGGGGGCCGCGATGATCGACCCCGCGACCGAGGCCATGTTGATGATGCTGCCGCCACCGCCCGCAATCATCCCCGGCAAAAACGCCCGGCACATCCGGTACATCGCGGTCATGTTCAGGTCCATCGAGAAGGTCCATTGCGCCTCGTCACAGTCCAGAATCGAGCCTGCCGCCACAAAACCCGCGCAGTTGAACAGGGCGTCCAGCGGGCCAGCCGCCTGTACCGCCGCCTCAATCGAGGCGGGGTCGCGGACGTTCAACACCCGGGTTGCAATGCCCTCGGCGGCCAGCGCGGCTAAGGCTGCCTCATTCACATCAGTCGCCAGCACCTCGGCCCCTGCGCGTGCCATGGCCAACACCGAGGCGCGGCCAATGCCTTGGCCTGCGGCGGTGACAAGGGCGCGTTTTCCGGTCAGTCGTACCATACTTATCTCACTTCCATTAGTGTATTGACTGTCAGACCGGCAAACAGGCCGGGCCAATCGGTTCGAAACTTTTGTAGGTCAGGATAAACTCCTGATGGCCCAGATCTTCAGATTTGCTGCGGCTGCCCGAGGCAAGGCTGATCACCAAATCGAAAATTTCCTGGCCCACCTCCTCCAGCGTGGCGGAACCGTCCAGCACACGGCCCGCGTTCACGTCCATATCTTCGGACAAGCGGGCGTACATATGCGGGTTGGCGGCGATCTTGATCACCGGGGCCAGCGCCGACCCCACCACCGACCCGCGCCCGGTAACAAACAGGGTGCAATGGGCGCCCGATGCCATCATCTCGACGATCTCGGCATTGTCGCTGATATTGGGAAAGCCAAAACGCACCTCGCCGTCGGGCACCACATCCATCAGATAGAGCCCGCCCTTGGGCGGAATGTCACCCGGTTTGATCAGGCCCACAATCGTCGATTGGCCCGATTTCATATAGGCGCCCAGCGATTTCTCCTCGATCGTGGTCAGGCCGCCATCGGCATTGCCGCTGGCAAAGCTGCCATAGCCCAGCGTGGCGTAATAACGCGCCGCCTTTTCGACCGAGGCGCGCAATTCGGCGGCTAGGGCCGGGGTGGCGGCGCGGGCCTCCATGATCGCCTCGCAGCCGATCAACTCGCCGGTTTCCTCGAATATGCAGGCGGCACCGGCGGCGACCAGCTTGTCAAAGGCGATGCCCGCCGCCGGGTTGCCGGTGATGCCGGATGTCCCGTCAGACCCGCCGCAGACCGTGCCGACGATCAGGTCGGACACTTGCAGGGGGACGGTGGGGGCATGGGACAGGGCGGCGATTTGGTCTGCCACCCAAGCGCGGCCCGCGGCGATGGTGGAGCGGGTGCCGCCAGTGTTCTGGATGACCTGCACCTTGACCGGGCGGCCGGTGGCGCGGACCACCGCCTCGACCTGATGGCGGTTGAAGCTTTCGCAGCCAAGGCTGACCAGCAGCACGGCCCCGACATTGGGGTGGGTGCAGAGCCGCTCCATCATCATCTGCGCATAGGGGTTGGGATAGCAGCCGGGAAAGCCGATGACATGGGCGTTATCGCGGTCCACCGCAGCGACCTCGCGCGCGACATGGTGGGCGCATTCGACAAGGTAGGCCACGGCCACCACGTTGCGGATGCCTTTGCG
>JANNAF010000076.1:0-2130 GCA_031384005.1 Rhodobacterales bacterium | reverse complement strand
CGCATCAGGACGGCGCGCAGGCCCAGTTCGGGGTTTTGGCGGATCACCTCGAATATGTTGCGTTTGGTGTGGTCCGAGCCGAAACCGAACAGCAAATCCGGGGCGGAAAGGTGGAAAAAGTGCAGGACATGGGATTGCATGACCTGACCGTAATGCATCAGGCGGCGCATCTTTTCGGCGGTGGGGGGCAGGGTGTCCACCCCCACGATCTGGTCCATTGCCTTGGCGGCGGCAAGGTGGTGGCTGACCGGGCAGATGCCGCACAGACGCTGGACGATCACCGGAACCTCCCACATCAGACGCCCCCGGATAAAGCGTTCAAAGCCGCGAAACTCGACGATGTGCAGGCGTGCCTCGTCCACGTTGCCATCGGCGTCAAGGTGGATGGTGACCTTGCCATGGCCCTCGACCCGGGTGACCGGGGATATTTCGATCAGGCGGGGTTCGGGCATGATGCGGTCCTTGGGGTGAGATTATGCATGGCCGTCCAGAATGGGACCGGAACCGGGGCAGCAACTGTCCAGTGGACAGTCGCCCCGTGTCCCATGTCGAGAGCCGAAAGGCGCGTCACGAATTGCGGGTGGCAATTCGTGGAAGACAGAAGGGCAAGGCGGTTTGTCGGGTTCATTCAATCGAACCGCAGGGTGGTGCGGTCGAAACCGTGGAATTTGCCATCCAGCAGGGCGATCAGCGTGTTGAAGATGATATCCCCCGAGGGGGCGCAGCCGGGGATTTGCACGTCGATATCGACAATCTCGGAACAGGGGTAAACCCGGTCCAGCATCAGGGGCAGCACCGGATCATTGGGGATCAGCCGGGTTGTGTTGCGCAGATAGGGGCCGTTCAGATAGGCCTCCTCCAGACAATCGCGCAGGGGCGCGTCGGAATGCATGATGGCGTTGCGCATGGCGGGCAGGCCGCCCATGATCGCGCATTGGCCCAGCGCGATCAGCACATCGCAGTTGCGGCGAAAGTCGATCAGGGTGTGGACGTTCTCCTCGTTGCAACAGCCGCCTTCGATGATGCCGATGTCGCAGCGCTGGGTAAAGGTCTTGATATCGGTCAGGGGGGATCGGTCGAACTCGACCCGCTCCATCAGCGCAATCAGGCGTTCGTCGATGTCCAGAATGGCCATGTGGCAGCCAAAACAGCCCGCCAGCGACACGGTGGCGACGCGGGGTTTGGTCATTTCCGCTTATCCTCAATCTCGTGCCCGATCAGGCCGTGGTCAAAGTGGCGCAGGCCGATGGGCTGGGTGAACCCCTCGCCCTTCCTTATGATGCAGCCGACCGGGCAGACGCCCACGGCGTGGTCGGACAGGGCGGCGTCGGTATGGGCAAGGTCGGCACCATTGACCGCCACCCGGCGGTGGATGCCGCGCCCGACATAGCCGAACACGCCCTTGCCGTCCTGATCCTGCGAGGCGCGGATGCACCGCCCACAGGAAATGCAGCGGTTGGTATCCAGCGCAATGTCGGGATGCGAGGCGTCCAGATCGCGGCAGGGTTCCAGATAGGGAAACCGGGTCGGCGCGGTCATCTCCAGCCGATACGCCATGGCCTGCAATTCGCAGTTTCCCGACTTTTCACAGATCGGGCACAGGTGATTGCCCTCATGAAACAGCATTTCCACAAGATCGCGGCGGATTCGGGTCAGGGCGGGGGTTTCGTTGTCAACTTGCAGACCGGGTTCGGCGGGCTGGGTGCAGGCCGACACTGAACGCCCGCCAGACTTGACCGTGCAGACCCGGCAGCCACCCTGATGGCGCAATCCGTCCACATCGCACAGGCGCGGGATATAGATGCCGGCGGCATCGGCGGCCTGCATGATGGTCTGGCCGGGTAGGGCGCTGACCGTGACACCGTCGATCTGAAACTGGAAAGCGTCGCTCATTGGGTGAAATCCTGATCAAAGATATGGGACCGCCGTTTGGCAATATGGCGCGCATCGTCGATGGCGTTCTGGATGTTGAAGGTCGCCTTGATGCCATCCTTGGACGGTTTGGTCAGGGCGGCATAGACGAGGGGAAAGTTTTTGAGGCTGGACAGCACCGGATTGGGCGAGGTCATGCCAAGGCCACAGCGGCTGGTTTCGATGATGGTGGCGGACAGGTCCTGCAGATAGGTGATG
>JANNAF010000048.1:0-15079 GCA_031384005.1 Rhodobacterales bacterium | reverse complement strand
CAAACCATCACAACGATATCGCCGCTTCCCAGCACCGCAGCAAGATTGGAAAACTGATCGATGCCATGGCAAAGTCACCACTGCTGGTGGCGGAACGGCAGGTCCATGTCACGACAGTTGCGCTCACAACAGCGGTCCGAGGCGGCGATTTTCCCCGTGAAATCTGGTCGCCCGCCCGGTATGCCATAAACGGCGCAGGCAAAGACCAGCGCGCCGTACTGACAAACACCGCCACAACGGCGTGAAATAGGGAAGTAACATGATCAAAAAGATGTTTGCCGAAGGGTTGGGGACAATGATCCTTGTCCTGTTCGGCTGCGGATCCGCCGTGCTGATGGGCGCGCAGATCGGCATGATGGGTGTTTCGCTGGCCTTTGGACTGGCTATTGTGGCGGCTGCCTATGGGTTGGGCGCCATTTCGGGTGCGCATCTCAATCCTGCGGTCAGCCTTGGGGCGATGATGGCCGGGCGCATGACACTGGCTGAATTCATGGCCTATGCCCTGGCCCAGATTGCCGGTGCCATAGTCGGGGCATGGGTCTTGTACCTTATCGCCAGTGGCAAGGCGGATTATTCACTGGCCACCAATGGGCTGGGGCAAAACGGGTTCGGCCCGGGCTACTTGGGCGAATACTCGCAATCCGCTGCCTTGCTGTTTGAGGTCGTGATGACCTTCATCTTTGTGACCGTGATCCTGGGTGCAACCACTGACAGCGCCCCCGCCGGGTTTGCCGGACTGGCCATCGGCCTGACGCTGGCTGCCATCCATCTGGTCGGCATCAACGTCACCGGCGTTTCGGTCAACCCGGCCCGCTCGATCGGACCGGCGCTGCTTGTCGGCGGCAACGCCATGACACAACTGTGGGTGTTCATTGCAGCCCCGCTGCTGGGTGGCGCCCTTGCCGGGACCGTGCACCGCATGGGCCTGACCCGCGCCTGATGCCCGCCTTGTAGGATGGGCAGTTCGCCTTTCCCCGCTGGGGAAAGGCGGTTTGCCCATCTTGCGCCATGTCAGCCGATCAGCGGTCCCGATCGGCCATAGGTTTCGTCATAATGCCGCCGCAGCCGCTGCAAGGCGATGCGCAACACGATCTTGCCCGACCGGGCGGCCCAACCCATCCGGCGCTCAGCCGCTTCGATCCCCTCCAGAAAACAGCACACCCGCAACGCGACATCGCCCAATCCCGGCCCCAGATCACGCAGCGCGGTGGCCACGCGGTCCCGCGCTGCCCGTGGCCCCTCGGCTCCACCGCTGTCGGAATTGAAACTGCCACGGTCGCCACCGGTCAGGAACCGGTCCCAGTTCTGTGCTACCCGCGGTCCCATCTGCGCCAGTTCAAAGTCCTCGCGCAGCCGCTCTGCGGCCTCGACCAGATCCTGCTCCAGGAACAGCTTGCCATCCTTGTCACGCCGCCGCCCCAGAACCGCCACCGGACTTTCGGCAAGGTTATAGCGCACCTTGCGGCTGCCATCTTCGCCGCCGACCTCCTTGGCCCCCCATTCGCCATGCTGCGCCCCAAAGGGCGCCGCCGCCTCGGCCATGCCCAGCCGGCCCGCCTCCTCGTCCTCCAGCATCCGCTTCAGCGCCGAACGCCCGGTCGCAGACAACTCGTAACTGGAAATCCGCCCGGCCTTGCGACAGCTGATCCAATCCTTCAGCGCAAAGGCCTGGGCAATGGCGCGTTCCACTACGCCGGTCCGCGCTGTGCGCCCATCGGGAAACTCACGCATCACCACCGCCTTTTCCATATCGGGGGCGATGGCCAGCACCGATCCCGGTTCTGCCAACCGGCGCAGGATGCGGCGGCCTTCGCGCAGGATGGTCGCTTCGTCGATGGCAAGGGTCTGGTGGCGCAGGGGTGCCGACATGGCTGGGGCGTCCTTTTGGTTCAGTGCGTTGGAATTCTGGTCTTGGGTACGCCTCAGGGCGTCACGTGACAGAGATTGCAGGGCCTGATCCAGCAAAGGATCGTCGCGCCGCCCCTCATAGCGGCGCACCTGACGCAGCACAGTCGAGGCGTGACGGCCATCCCGCCGCGCCAAGGCGCGCAGCGACTGCCCATCCTCGGTGTGGTCCAGATACAGCCGCACCGCCGGAGGCAGCCAGGATGGCAGGACAAAGTCAGTGCTCAACTGCGGTTGCATCGTTTCGGCACCTGAGGCGGTCGCTGGGCAAATGTTCGTATTTTGAACTTTTGCAACCCTGAGTGGCATTGGTTACTCTTTCGTTAATATCTGAGGCAATGTCGATAATTGTTTCTAATTCCTAAACAAACCAGAAACCATCGCACGGCCGAACTTGACCTTATGCAACGCGGGGTTGTGATGATGCAGGATGGGCAGGTCAATCCAAGGAGACTGCCATGACCGACTTTCGCGCCCTGCTTGCCGACCTGCGTCGCCCGCAACTGCTGATCCGCGCCGCGCGCTGTGGCCTGTCCGACTATCGCCGTGATCGGGATTTGCGCCGTTTGCTCAACAGCCAGCCCTCACCCGACCGCGCCGTGCGCTGCCTTTTGACCGAGGAGGAACATCTGGAGGATACGCGCCTGGCAGGCGAGGCAAGCTATTCCGTGACCCGCCATATCGAGGTTCTGATCGCCCTGATGAGCGAGGTCCGCCTGCTGCCGCGCAGCCTCCCGGCCTGACCAAAGCAAAAAGCCTGCGCAACCCCCTCGGGAATGCGCAGGCCCATTGTTTCGCATACGTCATCAATCAGATAAAGGCGTCTGGCATCTCTGATTTGCGCCGCGCGACATAGTCATGCAAGGCTTCGTTGATGCCTGCGTCCAGATGCGGTTGCTGATAATCGGCCAACATCTTGGCCACACGTTCCGACGCCAAGGCTTGGGTATCGCGCGACCCCTCATCCGCCCAAGTCTCGAACGGTTTGTAGTCAAACAGATCCGACCGCCAGAACGCGGTCTTGAAGTTGGCTTGAGTGTGCTCACACCCCAGGAAATGCCCGCCCGGACCCACTTCACGGATCGCATCCATGGCCTGACCATTGGTGTCCATGTGGATGCCCTGCGCCAAATGATGCAGGGTGCCCAACTGGTCGGCATCCATAACGAATTTTTCATAAGAGGACACCAGTCCCCCCTCCAGCCAACCACAGGCGTGCAACATAAAGTTCACACCCGACAACAGCCCCATGTTCAAAGAGTTCGCCGATTCGTAGGCCGCCTGCGCATCCGGCAGCTTCGAGCCGCAAAACGACCCGGCGGACCGATAAGGCAACCCCAACCGCCGGACCAACTGGCCCACGCCATAAGTGATGTGGCTGGCCTCGGGTGTCCCAAAGGTCGGCGCGCCCGAATTCATGTCTATCGAGGTGACGAATGCCCCGGCAATCACCGGCGCACCCGGACGGATCAACTGGTTATAGGCAACCCCTGCCAAAACCTCGGCCAGAACCTGCGTCAAGGTGCCCGCCACGGTCACCGGCGCCATGGCCCCGCCGACAATGAACGGCGACACGATGCAGGCCTGATTGGCCGCCGCATAAACCTCCATCGCTCCCATCATGATGCCGTCAAACGTCATCGGGCTGTTGATGTTGATCAACTGCGTCATCACCGTGTTTTGGTCAACGAAATCCGCACCGAACAGGATCTTGGCCATATCAACCGAATCAACCGCCCGCTCTGGTGCCGTGACCGACCCCATAAAGGGTTTGTCAGACAACGTCATATGGGCCAGCACCATGTCCAGATGGCGCTTGTTCACCGGAATGTCGGTAGGCTCGCAGACCGTGCCACCCGAATGGTGCAGCCACTTTGACATATACCCCAGTTTTACAAAATTACGGAAATCCGCCAGCGTGGCATAGCGACGCCCGCCATCCGCATCCCGCACAAAGGGGGGGCCATAAACCGGCGCCAGCACCAGATTGCGCCCGCCAATCTCGACCGACCGTTCCGGGTTGCGGGCATGCTGGGTAAAGGTTTTCGGTGCCGTGGCACACAGCTTGCGCGCCAGACCACGTGGAATATGCACCCGCTCGCCCCGCACATCGGCTCCGGCATTCCGCCACAGATGCAACGCATGCTCATTCTCGACAAAGTTCACGCCGATCTCTTCCAGCACCGTTTCGGCGTTGTATTCGATGATCTGCAGGGCTTCTTCGTTCAGAATCTCGAAATTCGGGATATTGCGCTGGATGTATTTTGCCGTCTCAAATGACACCGCCGTCCGCTCCGCCCGCCGCGTGGCACCACCGCCACCCCGAACCCTGCGCCCTGCACCCGTATCGCTCATGTCTGATTTCCCTCAAAGTTTGATCCGTTATGCCGCCAACGTGCGCCCCGCCCCCCCCCGTTTACGCCGCATGCGCGCCAAAACCGACATATCCCTGTCTCGGAAACGACCCTTTCCCCATCCTCGCTGATCAAATATCCCACGGGGGGGCGCAGCTTTGTCTGTGGCAAAGCTGCGCGGGGGTGTGAAACCCCCGCCATCCCGGCCGCCAAAAGCGCGCGATCTCCCCTCGATCGCCCCCTTGAACTTCCCCACGCCGGACGCTACGCGAGGCCATGACACAACATGACCGCCTTTTGATCGTGGACTTTGGCTCTCAGGTGACGCAACTCATTGCGCGTCGCCTGCGCGAGTTGAACGTCTATTGCGAGATTCACCCCTACAACCGCATCGACGACGCCTTTCTGGCCGCCTTTGCGCCAAAGGCTGTGATCTTTTCCGGCGGCCCGGCCAGTGTCTATTGGGACGGCGCGCCGATGCCGCCCAAGGGCGTGTTCGACCTTGGCGTGCCAATCCTTGGGATCTGTTATGGCCAACAGGTAATGATGCATCTCCTCGGCGGCCATGTCGAAGGCGGTCATGGCACGGCTGAGTTTGGCCGCGCTTATGTCACCCCAACCCACGCAGGCCTGCCTCTGCTTGACGGCTGGTTTGACGGCGGTGCCGAACAGGTCTGGATGAGCCACGGCGATCACGTCTCGGCCATCGCCCCCGGCTTTCAGGTCTATGGCACCTCGCCCAACGCGCCCTTTGCGATTACGGCCGACACCAAACGTCACTTTTACGCCGTGCAGTTCCACCCCGAGGTGCACCACACACCCAAAGGTGCCAAACTCTACGAAAACTTCGTCCGTCTTGCGGGGTTCAAGGGCGATTGGACGATGGGGGCCTACCGCGCCGAGGCGATTGCCAAGATCCGCGCTCAGGTCGGTGATGCCAAGGTGATCTGCGGCCTGTCGGGCGGCGTTGATTCCTCTGTCGCTGCCGTTCTGATCCACGAGGCGATCGGCGATCAATTGACCTGCGTTTTCGTGGACCACGGCCTGCTGCGGCTGGGAGAGGCCGAACAGGTCGTCACCATGTTCCGCGACCACTACAACATGCCCCTGATCCACGCCAACGAAAGCGCCCTGTTCCTGGGCGAGTTGGCGGGGATCAGCGATCCCGAAGTCAAACGCAAGACCATCGGCCGCCTGTTTATCGACGTGTTCCAGAAACACGCCCATGCCGTCGGCGGGGCCAAATTCCTGGCTCAGGGCACCCTGTATCCCGATGTGATCGAATCGGTCAGTTTCAGCGGCGGTCCCTCAGTCACCATCAAATCCCACCACAATGTTGGCGGCCTTCCCGAAAAGATGGGCCTGAAACTGGTTGAACCCCTGCGCGAACTGTTCAAGGACGAAGTGCGCGCTTTGGGCCGTGAACTTGGCCTGCCCGCCGCCTTCATCGGCCGCCACCCCTTCCCCGGCCCCGGCCTTGCCATCCGCTGCCCGGGCGAAATCACCACCGAGAAACTGGACATCCTGCGTCGTGCCGATGCCGTCTATATTGACCAAATTCGCAAACACGGCCTTTACGACGAAATCTGGCAGGCCTTCGCCGCCATTCTGCCGATGAAAACCGTAGGCGTGATGGGCGATGGACGCACCTATGATTTTGCTTTGGCACTGCGCGCCGTGACCAGCGTCGACGGGATGACGGCAGACTATTACCCGTTCACCCACGATTTCCTCGGTGAAACCGCGACCCGCATCATCAATGAGGTCAAGGGCATCAACCGGGTGTTTTATGACTGCACCAGCAAACCCCCCGGCACGATCGAACTGGAATGACACACGATTTTTCTGCGAAAAATCTTCCCCGGCACGTCATCCCCTGCGCAGAATTTTCGCAGAAAATTCGGTGTTGCGCATGATCCGCCTAAGGGGCCATCTGGTCTGCGTGACCGAGGACGAGGTGGCGGCGGTTCACGCAAACCTTGCCAGCCACACCGCTCTGACCCGGGCCGAGCCGGGCTGTCTCAGCTTCGAGGTCACCCCCACCGATGACCCTATGCTGTTTGAGGTGATGGAAACCTTTCGCACCAGTGACGATTTCAACATCCACCAGACCCGTACCCGTTCGTCGGCCTGGTTTGAGGCGACCCGCAGCATCCTGCGCGATTTCCGGGTTGAAGAAGTCGGCGACTGACCCCTTGGGCGTTGACCCGGTCACTTGCCAATCAGGGCCAGACCAACCTCGCGGTGCGCCTGCAATACGGCAGGCCCCATGTCGCGGATGCCTTGCTCACCCTCATAGTCGATGCCCCCGGCCCATGTATAGGCCATCACGACCGCCACATCCTTGCGGCGCAACGCCAGTGCCCCGTACGCACGGGCGATATTGGCCATATCATCCGGCACAATTCCCCGCTCCTGATGCATCCACATGATATGGGCGTCCATCACCAGAACCAGCCCTTGATCCGGCCCCATCATCGCACTTGCCCGGTCCAGCGCCGCAACATAGGCAGGCACCGCGCCAGGGTCGCTGTAAAAGTAGTCGAAAAAACCCCAGTATGTCAGACCTTTGGGGATCACGTCATAGGTGGCATCCCGGTAATCAATCGCCATGGTCCTGATGGTTGGATAGGTTTGCCGGACATAGGCGATGGCATCCTCGACAGCCGTCAGGGGCAGTTTGCGCAGGGCCGGTTCATCCACCATATACAGGATGATATCCTCGACCGGCACCGCGCTCAGGTCTATTGCCTGAACCATCAGCGGCCACAATTGGTCCCGGGCCGGGCTGGGGGTCACACCCAAGGGGTGAAAGTCGAACCGGGCGGGCTGCACATTCAGCAACACGGTATCCCCAGCCGCCGCCACGCGCCGGATGCGGGCTGCGGTAACATTGGGGTCTGCAGACACGCAAACCATATTCAGGTTGCTGAAGGCGGTCACCTCGGCGGTAAAGCCGTCTTCGACGACATCGGTCGTGCGTCGGTCGTCAATCCCACATTCAATGCCGACATAACCAAAAAGCCGTGCCTCATCTGCCAGCCCGGGCAGAGCGACAAAGGACAGTATCAGGGCAAGGTACAGGCTGCGCGACATGCCCTGATGGTGCCACAGAGCCATTTTGTGCCACCACCTGTTTGTTTGACCTCGGCAAACAATCGCCGTTATGCGCCCGGCAATAGCGGTTCGGGGAAATCGGCGGCTGACCCTTTACAACCCCGACGCCGCCGCCTAGGTCGGTCGCCTTGCAAAGGGGTGACATCGTGGCGGATCTGTTTTGTGGCATCGACTTTGGCACGTCAAACTCGACGGTTTCCCTCGCGGATCGGGATCGCGCATGGTTGCTGCCGCTGGAGGGGACTGATGTCACCCTGCCCTCGGCGGTGTTCTGGGATGCAGATGGCGGCCCGCCAGAGTTTGGCCGCGCCGCGATTGCGGCCTATGTCCGGGGCGATGACGGTCGGTTGATGCGCGGTTTGAAAAGCACGCTCAGTTCAGGCTTGATCGATGAAAAGACGGCCGTGGGGGGCCGCGCCGTCAGCTTTGTCGATGTGCTGGCGCGGTTCATCGCCCATATGAAGGGGCGGCTGGATCAGGCGACCGGTGGGATGACCCAGGTCGTTCTGGGCCGCCCGGTCCATTTTGTGGATGACGATGCGGCAGGCGATGCCAAGGCCGAGGCCGTGCTGGAACAGATTGCCCGCGCCCAAGGGTTTCGCGATGTCCTGTTTCAGTATGAACCCATCGCCGCTGCCCTGCATTACGAACAGGGCATCACAACCGAAGAATTGGTGCTGATCACCGATATTGGGGGCGGCACGTCAGACTTTTCCATCGTGCGCGTCTCGCCCCGCCGCGCCCGCGCCCATGACCGGGCAGGCGATATTCTGGCCAATGACGGGATCCGCGTTGGCGGCACCGACTTTGACCGGATGTTGTCCTTGGCCGAGGTGATGCCTCATCTGGGATACATGACCACCACGGGCAAGGGCAAATCCCTGATGCCACGGCATTACTACCTTGACCTTGCGACTTGGAACCGGATCAACTTTTTGTACACCCAGCGCACGGCCTCCGACCTCAAGGCGCTGGCTGCGGCGGCGGACAGCCCCGATCTTTTGGCCCGTCTGGTCCGTGTCGTGGCCGGGCGTCACGGCCATTCGCTGGCGATGGCGGTCGAGGCGGCCAAGATCACCCTGTCCGGTGCCGATGTGGCCCGCATCCAATTGTCTGACCTTGCCGGAGGGCCAAACCCGCTGATCCACCGCGCGGCATTCGTGGCCGCAGTCAGCGCCCCTGTCGACCGGATCAAGGCACGGATTGCCACTGTGCTGCAGGATGCGGGCCTGCGTGCCGACCAGATTGGCACCGTTTTCATGACGGGCGGCTCCTCGGGCCTGCCCTTGTTGCACGCGGCGGTCGCGCAAACCCTGCCCGGGGTTGCGATTGCCACGGGCGACATGTTGGGGTCGGTGGGTGCCGGCCTGGCTTTGGATGCGCGCCGCAGGTTCGGCTAGACCCAGCCTATTCCGCGCCCGATTTCAGGGGCGCGGCAGGCAGATCAGCATGTCGCAAACGCAGGCAGCGCGTCAGGCAGATCAGTATGTCGCAAACGCAGGCAGCACGTCAGAACGTCCCGCGTTTTGCCAGTTCCGCAATCGGACGCCGGGGCGAGGGCGTTTCGCGGGCGCGCAGCGCCTCGGGCAGGGTCGACGCATCGCCGTGATGTCCAATGGCAACCACGGCATGCAGATCAAATCCTGCCGGAACCTGCTGCGCCTTGCGCATCGCGTCTTGATCAAACCCGCCCATGGCATGGGTGATCCAACCCGACAGATGGGCCTGCAGCGCCAATTGCGCCCAAGCGGCACCTGCATCAAACGCATGGGTGCGGTTGTCGACCGCGACCCCGTCTTTGGGCACAGTCCGTGCCGAGGCCACAACGATCAGCGCCGCAGCCTTGTCCGCCCAGATTAGGTTGCCCGGTGCCAGACACCCGGCAATCGCGGCAAACCCTGCATCGCCACGCAGACCATAGGCGAACCGCCATGGTTGCAGATTGCTGGCCGATGCCGCCCAACGGGCAGCCTCCAACACGGTCAGCACCTCGGCCTCGGTCATTACCGCTGGCGAAAAGGCGCGGGGCGACCAGCGGGTCAGGAATTGCGCGTCAATCGGGTGGTCAGGGGTGCGGGTCATGGATCAGCCTTGTGAAATGTCTTGCAAAACATAGGCCACATCACGCCCGGGGCAAACTGCCCATCCGGGCAGAGCACAGGTTCATTTTTGCAAATCCCCCCGGCCCTGCCGAAAAGCCATTGACCCCGAACCCCGGCTTGGTCCTGTTGGCGCAAAGGGGGGCGGGGATCATGCGTGCTGTTCAATTGCTGGGACACCAGTCCATTGCCTTGGTCGATGTCGCGCACCCTGTGGCCGCCCCCGGCGAAGTAGTCATAAGGATAGAGGCCGCGGGCATCTGCGGCACCGACCGACATCTCTTCAAGGGTGAGTTTCCGTCGGCCCCGCCGGTGACCTTGGGGCACGAGTTTTCGGGCATCGTGGTTGCAGGCGAATTGCCCCTTGGTACCCGCGTCACGGTTGACCCCAACATCCCTTGCGGCATCTGCCCCCAGTGCCACCGTGGCCGCGTCAACCTGTGTCAGGCCAATGTCGCCATCGGCATCCACCGCAATGGCGGTCTGGCTGACTATGCCAGTCTGCCCCGCCACCGCGCGCATATCCTGCCTGCCGACCTCGATCCGCTGCATGGCGCGTTTTGTGAACCTTTGGCATGCACGCTGCATGGCATCGATCTTGGCGCAATCAGGCCGGGCGAACGGGTGACGGTGCTGGGGGGCGGGGTGATCGGCCAACTGGCCGTGCAACTGGCCGCTCTTGCCGGGGCCGAGGCGATGCTGGTGACCCGGTCCCCTGCCAAACAGGCTTTGTCGTTGACCCTTGGCGCCCATGTCACCGCCAATGATGCAGATCAGGCGCGGCGAATCTGGCCGCAGGGCGCGGATCTGGTGCTGGAATGTGCCGGGGTGGTGCAGACCATGGAAATGGCCCCGCATCTGACGCGGACCGGGGGCCGCATCGTGGTGTTGGGCGTGCTGCCCCAGGGCACGCGCGTGCAGATCGAACCCTTTGATCTGCTGTTCCGCGAAATCACTCTGATCCATTCGTTTTTGAACCCATTCACCCATGCCCGCGCCACAGACCTGATCGCCACCGGACGCATCCGCGTGGACCCCCTGATCAGCCGCGTCATCCCGTTGGAGGCGGCGGCCCAAACAATCGCCACCCCTGCCCTGCCGGACGATGTCAAAGTGATCGTGCAGCCCACACCCGCGCCGTGACGCGGCCTTGACACCCACTCTGGCATCCCGCGCCGCTTCGCGTTAGGTCGGGCCATGGCTGATACAACCCACGCCCCGTCGATCTTTCGCAACCGCAGTTTTGCGCTGTATTGGGCGGGTATGACCATGATCGTCTTTGCCTCGCAAATCGAGGCAGTGACGATTGGCTGGCAGGTCTACACCATCGGCCGCCAAACCGGCACGATTGGCGAAGCGGCGTTTCTGGTGGGCCTGGTCGGGCTGGTGCAATTCGGGCCGATGTTCGTGCTGACGCTGTTTGCCGGGTCATTGGCCGACCGCATCTCGCGTCGGTCCATCGTGATCGTGTCCATCGCAACCGAGGCGCTGGGCGTGATCGGCCTGACCATCACCGCGATGCAGGACAAGCCGTCACTGACCGTGATCTTTATCATCGCGGCCCTGTTTGGTGCGTCACGGGCCTTTTTCCGTCCGGCGGCCTGGGCGATGATGCCAATGTTGGTGCCGCAATCCGATGTACCGCGCGCCATTTCCGTCTCATCCATCGGGGGCGAGGTTGCGGTGATCGTCGGGCCATCGGTCGGCGGCATTTTGATCGCGGTGTCCACGCCGACCGCTTATGGCGTCACGGCGGTCATCTACCTGTTTGGCTTGCTCGCGATCTTGTTGGTGCGTGCCAACACCACGCCCGAACGGCAGGCGGGCGGCCACCTGACCCAGATCCGCGAAGGGTTGGTCTATGTCTGGCAAAACAAGATCATTCTGGGGGCGATCTCGCTGGATCTGTTTGCCGTTTTGCTGGGCGGGGCCACGGCGCTGCTGCCTGCCTTTGCCAGCGATATCCTGAACGTCGGCCCCGAGGGGTTTGGACTGTTGCGGTCTGGTCCTGCCATTGGTGCCGCCCTGATGGCCATGGCGCTGACCCGCTGGCCGCTGAAACGCCATGCCGGGGTGCGGATGTTCTGGGCCGTGGCGGCGTTTGGTGTGGCGACCATCGTCTTTGGCCTGTCGCGCAACATCTGGCTGTCGTTGCTGGCGCTGGCGGCACTGGGGGCGGCGGATATGGTGTCGGTTTACGTCCGCCAGACCCTGATCCAGATCGTCACACCCGACCATATGCGCGGGCGGGTGTCGTCGGTGTCTGGCCTGTTCATCTCTGGCTCGAACGAACTGGGCGAGTTTGAAAGCGGTGTGGTGTCTCGTCTTGTCGGCCCGGTCATGGCGGTTGTGCTGGGCGGGATTGGTACGTTGGTGGTGACCGGGGCATGGGCGGTGCTGTTCCCGGACCTGCGCCGCGCGGATCGGCTGGACGGACAGGATGGCTGACACACGCCCTGTCGCAGCGGCGGTCTGGATGCTGGGATCGGTCGTGGCCTTTACCGCCATGGCGGTTGCGGCACGCTATGTGTCGGGTGTGCATGACAGCTTTGAAATCATGATGGTGCGTTCGGCTGTCGGGTTTGGGCTGGTGCTGGCGTACGGTGCGATCAGCGGCAAGCTGGGTGACATCACGGCGCAAAACCTGCCCGGCCATTTCCTGCGCAATATCGTGCATTTCACCGGACAGAACCTGTGGCTTTGGGGGTTGACGCTGATCCCCATGGCGCAGCTTTTCGCGTTGGAGTTTACCTCGCCGCTGTGGGTGGTGCTGTTGTCCCCGCTGTTTTTGGGGGAACGGTTGACGACAACCCGCCTTGCCGCTGCGGCGCTGGGATTTGCCGGCATCTTGATTGCGACCAGGCCCGATGTAACCGCCTTGCACCCCGGCGTTCTGGCGGGACTGGGTTCGGCGGTGTGCTTTGCCGCTGTCAGCATCCTGACCAAACGCCTGACGCGCGGCGTGTCGGTCATCGGCATCCTGTTCTGGCTGACCGTCATGCAGTTCTTCTTTGGCGTCGCCACGGCGGGCTATGACGGGGTGATCACCTGGCCCACGGCGCAGACCTTGCCGTGGCTGATGCTGATCGGCCTGTGCGGCGTCGTGGCCCACCTTAGCCTGACCACGGCCCTGTCACTGGCACCCGCCTCCTATGTCATGCCGGTTGATTTCATCCGCCTGCCGCTGATTGCCATTATCGGCGCGCTGGCCTTTGCCGAACCGCTGGATATGTGGGTGCTGATCGGCGGGGCGGTGATTTTCGCCGGAATCTGGGTCAATCTGAAAAGCCAACCCTACGTACGGTAACGATTTGGTGACGTCGCGTCATTGATTGACCGCTGCCGGACGCAGAGCATAGCGTGCTGCGGTAATCTGCCGCATCCTAGACGGCCAGGATCTACGTGCGATTAAGGGGAGAGAGACATGAAATACCTTGTAACCGGGGTTGCGGCCCTGCTGGCCACCACGGGAATGGCCGCCGCGGGCGGCCTTGACCGGTCCGGCCAATCCATCTCGGCCATCTTTGAAACCGGGAGCTATGTCGAGCTGTCGTTTGGTTCGGTTCAGCCCACGGTCGAAGGTGTGTTCAACCATCCGTTCTTTGGACCGCTGCCGTCGGGCGATGTGGCACCGGATTACACCCAAACCGGCCTTGCGTTCAAAATGGACGTGAACGACAAAATCTCGGCCGGTGTGATCGTTGACAGCCCCTATGGCGCCAATGTCAGCTATGAACAGCCGGGCTATCCGCTGTACACCACCAACGCCAAGGTCAACACGACCTCGATTTCCTTCGTTGGCCGGTACAAACTGACCGACGCATTCTCGGTTCATGCCGGTGTGCGGGCTGTGACGGCCTCGGGTCGCTTTGACCCGGCTGGCCCCTATGCCTCGACCTACGCGCCGGGCACCGACACCGGCTATCTGGTCGGTGTGGCCTATGAAAAGCCCGAGATCGCCCTGCGCGTCGCGCTGACCTATGCCACCCAGACCGAATTTGCACTGGACGGCACCGCTGGCGATCTGACGGCAACCATGCCCGCATCCGTTAACCTTGACGTGCAAAGCGGCATTGCCGCCAACACACTGCTGTTCGGATCCGTCCGTTGGGCCGATTGGACCAGCGCAACCATCGACGACACCATTGCCGGCAATCTGGTCGATTACTCCAGCGACTCCGTCTCCTACTCGATCGGCGTTGGGCGCAAGTTCTCTGACAGCTTCTCGGGTGCTTTGACCTTGGGGTATGAGGGGGCCGAAGGCACAGCCGCATCGAACCTGTCACCCACCGATGGCTATATGAGCATCGGCCTCGGCGGCACCTATACCCGTGGCAACATGAAGGTCACCGGAGGCGTGCGTTACGTCGACATCGGCGATGCCACCACCGAGGTCCTTGGTGCCGAGTTCAAGGATAACTCGGCCGTTGGTGTCGGTCTGAAAGTGTCCTTCTCGTTCTGACCCATCCTGACTGTCGTGATTGTAATTGGTTGATGAAAACCCCGCGCCCAACCGGCGCGGGGTTCTTTATTGCGCAACAAACGGGTGGAGCCTGCCCGCCAGACCCGATAGGACGCGGCATGACGCAAACCACACAAACCCGCATCAACCGCGCCTCCTGGGCGACCATGGTCTTTTTGGCGCTGATCTGGGGCGGGTCGTTCCTGTCAATCCGCATGGCGCTGGAGGAGGTGGGTGTTTTGACCACCGTCGCCCTGCGGGTCGGGCTGGCCGGGGTGGCACTGTGGGCTTATGTCTTGTGGCGCGGGTTGCCGGTGCCCTCGGGCGGGCGGTGGCTGATGTCGTGCCTGTTTTTGGGGTTGTTCAACAACATCATCCCCTTTTGCCTGATTGTCTGGGGCCAGACCCATATCCCCTCGGGGTTGGCGGGCATATTGAACGCCAGCAATGTGATCTTTTCGGTCGGCCTTGCCGCGCTGATCTTTCGTGACGAACGGTTGACGGCGCATAAATCCATCGGAATCGTTCTGGGTTTGGCCGGGGTTGCGCTGACCATCGGGCCGGGGGTCTTGCACGACCTTGACCTGACCTCGCTGGGCCAGATCGCCATTCTGGGGGCCTCGCTGTCCTATGCGCTGTCGTCGATCTATTCGCGGCACGCCCTGCGCGATGTCCGCCCCGAGGTGGTTGCCGCCGGGATGCTGACCGTCTCCAGCCTTGCCATGATCCCTGCGGCAATCTGGGCCGAAGGGATGCCGACCTTTGACTACTCGGTCAAAACATGGGGCGCGATCCTGTATATCTCGCTGTTATCCTCGGCCTTTGCCTATATCCTGTTCTACCGGGTATTGCAGACGGCGGGGGCGGGCAATGTCAGCCTTGTGACGCTGATGATCGCCCCTGTCGCCGTGGTTCTGGGGGCCCTGACCTATAACGAGGCGCTGCCGCCTGCCGCCTATCTAGGTCTTGCCCTGCTGGCCCTGGGGATGCTGGTGATCGATGGCCGCATTTTCCGCGTGAAACCGCGCTGACCTTGGGCTAAATCGCTGCATGACCAGAAAGGGCCGCCCCATGATTTACCAAACCGGAGCCGATTTTCGCGCGGCAGACCAAAAGCGCGTGCTGCTGTTTGGCATGTCGGG
>JANNAF010000021.1:0-3318 GCA_031384005.1 Rhodobacterales bacterium | reverse complement strand
CACCATCGTGCGGGTCGAGCCATTCTGGAATCGGTGACCATCTACCTCGAGCCACATCGACAGGTTCTGCGGGTCGGGCACCTCGTCGCGGGTCACCAGCCAGGGGCCGATCGGGCCGAAGGTGTCAGCACTTTTGCCTTTTGTCCACTGGCCGCCGCGTTCGATCTGGAAGGCGCGTTCGGAAACGTCGTTTATGACACAATAGCCCGCGACATAGGCCAATGCTTCGGCCTCGGTCACATGGCGCGCGACCCGGCCGATAACCACGCCCAGTTCGACCTCCCAGTCGGTCTTTTCCGAGCCGCGCGGGATGATTATCTCATCGTTCGCACCACAGATCGCAGAGGTGGCCTTCATGAAGATGATCGGCTCGGGCGGCACAGGGGCACCGGTTTCGGCGGCATGGTCCGAATAGTTCAGACCGATACAGATGAACTTGCCTGTGCCAGCAACACAGGGGCCAAGGCGGGTGCCAGGCGGCAGGGCGGGCAGCGCACTTGCATCAACCCCACGCAGCATGGCCAGGCCTGCATCCGACAGGACAGCGCCACCGATATCGGGCACCAGCCCGGTAAGATCCCGGATCGTGTCGTCGCTGTGCAAAAGTCCGGGCTTTTCGGCACCCAAGGGGCCATGTCGCAGAAGTTTCATTTTCGTCTCCTCAGGTATTTGCCCAGCCGCCGTCGATCACATGCGCAACGCCAGTGGTGTAGGCGCTTTCGTCACTTGCCAGATACACCACAAGTGCTGCAATTTCATCCGGTTGCCCGATCCTGCCAATCGGCTGGCGGGCAATAAACGCAGCTTTGGCGGCGTCATAATCGCCGGTGTCGCGCAGGCGTTGATCCAGCGAAGGGCTTTCCACCGTGCCGGGGCAAATCGCATTGGCGCGGATACCCTGTGCGATGAAATCGGCGGCGATGGATTTGGTCAGGCCGATGACGCCTGCCTTGGTGGCACCATACACAAATCGGTTTGGGGCCGCGATGACCGATCCTGCGACCGAGGCCATGTTGATGATCGACCCACCCCCGTTTGCAATCATGCCCGGCAGAAACGCCCGGCACATCCGGTACATCGCTGTCATGTTCAGGCTCAGGCTGAACGCCCATTGATCCTCGTCACAGTCCAGAATGCTGCCCGCCGCCACGAAACCCGCGCAGTTGAACAACACAGTCACCGGCCCCGCCACCGCCACCGCCACCGCGATAGATGCCGGGTCGCGCACATCCAGCACCAGGGTTTGCAGGCCAAGTGCCGCCAGTTCGGCCAAGGCCGCCGCGTTCACGTCAGTGGCAATCACCGCAGCACCTTCGCGCGCCATCGCAAGCGCCGATGCCCGCCCGATACCCTGCCCCGCCGCCGTGATCAGGGCGGTTTTTCCGGTCAGTCTTCCCATTTCTATCCCACTTTCCTGGTGTGCGCTGGTGCGGTCAGACCGGCAGACAGGCCGGGCCGATTGGCTCAAAACTTTTATAGGTCAGGATAAACTCCTGATGCCCCAGATCTTCGGATTTGCTGCGCGCGCCGGATGCAAGGGCGATCACCAGATCGAATATCTCCTGACCCACCTCTTCCAGCGACGCCGTCCCTGTCAGCACCCGGCCCGCGTTCACATCCATGTCTTCGGACAGGCGCGCATACATGTGCGGGTTGGCGGCGATCTTGATCACTGGCGAAATCGCCGACCCCACAACCGAGCCGCGCCCGGTAACAAACAAAGTGCAATGCGCGCCCGATGCCATCATCTCGACAATCTCGGCGTTGTCGCTGATGTTGGGAAAGCCAAAGCGCACCTCGCCGTCGGGCACCACATCCATCAGGTAAAGCCCACCCCTCGGGGGGATATCGCCGGGTTTGATCAACCCCGAAATGACAGATTGCCCAGACTTCATATAGGCCCCCAGAGATTTTTCCTCGATTGTGGTCAAGCCGCCATCGGCATTGCCGCTGGCAAAGCTGCCATAGCCCAAGGTTGCATAATAGCGCGCCGCCTTTTCAACCGAGGCGCGCAATTCATAGGCCAGCGCAGGGGTGGCGGCACGCGCCTCCATGATGGCTTCGCAGCCGATCAATTCGCCGGTTTCTTCAAAGATACAGGTCGCCCCCGCCGCCACCAGCTTGTCAAAGGCGATGCCCGCTGCCGGGTTGCCGGTGATGCCGGATGTGCCATCCGACCCTCCGCAAACCGTGCCGACGATCAATTCAGACACCGCCATCGGCACGGTTGGTGCGGCGGCCAGTACCGCCACCTGTGCCGCCACCCAAGCCCGCCCTTCGGCAATGCTGGATCTGGTGCCGCCGGTGTTCTGGATCACCAGCACCTTGACCGGCCGGCCGGTGGCCGTGACCACGCGTTCCACCTGATGCCGGTTGAAACTTTCGCAGCCCAGACTGACCAGCAGCACCGCCCCCACATTCGGATGAGTGCACAGCCGCTCCATCATCTTTTGCGCATAAGGGTTGGGAAAGCAGCCGGGAAACCCGATGACATGGGCGTTCTCGCGGTCAACGCCTGCCACTTCGCGCGCGACGTGATGGGCACATTCCACAAGATATGCCACCGCCACCACATTGCGGATCCCCTTGCGTCCGTCAGACCGAAGCCAACCCCGCATCATTCCCCCCGCTCCAGCGCATAGGTGGGCGTGTAGTCCGACACCAGATTGTGCAGATGCACATGATCGCCCGGCGCTATGGCGCGGCTTGCCCGGCCAATCGGAGCGCCGTATTTGATCACGCGCTCGCCCGCAGCCACCGGCAGGCGGGCAATCTTGTGACCAAGGCCGAGGGCATCGCCAAAGGCCACGGCCACCCCGCCAACCATCACCGCCTCGCCTGCCGCGATCTGGTCGCGCAGGATATAAACGCTGTCACCAGGCGAGAGCAGCATCAGGCGGGGATCGGTCAGCATCAGAATTTCCCATGTTTCAGATAAGCATCCTGCGGGGCCATGCCGCCCAGAATGGCGCGGCGCACGAAGTGAGGCCGAACCGGAAATTCGAATCCCCCGGGCAACCTTTAGGTAAATCGGAGTGTCGCAAGGTAAACTACTCGCGAAATGACGCATCATTGCGCGACCTGCACCTTTATGCCCGCCGGGGCGTTGATCGCGGTCTGCATGGCGGTGCCGAGTTCCGCCAGCGGGTAGACTGACGTGATCAACGGTCTGACGTCGATCCGCGCTGACGCCATCAACGCGACAGCGGTCGAAAACACGTTGGCGAAGCGTAACGAGCCGAGCAGGTTCAACTCGCGCGCCATGATCAGATTCAACGGCAGGGTGACGCTGGCGGGCAACGTGCCGACCTGCACGAT
>JANNAF010000480.1:0-4234 GCA_031384005.1 Rhodobacterales bacterium | reverse complement strand
GGCCGGGTATTGCGACTATTACTCCATCGTCTGCACCGAGATATTCGAGGGGGTCGCGCCGCGGCACGAGGATACCATGATCTTTGTGGTGCCCAAAGAGGCGCCGGGATTGAAAGTGCAGGGCACCTGGGACCCCTTGGGGATGCGCGGCACCAACAGCCGCGATCTGGTGTTGCAGGATGTCTTTGTCTCCGATGACGACCTGATGATGCCGCGCGGCATTTTCATCAAGACCCTGCCGCATTGGCCCCACATGATGGCCACCCTGTCGCCGACCTATATGGGCGTGGCGCAGGGCGCCTATGACTTTACCGTCGCCTATCTGCGCGGTGAGGTCGCAGGCCAACCCGCCGCCGACCGCCGCATGTTCGGCACCAAGCGCAGTGCTGTGGGCCGGATGTATGCCCGCCTTGCGTCGATGCGCGCCCTGTGGTGGCAGGCCTTCATGGAGGCGCAGGGCATGCCCACCAAGGCGCAGGTTCTGCGGATCTATGCCGCCCAGTATAACGTGATGGAGGGGGTGCAAGAGATTGCCGCCCTTGCCATCCGCACCTGTGGCGGTCAGTCGATGCTAAAGTCGATGCCCTTGGAACGCATGTACCGCGACAGCCGCTGTGGTGCGCTGATGCTGCCCTATACCTCGGAAATCATGGAGGATTATCTGTCTGTCCTGACCCTGTATGACGTCGAGGATCTGGACAAGGCACCGGGGGATGAGGGCGGCGCGCGGTCGTCCTTGTGGCGCGGCACGGGTGGCACATTGAAGGGGTTGCGGTAAGGTGCGCGAGACGGTTCAGGTCCATGGCCATGTTGCGGCCGATCCTGACCGGGTCTGGCAGGTGGTGCGCGACTTTTGTGGCCACTGGCACCCGTGGATTGCCGCCATCCATGCTGAAACCGCCCCCGGTGGCAGGCAGGTAAGGTCATTTTCGGTCATGGGCGAGGACACGACCTACCGCGAGCAACGCACCTACTTTTCCGACAGTGACAGGACACTGGGCTATACCCTTCTGAACGGAATCGCGGGGTGCGAGGCCTATGACGCGCGCCTGACGCTGACAGAGGCCGCTGACGGGGGCACGGCGGTGGCATGGTCTGCCACGATCAGCGCCGAGGCGGCGCGGCTGGGCCCGATCTGCGCGGGGACGCGGGCGGTCTATCAGGCGGGCATTGCGGCACTGGCCGGGGCCGTTCTGGCAAGGGACAAGGAACGCGCGCTGGAACGGCAGAAATTTCATCCGATGCAGCACTTTACCGTGCTTCCCAAGCTACAGTTAACCCCCCTGACCCTGCCCGGACCGCCGCGTCTGGCCCTGACCACCACCCCGCCCAAACCGGGGCCGCTGTGCCTGTTCCTGCACGGCATCGGTGGGGCGCGTGGCAATTGGGATGCGCAACTGGCCGCCGTGGCCCCTGTGATGCGGGCCGCATCGCTGGACCTGCGCGGGTATGGCGACAGCGATTTGGGCCCCGACCCCTCCACCGTTGACGATTACTGCGCCGATATCTTGCGGATCGCAGCCCACCTGAACGCGGACAAACTGGTGCTGGTCGGGCTGTCCTACGGCGCGTGGCTGGCCACCTCATTCGCCATGCGCCACCCCGACCGTCTGGCCGGGCTGGTCCTGTCCGGCGGCTGCACCGGCATGTCCGAGGCCGGACCCGAGGAACGCGCCGCCTTCCGCCAATCCCGCGAAACCCCGCTGAACGCAGGCCAAACCCCCGCCGATTTTGCCCCCGCCGTGGTGAATGTCATTGCCGGGCCCCATGCCAGCCCCCAGACCCGCACGACCCTGTTGCAGTCGATGCAGGCCATCCCCAGCGCCACCTACCGCGATGCGCTGACCTGTTTCACGACCCCGCCCGAACGCTTTGATTTCACCAAACTGACCATGCCCGTCCTGATGATGACCGGCGAACATGACCGCCTTGCCCCACCTGCCGAAATCCGCAGCGTGGCGCAGCGCATCGCCGCCAACCCTCATGCCGATGTCCAATACGAAACCATCCTAAGTGCGGGCCACGTCTGCAACCTGGAACAGCCCGCCGCCTATAACCGCCCCCTGCTGGCCTTTGTGCAACGGGTGGCGCCATGACCCGCCGCGCCGAAAACCGCGCCGCCAAAGAGGCCAGCATCCTGACCGCCGCGCTGAAAATATTCGCCCAAGCCGGCTATTCCGGCGCGTCGATGGAGGCCATCGCAACCGCGGCGGGCATCACCAAACCAACGCTGTACCAGTATTTTGACAGCAAGGACCGCCTGTTCACCGCCATGTTGCTGCAAACGCGGGCCACCATGCTGACCGCCTTTGCCGACCCCGGCCAAGGCAACCTTGTGGCGCAACTGCATGATTTCGCATGGTCCTATGCGACAACCGTGCTGCGACCCGACATGTTGGCGCTGGCCCGTCTGATCATTGGCGAGGTGCAACGCTTTCCCGATGTTGGCCGCGCCTATCAGGCGTCGGGGCCAGATCAGTTGCTGGCCGGGATGATGCACTACCTGACTGCACAGCGTGACGCCGGATACCTGACGTTTGACGATGCCGAACTGGCGGCGCAGGATCTGTGGGGCCTGATCCTGTCGGCGCCGCGCACCCAGGCCCTGTACCTGCCTGATGCGCCGCCAACCCATGCTGACCTTGTCCGCTATATCCGCAACGGCTTGCGGGTTTTCCTGCGGGCCTATTCGACCAACCCCGCAGCCGACGTGGCCGCCCTTGCCGATTTGCCCCCACCACAGGTGACCCCATGACCCCTGACCCCATGACCCCTGACCCCGATCTTGACGCCGATCTTGACGCCTACCTTGCCGACCCTGCCAACCGCTTTGCCACCGTGGCGATGGCCGATACCAACGGCCTGTTGCGCGGCCAGATGGTGTCGGTGCGCGCCCTGCGCGGCATTGCGGCGGCGGGCATGGGCATGGCGCCCGCACAACTGGCGCTGGACCCGACCGATGTCATGCTGGACATGCCGGGGGTCAATGATGACAGCGGTGATTTCCACGATGACCCGCTGATCCTGGACCCCACATCGATGCGCCGCCTGCCGTGGTCCAAACCCGGCATGGATATGCTGATCCTGTCCAACTTTACCGGGCCCACCGCCGACATTTGCCCGCGCGCCCTGCTGCGCCGGGTGTTGGACCGGGCCGCGACAGCGGGTTATGTGCCGAAATACGGCATGGAACTGGAATACACCCTGTTCAACGAAACCCCCGCATCTGCCCGCGCCAAGGGGTACCGCAACCTCAACGCCGCCACCGCCCACCCCAGCCACGACCTGATCCTGTATCAAGCCGTCCAGACCGAATGGTACGAGGCGGTGGCCGACATCTGCCAACCGCTGAACATCGACCTTGCCAAGATGCACGAGGAAATCGGTTCCGGCTTTATGGAGGCCTGCATTGGCGCGGGTGAGGGGATCGGCCCCGCCGATCAGATGGTGCTGCTGAAAAACTTTATCCGCGCGCTGGCCCTGCGGCAGGGCCGTTCGGTGACCTTCATGCCCAGATGGAACGATCAGGCCGACAGCCAGTCGATTCACCTGCATGTCAGCCTCAAGGATACCGCGGGCAACCCGCTGTTTCATGACGCCACGCAACCGCGCGCCATGACGCAGACCTTTCGCCACTTCATCGGCGGCTTGCAGAAATATCTGGGCGATCTGTCCTTGATTTTTCTGCCCACCGTCAATTCCTATCGCCGCTTTGCGCCCGGCACCTTTGCCCCGCCGGGTCTGAGTTGGGGGTATGAAAACCGCACCACCTGTTTTCGGGTGGTGGGCCATGATGCGGGGTCACTGCGGGTGGAAAACCGGCTGCCGGGGGGCGATACCAACCCCTATCTGACCACCGCCGCCACCGTGGCTGCGGGCTTGGCGGGCCTATTGGAACAGATCGAACCCGAACCCGAAACCATCGGCAACGGCCATGCAACACCCCACACCGGCCCCGACTATGCCCGGTCCATGCCCGAGGCGATTGACCGTTTGCGCGCCTCGCCCGTTGCGCGCGAGTGGTTGGGGCCGCGCTTTGTGGAAACATTCACCGCCACCCGCAAATGTCAGTATGATGAGTTTCGCAAGTTGGTTCCTGATGTGGAACTGACCCGCTTTTTTGATTTGGGATGAACGATATGGACACAGACCTGCGCGGACGATTTATCGAGGGGATGAGCAGGGCCGCCACCTTTGTCGCCGTGGCGACCACAGATGGCGAGGGCGGGCGGTT
>JANNAF010000408.1:0-3201 GCA_031384005.1 Rhodobacterales bacterium | reverse complement strand
CGGCCCCACAGCGGTTGCCGCGCCAGGCTGATCCGCACGTCAGCCAAAAAACGGCAGCCAGCCGCCCGGTGTCAACCGCCTCCTTTGCCGATTGCCCCGCGGCGCGGCAAAGGGTGTTCGGGTTGACGGGATCAGGGCACCGTTTCCATGCCAATATTGCAGTTTCCCGATTGAATTCTTGGAAAAACCTGCAGAAAACCACGGGCATGGCCACAACAATCAAACGCATGATCAACGGGATGACCGCTGTTCACAACGCATGAAATCATCACAATCTCAGGCCCAGAATGTGACCAAGCGGCTCTGGTTGATTAATCGCATAGCCTTGAAAGTAATCAATGCCGAACTCGGCGACCAGCGTCCGCAACCGTGGCGAGCTGACGAATTCGGCAATCGTCGGGATGCCCAGCACATTCGCCACATCCACAAAGCATCTGACCGCCGCCGCACTCAGCGGATCGGTGTCCAGGTTGGTGATGAACTGGCTGTCGATCTTCAAATAATCGACTGAAAGCAGTTTAAGATAGCCAAAGGATGCCACCCCGGAACCGAAATCATCCAAAGCGATCCTGGCACCAAGCTTGTGCATCAATTCGATGAACAGTGTGACATCGGCCATATTTGTCGCCGCCGCCGTTTCTGAGATTTCAAAACATATCCTGCTTGAAACCGCAGGCCCCGCCCGCGTCAGCTTTTCCAGAACATAGCGATGAAATCCCCTGTCCCCCAAGGACTTGCCAGAGACATTTATCCCCAACATGTCAATTTTGGACAGGTCCGACATAGACTCCAGAATATCAAAGGTCCTGTCCAGAACCCATTTGTCGATCCGCGTCATAAGGTTGAAACGCTCGGCGGCC
This sequence comes from Rhodobacterales bacterium, assembly GCA_031384005.1. Classification (GTDB taxonomy): domain Bacteria; phylum Pseudomonadota; class Alphaproteobacteria; order Rhodobacterales; family Rhodobacteraceae; genus Stagnihabitans. The sequence continues at coordinate 2,341 of JANNAF010000408.1, read as the reverse complement.
GGCAGGAATGCCCCTGGCAATGTCAAGGCGCCCGACGGTTCCACCAATCGGATCAGAACTTCCAGAAACGCGCCGCCAACTCGCGGTTTAACAGGTTCGATCCGTTGGGCGAACAGAACAAACCGGTCCGAATCCAGCGCCTCCTCAATCCGCGAGGCCCAGCGCATCTCGCCTTGGCGCTGGATCATCGCGCCGTCTGCCGGGTTCCACACATGAACCCGATTTCGACCTTCGTCCTTTGCCACGATGCCGGCGGCATCAGCGGCCCGGATCAAATCCTGAACATCGCCCCAGTGCGGATCAATGGAAACCAAACCGATGCTGGTGCCGATCCGAAAGCTTTTGCCGTCATCGGTGAAACGGTAAAAGTGCATGCGGTCGCAGATTTTCTGGGCGACAATCAGGGCCTCTGCGGGTTCGCAGTTTGCCAGTATGATGGAAAACTCGTCGCCACCGATCCGGGCAACACTGTCTGTCGAACGGACGGCTTGCTGGAAAATCCTGGTGACTTGCTTCAGCACATCGTCGCCGACCGAGTGGCCGCAGTCATCGTTCACCAGCTTGAACTGATCCAGATCGATGAACAAAAGCGCATAGTGACCCCGCCTCTGGTCCTTGTCTGCCAAAACAGCGGCCAAACGGTTTTCAAACTCGGATCGGTTCAACGCCCCGGTCATCGGGTCATGGGTGGCGCGATACGTCATCTCGCCGCTTGTTCGGCGCGCTTCGGTCACGTCGTGGAACACAAGGACGTCACCCAGAATGATCCCCGTAGAACTCAAGATCGGGGCCGCAGAATCTTCGATGCCAAACTCGTTGCCCGCCCGCGAAATCAACACAGTCCCGGCCGCAAGGCCGACAGGCGCGCCGACTTTCAGGCAGGCCATCACCGGGCTTTCAGCTGGCAGTCTGGTGTTTTCGTGTTGGATAACAAATATCTGACCCGACGGGCGTCCAATAGCCTCGTCATTCCGCCAACCTGTCATGACCTCGGCCACCGGGTTCAGCCAGGTCACGCAGCCGGTTTCATCCGTGGTGATAACGGCGTCACCGATCGATTGCAGGGTGACCCGCATGCGTTCGTGCTGGGCGGCCAGTTCGGCCCCCAAAACCTGGACGCGGTGGTGTTCCAGAGCTAATTCCTGCTGGTCGTGAATCCTTTGGGTGATGTCCTGAAACGCACCAAACAGCAAAACCGGTTTTCCACCCTTGAGCTCGGCATTGCCTACGGCCCTGACCCAGATGGCTTTGCCCTGCGCGGTGACCATGGGCAATTCCAAATCCCAGCCTTGCCCGGTTGTCATCGCCTCTTGAACCGCCGCTTGAATGATTGGACGCGCTTCGGGGGCGTAGAATTTCACGGCCTCATTCAAGTCTGGCTGATGGCCGGGCTCAAAACCGTGAATGCGGCAGGTTTCGTCGGACCAAACCAGAGTTTGGGTCAGAACGTCCAGTTCCCACCCCCCCACGCCAGCCGCCATGCCGGTGCGGTCCAGAAAACGTTCGCTGCGTTCCAGGGCTTGCTGCTGGGCTTTGCGGTCTGAAATGTCATGATAAGTGCCAAAAATTCGCTCGGGCCGCCCGCCATTCCATGACATGACCCTGCCACGGTCCAGAACCCAAACCCAATGGCCCAGGTGATGCCTTAGCCGCAGTTCGCATTCATAGGATTTGGTTTCGCCGCTGACATGTTGGTGCAGCAATGCGGCGGCCTGCTCCATATCCTCGGGATGGAAGTAACTGCGAAACTCGGCAAGCGTGCAGGTTGAACCATCCTGTTCCGACAGGCCAAGTATCCCGGCCCATTTGTCGTTCACGCGGAGGATGCCGGATTGATAGTCCCACTCCCAGGTCCCAACCGATGTCGCTTCCAGAATAGAGCCAAGCCGGAAGCGTTCGGCATGAAGTTCAGCCTCTGAAAGCAGCTTTTCGGTCACATCCTCGATAGAGCCAACATGGCTGCGGGCGGCACCGTCGCGGGCGATTGCGGGGCAGGTAATGTAGCGGACCCTGCGCTCGACGCCGTTGTCCTTGCGAATGCGGAACGTCGCCTCGAACTCGGCATTGGCCCTGATTTTCTGGGACCAGATCGCAAGAACATGATCCCTGTCTTCCGGGTCAATCCCACTTTGCCAGCCAGTTCCAAGCGCTTCTGCTTCGTTCATCCCAAAGATCGTTTGCATCCTTTCATTGGCAAATCTGTTGATTTTCACCCAGAAGTGAGCCGGTTAGGCGCATAATTTTCACTGAGAACTGAGCCATGTGAACCTACCCCCGAAGCGGAAAGCAGCGGGGGCAACGGAGTGATCCACATGGGACTTTTGAACATCATCCGACGAAT
>JANNAF010000402.1:0-3204 GCA_031384005.1 Rhodobacterales bacterium | reverse complement strand
GCCATATCCCTCGTCCCCCCAAAACCAAGAAGGAGGCTGCGTGATGCTTGATGACCTGCGGCGGCGCGTGGCGCTGCTGATTTGTCCGGAATTGAGCCCGCATTTTCGGCCATCCGAGATGAACGTCGTCGAAGCCATGTTCGATGTTCAGCGTCGTGACGTCAGAATTTTAGGCCGTCAAGTTGTCGGACCCATGCCAGCGGCACCTGGGCGCTGCCAAGAAGAAAATCTACCCGGTCAGCAAAGCTTATTGGCAAGAGCAGGCCTATTGCCCCCCCTTCCTGATCGACGCAGCCCGTCGCCTGATGGAGGCAACGCAGTAGCCTGTCTATCTGAAACGCTACGGTATGATGCCACGTCGGTCGGGCTGACCGTGCCCATCCGGACAAGGTATCGGTTTCGATTGCCGGACCACCGGTGTGACGGAGATCAATCATGATCTCGGCCCACTCCTCCTCGTCGAAACTGTCGATGGGAAAAGCGGTTCTTGGCACGGTCAGCGCAGCCCGAATGGCGGCCAACTCACTTGCCACCGAGGCGATTGCAAACAACCCAAGGGCATGTGTCCGCAAGTCGCCAACCCGGCTTAGATCGTCAGCAGCCCAGTCCATTCGTTGGATTGATCCAGTTGGCATGAAACTCGTCTCTTTTGGGTTGCGTCTCAAGGGGATGACAGGCGCCGGGCGGCGTTGCTGCGCCCTTCGGCGCCGACAGTTTAGCGACGGGCGCCCAGTCGGGCAACGCTGCAACCTGCCTCCCCATTCCCGCGCCACCTCCTCCCGGAGCGGGATGTCTGCCGGACGGCGCGGGGGGTGCATCCTCCCCGCAGCCCTGCGCCGTCTGGTTCTTATGCAAACCCACAGAAAGGGAAATTGAATGGACCGTTTCAAGAAGGCTGATGTCGTCGACCGGGTGGTCGAGGCTCGGCCCAACACGATGACCAAAGCCGAGACAGGCATTGTGCTGAGCCTGTCGTTTGACTGGATCGCTGACACCGTGGCTGCGGGCAATCAGGTGGTGATCAAGGGGTTTGGGACGTTCGAACCGCGTAACCGGGCCGCGCGTCTGGGACGGAATCCGCGCACGGGCGAAGAGGTGCAGATCCCGGCCAGCACCGTGATGGGGTTCCGCCCGTCCAAGTCCAGGGCGCGGGACTGACCCGCCCTTGACCGGGGCCAGCCACGGCCCGGGTTGTTCCTGTCACAAACCCGATGGAGGGTTGCATGATCAAGTTTCTGGGGTGCGCAGCGCGGCGGTTGGACGACCATTGGGTCGGAGATCTGCTGGGTGCCATGAGCCTGTTTGCGATGCTGTGGGGTGGCCTGTTCTTTGGCCACGGGCTGGGTCTGAAATGAGTGCGAGGCCCGAAGAAATGCTGGACCGTGTGCCGCGGATACGGGCCGCGGCCCAGCTGGCCCATCAGTTGGAGACGGATGCTGAATTCGCCGGGGGCGATACGTCGTTGGACCTGTGGGTTCAGTACGACGAGGCGATTGCCGGACTGATCGGGCTGATCATTTCGCCCGACGGCGTGGCCACACTGGACGCCATTGAGGCGCGGATCGGGGGGGCAAGCATGAGCTTCGTTCCCCAAGAGTGGACCAGTTTGATGGTCGGGCACCGCGCGGCGCAGATCGAGCGGGACATCATGCGCGACCTAGCAAAGACGCAGCAGGCGCGCGACATGTCCGCCGCTGCCTATGCCAGGTAGTGCGACCAGATGATGGACCTGATGGACATCTTGTCGGTTCGGCTGGAACTGGGCCGGATCACGATGCTTTTAGGTCGGAGGGACTGCTGATGTCCCTTCGCGGAAACCAGTCGAGGTTCAAGCCTGCCCTGTTCAATGTGAAGTGCGTCACCGGCCGCGGCTATGCTGTCGTGAACGGGGTTGGCGCGGTGGTCAGTGCGTTCACCAAGGACCGGAGTGCCGCCGAGGCATCATGCGAGGCCAAGACTGCCGCAGCACTGTACGCTGCCAAGGCCATTGCGCGTCCCTGCCTGCGCTGTGGCAAGGCCTTCGATTCGGTGGGCATCCATAACCGGATGTGCGGCAATTGCCGCCATTCCAGTTCGGCTGAAGGTGAGCCTGTTGGATACAGCTTTGGTGCCATGACCGGGCGGAGGCGCTGACATGCATGCCGCCACCCTGAAATCCGCTCGGTTAAGACGCATCCTGAAGGTGCTGTCTGATGGTCATGCCAAGCACCCGTCAAGGCGTCGAGGCGGTCATCGACCGTCTGGGGTGGCGTGGTCAGGGGGCGCAAGCGCGCCGTCGTGCGGGCCGTGGTGGGGGCTGGGAGTATAGCTGGGCGCTGTTTTCTGACCGCGCCAAGCAGCGTTTGCTGGGGGCTGTGGCCCCCGCGCCTGAGCCTGCAAAGCCAGCCTTTGCCGACCGGACCGAGGCATGGTCGTTGTTCGAAAAGCTGCGCGATGCCGTCAAGGACAAGGCCCGCAGCCGTCTGGTCTTGCTGCAGCAGGTCGAGGCGTTGGAGCCGGTGCAGGCGATGTGGCGGCATGTCGCCGTTCAGGCCGTGGCCCGGGCCAACGGTGTTTGACCCGAACCCGCCGCCGGCGGCGGGGGGTGCATCTGGCGGTGGCGCATCCGCCCCACAGGCCGATGCGATCCAGCGCTTCCTGGACAAACAGCAGCAGGAACTGGACCTGCTGCGTGCGATTGATCCGGTTCAGAAGGAGATGATCCGCAACCGCGAGATGCTGGCCACCGCCACCGAGGCGCAGCGCGCAGCGGTCGAGGCGTCGATCCGCGCCGGCATCGACGAAAAAGCGCAGATCGAAGCCACGGCCGAGGCTTGGGATACCTTGGGCAACGCCGCCGAGCAGATTCTGGAGGACATCTTTCTGAATGGCAAGAAGGCCAGCGACATCGTCGCCGATCTGGGCAAGCAGCTGGCGTCGGCCACGATGAAGGCCGCCATTCTGGGTGAGGGGCCACTGGCCGGGTTGATGGGCACGGCGGGTGGTGGCGGGTTGATCGGGGGCTTGCAGGGGTTGTTCGGGGGCGGAGCCCTTAAAAAGGCCGGGGGTGGTATGATTTCGGGTCCGGGAACGGGCACGTCCGATGACATCCCGATCTGGGCATCGAATGGCGAGTTCATGGTCACCGCTGCAGCCACGGCCAAAAATCGGGCCGCTTTGGAGGCCATCAATGCCGGGGCCGTCCTGCCTGCCGCAGCGCAAGGC
>JANNAF010000376.1:0-3968 GCA_031384005.1 Rhodobacterales bacterium | reverse complement strand
CCCCTTCAAACCGGACCACATCATGACCCAGAAAACCGCCCTCATCACCGGTGCCTCGCGCGGCTTGGGCGCGGCACTGGCCGAACAACTGGCATTGCAGGGCTGGCATGTCGTGGCCGTTGCCCGCACCACGGGCGGGCTGGAGGAGGTCGATGACCGCGTCAAATCGCACAAACTGCCCGGGACGGGCGGTCTGACCCTCGCGCCGCTGGATGTGACCAATGACGATGCGATGCGGCATCTGTGCCTGTCGGTTCATCAGCGCTGGGGTGGCTTGCAACTGTGGATCCACACGGCGGTTCACGCCGCGCCCCTGTCGCCCGCAGGGTCGATGGATGCCAAGGATTGGGACAAAAGCATCGCCACCAATGTCCGCGCCACCGGCAGCCTGATCCCGATGATCGAACCCTTGTTGAAACAGGGTCAGGGCACCGCCGTATTTCTGGATGACCCCCGCGCGGGACAAAAGTTCTTTGGGGCTTACGGCGCCACCAAGGCGGCTCAGATCGCGTTGGCCCGGTCATGGGCGGCCGAGACTGCCAAGATCGGCCCCCGTGTGCTGATCCTGACCCCGGCCCCGCTGCCCACCGCCACCCGCGCCCGGTTCTACCCCGGCGAAGACCGCAGCCCCCTTGCTTCCCCCGCTTCCGAGGCCGCCCGCCTGATCACCCTGATGTAACCTCGCCTTTGGGCTGTCCACATGTGGACACTTTGGTAAATCGTTCCAGATCAATGGCTTGGAATAATTCATTCATACAATGGAAAGGTTTTCCCCCAGATGGGCAAAGGTGCGTAAAATCACGCACCCTACCGCAAACCTTACCGCTTAGTTAATTTTCTAAACCCAAGCCACTGATTTAAAACAGTTTTAAAAAGTGTCCAGATCTGGACGCTAGCCCAGTGCATACCCCGCCCCGCGTACCGTGCGCAAGGGATCGGCCCCGCCCGTCGCACACAGCGATTTGCGCAGCCGACCGATGTGAACATCAACCGTCCGGCTGTCGACATAGATGTCGCGGCCCCAGACCCTGTCCAACAGCTGTTCGCGGCTGAACACCCGACCCGGCTTTTCCAAGAGTGTGGCCAACAAGCGAAACTCGGTCGGCCCCAGCTTTAGCGCGGCCCCAGACCGCAAAACCCGGTGGGTTTCCGGATCCAGCGAGATATCCTCCCACTCCAACACCACCCCGACCGAGGCAGGGCGCACCCGGCGCAACTGGGCACGCAGACGGGCCATCAACTCGACCAGCGAATAGGGCTTGATCACATAATCATCGGCCCCGGTTTCCAACCCACGCACCTTGTCGACCTCTTCTGACCGGGCCGACAGCATGATGATCGGAATGCCACGGGTTTCGGGGCGCGATTTCAAACGACGACACACCTCCAAACCCGACACCAACGGCATCATCCAATCCAGCAAGATCAGATCGGGGGCCGCCTCGTTGACCAACATCAACGCCTCCTCGCCATTGCTGGCTTGGGTCACGGCGAAACCCTCGGCGGTCAGGTTATAGGCAAGAACCTCGCGCTGTGACGGTTCATCTTCGACCAGTAGAACCTGTGGCATGCTCATGACGGATTTCCGGAAAAGACCGCCTCACCCTTGGGGCGATTGCCCTCCGGCATGTTACCGGTGGCAAGATAAATCACCTGTTCGGCAATCGTGGTTGCATGATCGCCCACCCGTTCGATGTTCTTGGCGATGAAATGCAGATGCATGCAGGCCGTGATATTGCGCGGATCCTCCATCATATGGGTCAGGAATTCGCGAAAAAGGGCGGAATACATCTGATCGACGTCCTGATCTTGCTGGCGCACCTCTTCGGCCAAACCGGCATCCCGCGCGATAAAGGCATCCAATGCATTCTTCAGCGACACACTTACCAGCCGCGCCATACGGCGGATCGACCCCGATGCCCCGGCCACTGGGCTGAGGGCACCCAGAACCACCACCCGCTTGGCCAGGTTCTTGGCATAATCGCCGCAGCGTTCCAGCGACGAGGCGATCTTCATGACGGACAGCACGATCCGCAGATCATGGGCGGTGGGCGCACGAATGGCGATCACACGGGCACATTCGGCGTTGACCTGTTCTTCCAATGCATCAATTGCGGCATCCCCGGCGCGAACCTGTTCGGCCAAGGCATCGTCACGCATCTCAAGGGCGGTAACCGCGTCCGACAGGGCAGCCTCGACAAGGCCACCCATTTTCATGACAAGGGCCTGAATAGCCTCCAGATCACGGTCAAACGCACGGGCAATATGGGGTTCGTTGGTCATGACTGCTCCTTAGCCGATCCGGCCGGTAATATAGGCTTCGGTGCGCGGATCCTTGGGGTTGGTAAAGATCTGGCCGGTTTCGCCAGTTTCAACCAGGGTGCCCAGGTGAAAAAACGCAGTCCTCTGGCTGACGCGGGCGGCCTGCTGCATCGAATGGGTGACGATCACCACCGAAAACTGGCTGCGCAACTCGTCGATCAACTCCTCGACCTGCGCGGTGGCGATGGGGTCCAACGCCGAGCAGGGTTCGTCCATCAACAAAACTTCGGGGCTGGTTGCGATGGCGCGGGCAATGCACAGGCGCTGCTGCTGGCCACCAGACAGACCCGTACCGGGCGATTGCAGGCGGTCCTTGACCTCATTCCACAGGGCAGCCTTGCGGATTGATTTTTCGACGATTTCGTCCAGTTCGGCCTTGTTGCGGATCAGGCCGTGGATTTTCGGGCCGTAGGCCACGTTGTCATAGATCGATTTCGGAAAGGGGTTCGGCTTTTGAAACACCATGCCGACCTTGGCGCGCAGCTGTACGGGGTCGACACGGGCGTCATAGATGTCTTCGCCGTCCAACTTGATCTCGCCGGTCACCTTGCAGATCGGGATGGTGTCGTTCATCCGGTTCAGACAGCGCAGAAAGGTCGATTTGCCACAGCCCGACGGTCCGATAAAGGCGGTGACCGTCTTGTCCAGAATATCGACGTTCAGATCCTTGATGGCGTGGGACGCGCCGTAATGCACCTGCACGTTGCGTGCAGATATCTTGTTTTTCTGAGTGTCCACGGTCCGCTCCACAATGCGCATGTCGTTCATGTCTTGATCCTTTTGGGATGAGTTACCAGCGGCGTTCAAAGCGACGGCGCAACAGGATGGCCAGCACGTTCATCACGACGAGGAAGATCAGGAGCACGATGATGGCCCCTGAGGAGCGTTCGATAAAGGCCGGATCGGCGCGCTGCGCCCAGCCATAGACCTGCACCGGCAGCGCCGTCGCGGGGTCAAGAAAGCCTTCCATCGGGGCAGAAGGATAGTTGTCGACAAAGGCTACCATGCCGATCAACAGCAAGGGGGCCGTTTCCCCCAATGCCGAGGCAAGGCCAAGAATGGTGCCTGTCAGGATCCCCGGCATGGCCAAAGGCAAAACATGGTGGAACACCGATTGCATCTTGGACGCACCAACCCCCAGCGCCGCGTCACGGATCGAAGGCGGCACCGCCTTGATTGCGGAACGGGTTGCGATGATGATGGTCGGCAAGGTCATCAGCGACAGGACCAGCGCCCCCACCAGCGTAGATGAGTTCGGCATGCCTGCAAAGTTGATAAAAATCGCCAAACCAAGGATACCGAACACGATGGACGGCACGGCGGCGAGGTTCGAGATGTTCACCTCGATCGCGTCGGTCCAAAAGTTCTTGGGCGCAAACTCTTCGAGGTAGATCGACGCGGCAACACCGACAGGCACGCAAGTGATCAGCACCAACAGCATCATATAGGCCGAACCCAGGATCGCCACGCCCAGACCTGCTGCCTCGGGGCGCTGGTCCGATGCATCAGGCGAGGTCAGAAAATCCCAGTTGAAAACCGAGTCCAAGATGCCCGCCGCGCGCAATTGGTCGGCCAGTTGCAGCTGTTCGGGCGTAACGTTGCTATCACGTTCCGCCGTTTCCATGGTGACCCGGCCTTTGAGGTAG
>JANNAF010000274.1:0-10242 GCA_031384005.1 Rhodobacterales bacterium | reverse complement strand
TTGGCCCGCTCTTTTCTTTTGGTGCGGTATGGGTCACATGTTCTGAAATCAAAAAGGCCCCCCAATGTCCCTGACCGATGTCCGCGCCCAGCTTGCCACCGCCGAAACCGCCGCAGCCCGCCCGCCCGGATCGGTCACCCTGATTGCCGTGTCCAAGGTTCAACCGCTAGACCGCGTTCTGGACGTCTTGCAGCAGGGCCACCGCATATTCGGTGAAAACTATGTCCAAGAGGCGCAGGCCAAATGGCCCGATCTGCGGGCACAGTTCGCAGGCGCCCAACTGCACATGATCGGCCCCCTGCAAACCAACAAGGCGAAACAGGCGGTCGAACTGTTTGACGTGATCCACACACTGGACCGCCCTTCGCTGATGCAGAAACTCGCCAGCCTCGCCCAGTCACGCGGCACCACGCCGCGCCTGTTTGTGCAGGTCAACACCGGGTCCGAACCGCAAAAGGCCGGGGTCCTGCCGGACGCCGTGGACGCCTTTGTCACCGACTGCCGCGCCCGCGATCTGCCCCCCGTCGGCCTGATGTGCATCCCGCCCGAGGGCGAGGATCCCACGCCCCATTTCCGCGCCTTGGCCGCCATGGCCGCCCGCAACGGCCTGCCCGGTCTGTCGATGGGGATGAGCAGCGATTTCGCCGCCGCCGTCGCCCACGGGGCAACCCATATCCGCGTCGGCTCCGCCATCTTTGGCGCGCGGGTCAAAGGTTAACAGTGGCCTAATACCGCAAGCCAAGCCTCTGTTCAAAAACGATAAATAATGCGTCCCACGCGTGGACGCCCCTCAGGTCAACCACACCCGCGCATAGGGTGGCAGGGCAATCTGGCCATGATGGCCATAGACCGGCGCGTCTGACAGGGCGTCATGCATCAGCGTCACGCCCTGCGCCCGCGCCACCGCCTCGGGCAGGTTCTGCCAATGCTCGGTCATGTTGAACAGCCCCAGCAACGCCCCGGTCGGCGCCGCCCTGACAAAGGCGAACACCCCCGGCAATCCGATGTCCACGATCCGCACCGGATGCGCCGCATGCAGGGCAGCGGTCAACCTGCGGCGGTGCAAGATGTCCTTGATCCCGCGAAACACCTGACCCGCCGCGCTGTCATCCGAATGGCGGAACTTGGCAGTGTGCCAGTCCATCATGGGCCGGTGAATCCAGCGGCTGTCATGGGCATGTGCGGGCACCTCCAGATAGCCGTGATCGTTCAGCATGGCCAATTCGTCGCCCATATAGACCAGCGGTATCCCGCCAAAGCCCGCAATCAGCGCATGCCCCAGCAAAATCCGCTGCACCGCCAACTCGGCCCCGTCCGAATCACCTTCGGCCTGGGCCTTCTCCAACCCCGCCAGCGCGGCAAAGCTGCCTGAAATGCGCTTGTCCCCCGTTGCCTTGTTGACCTGAAACAACGCGCCACGGGCAAAGGTGCCGGGAAAGGTGCCTTCGTAAAAGTTTGATAGAAACGCCCGATGCGCCGGACCAGACAGGTTCAGCGCGCGGGCATCCTCATCCGTGACCGCCCAACCGATATCGTCATGACAGCGGATATAGGTGGCATAGGTCGCATTGGTCAGCCGGTCGGGAAAGTGGCTGGCCAGCACATGCCGCATCATCCGCGTGTCACGGGTGGCCAATGCGCCCCAGAACTGCACCATCAGGCTGTTGTGATAGGCCAGATTGCCCTCACGCCCGTCATGCTTGCCGCGCCCCAGATAGGGCAACATCTCGGCCGGGGCGACAATCGCCTCCTCCAGATGCAGGACAGCGGGGCAGGCGATGCGGCAACAGGCGCGCAGGGCCTGCAACAGCATATGCACCTCGGGTTCCGACTGGCACCGCGTGCCAAGGCGTTTCCACATAAAGGCGACGGCATCCAGCCGCAGCACATCGACCCCCTTGTTGGCCAGATGCAGCATGATCTGGGCAATTTCCAGAAACACCGCCGGATTGGCCCAGTTCAGATCCCACTGATGTTCGTTGAACGTGGTCCAGACCCATTTGCCGAAATGCGGGTATTCGGTGAAATTGCCCGGCGCGTTGTCCGGGAAAACCTCGACCAGCGATTGTTCATAGCGGCGCGGCAGCGCAGGGTCGTCAAACATCAGGTAGTAATCCTGATATCGCGCATCCCCCTTGGCTGCCCTGACAGCCCAGTCATGTTCCTTGGCGGTGTGGTTTAATACCAGGTCGATGCACACCGAAATCCCGCGTTTGCGCAGGGCCGCTGTCACCTCCTCGAACTCCTCCATCGTGCCGTAGGCCGGATTGATCGCCCGGTAATCCATGACCGAATAGCCGCCATCGCTGTCCCCGGGACGTGGCTTCAGACAGGGCATGAAATGGACATAGGTGATCCCCAGATCCTCCAGATAGTCCAGCTTGTCCAAAACCCCCTTCAACGTGCCCGCAAAACGGTCGATGTAGAACACGTAACCCGCCATGCGCGGTCGTTGAAACCAGTCGGGCTCCAGATCGCGCTGCATGTCCAGCCGCTTTAGATCTGCCGGACGCGCGGCCCAACCTTGGTGCAGCGCCGCCTTCAGGTCGCTGCGAAAACCGTCATAGCCGGGGTGTTGGCCATACAGCCCCTCCAGCATCGGCCACAGATCTGGGGCCGAACGGTCCAGCCGCAACGCAAACAGGTCATCATCCGAAAGGGACGCAGGTTTGGGCATGGGGCTCTCCTTCAACACGGCGCAGACTAAGCCTTCCAAAGCGTTTTGGAAAGCCTGTTCAACGCTGAACGATCACCCGGTGCCGCGGTTGCAGGCGCTGCGCGATCCACAGCAGGTCCGCCGCCGCCATCGCAACACAACCCGCCGTACCGACACCCGGCCGACGCCAGCGGTGCAGGAAAATCGCTGACCCGCGACCCGGTTCGGCATGGGGCCAGTTCCAGTCGGTCAGCAGGATCAGGTCATACATCGGATCGGCCCGGTGCAACCGTTCGTGCGAATAGTCATGCGGCGCGCGGACCATGTGGTTGTAATCGCGGTCGCGCGGGTCGTCTGACCACAAATCTGATGGCCCGATCGGCACCGCCCAGTCGGCGGGACGCACCATCCGGTCGGGACGGTACAGCATCCCCACGATCCGGCGCACCCCTGCGGGCGTCGCACCATCCCCCTCGCGCTTGGCCCCGGTGATGCCACCTCGCCCGACAACCGACGCAAACCGCCGCCCCATGAACTGCGTGCCCCACCGCGTCACCACCACATGCCCGGTCATAACAGATGCCCCGACTTTGCCGCCTTGACCGCCAGATACCCGGCGTTTTGCGCTGTTTGCCCCACCACCAGCGGCACCCGCTCGAACACCGCCACCCCGCAATCCGCCATCACACCCACCTTGCGCGGATTGTTCGTCATCAGCCGCACCGCAGAAAACCCCATCTTGCGCAGGATATCCGCGCCGATCCGGAAATCCCGCTCGTCATCCTCGAACCCCAGCCGGTGATTGGCCTCGACCGTGTCAAACCCCTGATCCTGCAACGCATAGGCCCGCATCTTGTTGGCCAAACCAATCCCGCGCCCCTCCTGGTTCAGATACAGCAACACCCCCGAACCCTCGGCCCCCATCTGCGCCAAAGCGGCCTGCAACTGCGGCCCGCAATCGCATTTCAAACTGCCCAGCACATCGCCGGTGAAACAGGCCGAATGCAGCCGCACCAGAACCGGTTGGCTGCGATCTGGCCGCCCGATTTCAACGGCATAATGCTCCTCTCCGCCGTCGGCAGGGCGAAACACATGCACCCGCCCGGCGGCCGACGCGATCATGGGCACCCGCGCCACCGCGACCGATTGCAACGGCGACAAATCGTCCGTCACACCCGCCATCGGCAAAACGGTCAATCCATCCACCACCACCCCCGGCGCCAGAGCGACCACCATCACCGCAGGCAGCAACCGTGCCGACTTGGCCAGTGCCAACCCCGCCCGGTGAAACCCGGCCAAGCCACCGCGCATCGCGCGCAACGGCCCCTTCATCGGCACGGCCAGATCATCCGACGGATCGGCCAAGGCGCGCAGCCACGCCAGATCCACATCCCCCGGCACCGCCACCCGCGCCAGATCGCCGTCATAGGCCGCCACCTTCAACGTCTGCGCCCGGTGCAGCGTCAACGCCACCTCGCACCGCCCCAGGGCGCGCATCCCCGCCAAACGCCCGGCGTCCAACACCTCGACCGCCGCCACGACCGCCGCCGCCGCCCCATCGGTCAGCACAATCGGCACCCCCATGCGCAGATCGCCGCGTGCGCGGGCCAACAGTTCGGCGGGTGTCGGTGTCAATTCCATCCCCCATATCTAGGCTGCTCTGGTGCAAATTGAAACATATCCCGCCCTTGCGACACGTCCGCGTGACCTGTTTGTTGCAAATCTTGCCCAACCCGTGATCACGCCGCATGTGTTAGGCCACAGGGCAGCCCGCCCGCTGGTTGGAGATGAACATGGCCACCCTACGCAAGATCCTTTTGGTCGATGACGACGATGACCTGCGCGAGGCGCTCAGCGAACAACTGGTGATGACCGAGGATTTTGACGTGTTCGAGGCCGCGAACGGCACCGATGGCATGGACCGGGCCAAGGCCGGATCCTACGACCTGATCATCCTTGATGTCGGCCTGCCCGACACCGATGGCCGCGAACTTTGCCGCCGGATGCGCAAGGGTGGCGTCAAATGCCCGATCCTGATGTTGACGGGCCATGATACTGATTCGGACACCATTCTGGGTCTGGACGCGGGCGCGAATGATTATGTGACCAAACCGTTCAAGTTTCCGGTCCTGCTGGCCCGCATCCGCGCCCAGCTGCGCCAGCATGAACAGTCCGAAGACGCCATTTTTCAAATGGGCCCCTATACCTTCAAACCCGCCCAGAAAATGTTGCTGGACGCCAAGGACAAGAAAATCCGCCTGACAGAGAAAGAGACGAACATTCTCAAGTACCTGTACCGTGCACAATCAGGCGTTGTGCAGCGTGACGTGCTCTTGCATGAGGTTTGGGGCTATAACGCCGGGGTCACGACGCACACCCTTGAAACCCACATCTACCGCCTTCGGCAAAAGATCGAGGCCGATCCCGCCAACGCCCGCCTGCTGGTAACCGAGAATGGCGGCTACAAATTGGTAGCTTGAATGTAACATGTGTTAGGAAAAAATGTTCCAACAACGGATATTGTCTAATTGTTGACAGTATTTGCTGTAATGTTTGTCTCAAGCAGCCGTTGTTGCCAACAGTTCCCCTCGCCGGGTTGGGGTTATAACCCGGCATCCTCCCTGTTGGACCTGGCCGGGCTTTGCGCCCGGCCTCTTTTTTAGTCCAGCCGCAGGCGCAGCGCGGCATAGGCCGTCAGCATTGCCGCCGCGCCCGCCGCCACGGCATAGGGTAACAGCACGGCTGATCCCGCTTCCACCCCCGGTTGTGCAACCCCTTCCCCCCAGCCGACCAGCGCGCCAAAGGCAAAGGCCCCAAAGGCCGCCGGTCCCGTGCCCAGAAACCGGAACGCCGCATTGACCCGGCCCAACAACGCGGGCGGAATATGGCGCTGACGATAGCTGACCTGCGCGATGTTCCACATCATCCCGCCAAAACCGTCCAGCACCATCATCGCGGCCACAATCGGCAACGGAGCGCGCAGCGCCATCACCGCCGCCGTCGCCGTGAACAGACACATGCCTGTCAGAATGGCCGTCGCCGGGCGGATATGGCGCAGGATGCGCGGCCCGATCAGGCTCGCCGTCAACCCGCCACAGGCCGCCAACGTCAGCAACCCGCCATAGCCCACCGCATCCAGCCCCAACACCCGCTGGCCATACAAAACCAGAATCGCCGCCAACCCATAGCCCAAAAAGTTAAAGCCACCCAGGATCAGCGCCAACCGCCGCAACATCACATGGCGCCACAGCCACCCCATCCCCTCGCGCAGCGCTGCCCACATCCGCACCGGACCTGCCGTAACCTCCCGGCGCGGCACCGCCATCGTCAGCGTCAACCCAATCCCCAGCGCCAGCAACCCCGCGTGCAGCCCGAACGGCAGCGCCACCGACAGCCCAATCAGAAACCCGGCCAGCGGCGGCCCGATGAACTGCCCCGCCAGTTGTTCGGTGCTCCACAACGCGCCATTGGCCTGCTCCAGATGCCGCTGGTCCACGACCGATGGCAAAAAGGTCTGGGCCGTGTTGTCCCGCACCACCTCGGCACTGCCCAGCACAAAGGCCAGCCCCGCCATCGCCAAAACTGGCCCGGTGCCCGGTGCCGCCGTCAAGGCCAGCCCCAGCAAACCCAGCGACAGCGCCACCCGCAGCGCGTCAGCCCCGATCAGCAATCGGCGGTGGTCATGCCGGTCGGTGATCACCCCCGCAGGCAGGGCAAACAAAAGCCACGGCAACGACCGCGCCGCCGCGACAAGGCCAATCAAGAACGGGTCCTGGGTCAACAGTGTCGCCAGCCACGGCACCGCCAGCGCCATCACCCCATCGCCCAGATTGGTCGCAGCCGCCGCCGCAAACAGCGCACGAAAGTTCCGGTTCTGCCACAGGGATGGGTTGGTCATCTGGCCAGTCTGGCGCCCAGTTCTGCTGCGGTCAAGCCGCTCTCAACCCCCGGAAAACCTTTCTATTATATGAACGCATAATTCCAACCCATTGATTTTGAACGTTATCGCAAAGTGTCCAGATCTGGACGCTTGCCCCCAAGGCCAGGGGTTTCCCTTGCCCGCCGCCTGAACTACTCTGCCGCCAACCCGCACAAGGACCGATCCCATGCCCTTCACCCTCGCCACCTGGAACATCAATTCCATCCGCCTGCGCGAGGGTCAGGTGGCCCGCCTCCTGTCCGAGGAGATGCCCGATATCCTGTGCCTGCAAGAATGCAAAAGCCCGGTCGAGTTGATCCCGATGGATCAGTTCAAATCGCTGGGCTACACCCACATGGTCGCCCGTGGGCAAAAGGGGTACAACGGCGTCGCCATCCTGTCCAAACTGCCGCTGATGGATGTGGGCGGCAAGGACTTTGCCACCCTCGGCCACGCCCGCCACGTTGCGGCCCAGTTGCAAAACGGTGTGACGATCCACAATTGTTATATCCCCGCCGGTGGCGACATTCCCGACCGCGACCAGAACGAAAAGTTCGGCCAGAAACTCGACTACCTCACCGAAATGCGCGACCATTTCCGCTGGGAACGCCCCGACCGCGCCATCCTGGTCGGCGACCTGAACATCGCCCCGCGTGAAGATGACGTGTGGAACCACAAGCAACTGCTCAAGATCGTGTCTCATACCCCGATCGAGGTTGAACACTTCCATGACGTGATGCAGGTCGGCGGGTGGAATGACGTGACCCGCAAGGACATCCCAACCGGCAACCTGTACAGCTGGTGGTCGTACCGCTCCGCCGATTGGGATGGCGCCGACAAGGGCCGTCGCCTTGATCATATCTGGGCCACCGCCGATATCCTGAACAGCAGCCACTCCAGCCGCATCCTGCGCCCCACCCGCGGCTGGGACCAGCCCAGCGACCACGTCCCGGTGTTTGCGACCTTCGACCTGTAACCGCCGCCTGTCAGGTCACCTTGCGATACGCGTTCATCCCGCCGGCGATATAGCGGGCGTTCCGATATCCCATGTCCTGCAGGGTCGCTGCCGACAGCGCACCGCGATTGAACCCGTTGCAATAGCACAGGATCACGGTCTCCAGATCCGGCAGCACCCCCTCGACGTTCATTTCCAGCTTGCCCCGGCTGATATGCACGGACCCCGGAATATGACCCGCGTCATGTTCTTCCTTGTCGCGGATATCCAGCGCAACGGCCCCTTCAGCCAAAAGCCGGCCCACGTCTTCCGCAGCCACCCCGACAACCTTTGACTGCGCCTGCTCCGCCAAGGCCTGAAATTTCTGACTATAATCCATGGGTCTTGGCTCCCTCCGCTCTGCCCGCCACTGTTTTTTCGTCCCGCGACGGCAAACGGGCCGCGCGCTTGAACGGCCCCACCGCAATACCCCCCCCGGAACCCGGGATTTTGAATGTATTGGCTTACAAGAAAATTGGCAGTGCAGCCAGAAAAACCGCAGCATCGCCCAAAAGACGCAACAGCACCCAAAACACGCCCCACCCAGGCCCACACTGAATGTGAACTGACACCTAATCCTGCACGAAGCCGGTAATGTCTGGGAACAGGTGGGGAAGGCTGAAAAAGGGCGACAACACTTAGGGTTAGCGCGGTAAAGGCGATGGTGGCGGGTGGAGGGGCAAAGTTGGCATAGGTCGCCCAAAATGGTCGCTGGGGGTCAAAATGGCGCTTTTGAGAGTTATCGAGGCAGAGACCTTGGGCGGCGAAGAAGGGCCGTTTAAATGACCGTTTTATATGGGTTTTGTTGGATGCGGTGGCGAACGATCAGCCGGAATAGGCTGTCGGATCCCAATCCGAACATGCAAGTGGCGTTGCATGTTCGATCCCATTTGCATGTTCGGCGTAAAGTATTGATTTGTATAAAAAAGCACGATCGCACGGATGATTGCGAGCAGGTGCGAACATGCAACTGATTTGGACGAAATCAGACCGAAAGGGGCACGTCGGATAGTTTGACGGCGGTGCCGGTGGCGACGAGGAAGAGCATGCTTTTGCCGCCGCCGGAGAGGTCGGAATAGTCGAGCGAAATGGCAACGACAGCGTCGGCGCCGAGGTCGCACGCCTGGTGACGCAACTCGTCAAGCACGGTCATGCGCGCCTCGCGCAGAGCGTTCTGATAGCCAGCAGACCGACCACCGAAGATGTCGCGCAGTCCTGCACCGAGGTCCTTGAACACGTTCATCCCCAGAACGCATTCAGCGGAAACAATGCCAAGGCGATCCGTAATTATCAGCGAACTCGTGCTTTCAGTTGTCAGTATGATCCGCGAAAGGGCGGCGATCTTGGTGGGCGAGGATGGCGCGTCGGACGAGTCGTCATCTTCCCCGCGCTCAAGCAGCGCCTTTGCGGCAGCGGCATTCTTTGAAATGCAGTCCTGACACTCAAAAGCAAACATCCCAATCGATTTTCCGCACTGTCGGCAGGTGGCCATGTTTCTTCCTTTGCTATCGCCAGACGTGGCCTGACCAGACGACCTGGCCGAGGATATTGAGCGTCTGAAAGTTGGACTCGCCGATGACTTCCGGGGGCACGTCCTTGTTATCGGAATATAGGATCAGCAGGCGTTCCTTGACCAAACGTTCGAGCCGTTTCACGCGGGCCTGTTCATCCTGAATGAAGGCGAAGATCGGCAGCTGATGCGGCTTCAGGGTGGTTTTGCGCGACGGCACCTCGTTCCGGGTCTTGTCGATCATCACCAGGTCGCCGGACTGGATGCCAGGGGCCATGCTGTCGCCGGAGATACGAGCCATAGCGGCGTCTGCGGGCTTTACCCCGATCTTGCGAAGCCAATCCTGGCGAAAGACGAGGTGATCGATGATGGCCACATCATCGCCGTTCTGTTCCCCCGGTCCAGCCGACAGATAGGCATTGTGCAAAGGGATATGGGCGTAGTCGGACCCTTCGACGACGATGTGCTCGACGGAAGCAACAGTTTCGCTGCCGCCAAATTCAAAAGAGAGACCCAAGTAGTCCAACAGTGCGGCGAGGCGGTCAACTGCTGGCATCACGCCTGCGCGGATGTCGCGTACGAGGCCATCATTCCCTACAACATCTAGCGACGCCCGACGTGCCGATACCCCCCGCAACTTCAGTCCGGCTTCAACAGCCTCCTGAATTCTCTGTTTGGTTGCAGCGGTTTTGGCATCCGTGAGCAGCATGGGACAAGCCCTATACACAAACGGCAAGATAAATAAATCTGATTCGTCAATTAAGATAGAAAGGTCCTGATAGGGTAAGACTTTTATGTCTTATATCGGACCATGAGCACCGATACCCACGCCCACCTGATTTCCCTCAGCGATGCCTATGGCGCGCACATGAATGTAAGCCGCTGGCGGGTTTCATTCCTCGCCCGGGGCGACGGCATGTTCTTCAAGCGGCTGTCAGAGGGCAGCAGCTGTACGCTCAAGACCGACACGCTTGTCCTACAGTGGTTTGCCGACAACTGGCCCGCTGACCTTGAATGGCCGCGCCATATCCCTCGTCCCCCCAAAACCAAGAAGGAGGCTGCGTGATGCTTGATGACCTGCGGCGGCGCGTGGCGCTGCTGATTTGTCCGGAATTGAGCCCGCATTTTCGGCCATCCGAGATGAACGTCGTCGAAGCCATGTT
>JANNAF010000190.1:0-7773 GCA_031384005.1 Rhodobacterales bacterium | reverse complement strand
ACTGGCGGCGCAGCATCCGATGGTCAAGGGATTTGCAGTCGGCCGCACAATCCACGGGGATGTGGGCCGCGATTGGCTGGCAGGCAAGATTGACGACACGGGCGCGGTGGCCATCATGGCCGACAATTACCGCCGCATGTGCAACCACTGGGACACGGCCCGCGCGGCCAAGGGAGAGAGCAAATGACCACGATCAGATTGACGGCTGCACAGGCCATGGTGCGTTGGCTGTCGGTACAGGAAACCGAGGACGGCGGCGCCTTTATTCAGGGTGTCTGGGGCATTTTTGGCCATGGCAATGTGGCCGGTTTGGGCGAGGCGCTGCACGGCATCCGCGATGTGCTGCCCACCTACCGGGGGCAAAACGAACAGACCATGGCCCATGCCGCCATCGCCTATGCCAAGGCGTCCAAGCGGCGGCGCGCGATGGCTGTCACATCGTCCATCGGGCCGGGGGCGACCAATATGGTCACCGCCGCTGCCCTTGCCCATGCCAACCGCCTGCCAGTTCTGTTCATCCCCGGTGACGTGTTCGCCAACCGTGCCCCCGACCCGGTTTTGCAGCAGATCGAGGATTTCGAGGATGGATCAGTCACCGCCAACGACTGCTTTCGCCCGGTCAGCCGCTATTTCGACCGGATTTCCCGCCCCGAGCATATCTTGACCGCCCTGCCGCGCGCCCTGCGGGTGATGATGGACCCGGCCACCTGTGGCCCTGTCACGCTGGCCTTTTGTCAGGACGTTCAAGCCGAGGCGTTTGACTACCCCGAATCCTTCTTTGCCCCCAAGGTCTGGCGTTTCC
Organism: Rhodobacterales bacterium; assembly: GCA_031384005.1. Classification (GTDB taxonomy): domain Bacteria; phylum Pseudomonadota; class Alphaproteobacteria; order Rhodobacterales; family Rhodobacteraceae; genus Stagnihabitans. The sequence continues at coordinate 6,971 of JANNAF010000190.1, read as the reverse complement.
GTCGTCCGCAGCCAGACGCGGGCGATCTGGCCGAGGCGATTGCCCTGATCAAGGCGGCCAAGGCCCCGGTGATCGTGGCCGGTGGCGGGGTGATCTATTCCGGCGCCGAACAGGCGCTCGCCGATTTCGCCACGGCGCACGGCATCCCGGTGGTCGAAACCCAGGCTGGCAAATCGGCGCTGGACTTTGACCATGCGCTGAACTTTGGCCCGGTCGGGGTCTCTGGCTCCACGGGGGGCAATGATTTGTGTGGGGCGGCTGATCTGGTGATTGGCGTCGGCACGCGGTTTCAGGATTTCACCACCGGTTCGTGGTCGCTGTTCAAGAATCCGGGACGTCGGATATTGTCGATCAACGTGCAGGGCTATGATGCGGCTAAACATGGCGCGTCGCAGTTGGTGTCGGATGCAAAGATCGCGCTGGAACTGCTTGGAAACGCGTTGGGATCACAAAAGTTCACCGTCAATCAGGGCCTGCGTGCAGACTGGTTTGCCGCCACAGCCGCCGTCAAGGCCCCACCCGAGCCAGGCAATGCCCTGCCGACCGATGCGCAAGTGATCGGTGCGGTTCAGCGCGCATCCGGCAAGGCAACCGTGATCATGGGTGCTGCCGGTTCCATGCCGGGCGAGTTGCACAAGATCTGGAATGCTGCGGTCGGCGGCTATCATATGGAATACGGCTTTTCGTGCATGGGGTATGAAATTGCCGGGGCGTTGGGCATCAAGATGGCCCGACCCGATGCCGATGTGATCTGTATGGTGGGCGATGGCAGCTATATGATGGCCAACAGCGAGTTGGCGACCGCCGTCATGATGGGCGTGCCCTTTACCGTCGTGATCACCGACAACCGCGGCTATGGCTGCATCAACCGCCTGCAAAAAAGCACCGGGGGGGCAGCGTTCAACAACCTTTTGGACGACTCGTATCAAGTGAACGCCTTGCATATCGACTTTGTCGCACATGCAGCGTCGATGGGGGCTCGGGCGGTCAAGGTTGCCGATCTTGCAGCATTGGAGGCGGCAGTAGCCGAGGCAAAAACCGGGACCATCCCCATGGTCATCGTGATTGACACTGACCCCGCGCCGTCTACGGATGCGGGCGGTTCGTGGTGGGATGTCGCCGTCCCCGAGGTGTCGGTTCGCCCCGAAGTGCGCGCCGCCCGCGAAAAGTATGAGGCCGGCCTGAAGGCCAAAGTATTGGCAAACTAGGGGGCAATCATGGGCGATCTGCTGCGCAAACCCACGGGCACCACGGGCAAGGTGCATGATGTGACGCCGCAGACGGCGGGCTGGGGCTATGTCGGGTTTGGTCTGTACCGATTGGCGCCGGGGGAAACCGCCGCCGAGGTGACCGGCGACCGCGAGGTCATCTTGGTGCTGGTCGAGGGCCACGCCCAGATCCATGCCGCTGGGCAGGATTGGGGCGTGATGGGCGACCGGATGGATGTGTTTGAAAAGACACCGCCACATTGTCTGTATGTTCCAAACGGCAGCGACTGGACGGCGACCGCAACCACTGCCTGCACGCTGGCGGTCTGTTCCGCACCGGGCAAGGGTGGCCATGTGGCCGCCCGGCTGGGTCCGGCGGGCATCACCCTGACCCAGCGCGGCACCGGGGCCAATGCCCGTTTCATCAACAACATCGCGATGGAGGGGCTGGACGTCGCCGACAGCCTGCTGGTGACTGAGGTTTACACCCCACAAGGTAACTGGTCGTCCTATCCCAGCCACCGTCACGACGAAGATGACTTTCCCCGAATGACCTATCTCGAGGAAACCTATTACATGCGCATGAACCCGCCGCAGGGTTTCGCCTTTCAGCGGGTCTATACCGAAGATGGCAGTCTGGACGAATCGATGGCCGTCAAGAATCATGATCTGACCTTGGTGCCGCGCGGCCATCATCCCTGCGCTGCCCCATATGGATATGATCTGTATTACCTTAACGTCATGGCCGGACCACGCCGCAACTGGCGGTTCCAGAATGATCCCGACCATGACTGGATCTATCGGCGCGACACTCCGGCGACCTGATCTGCGCTGCTAAGGCGTGATCAGCGTGACCGCCAACCCCAAACCCCGCAGTTCACGTTCAACAAGGTGGGGTTTGGGCAGTTGCGGCGCCAGCACGGTCATCCGCCCGGCATATCCCAGTTCCAGCAAGCGCTCGATCGCCGTTGTGGCATCAAAATCGGCGGTGAAAAGCGGACACAGGATCAATGTCGGCTGCACGTTTCGCAGCGTCTCGGCTGTCAGGTCGGGCAGGGTCATGTGAAACGCGTCATCCAGCGGCATGGGGCCGGTCGGGCCGAACATCATCTGGCAGTTCAATGTCAGAACTCGCTCGCCCTCAAGGGCGATGCGCGCGGTGATTGGCGGCGGTATGTAAGCGTCGTTCATTCAAGGTCATTTTCTGATTCCATCTGTGCACACCGAAACACGAGCTGTGCGAAAAAGTAAGCGGCTGGTTTGAAAATCAACCGCAGGCCCGACCGGCCCGCAGAAGATTTGGCCAGTGTGTTGCGGAATAGCTGGCCAGAATCTGGTCTGGCCGCTAGTCAAAGGCAAATCCCTTTTCAGACAGGAACAATGCCGTGGCAGATCAGGTTGCTCAAGTTCTTGCCGGTCTGCCGTCGCCTGCTTTGATCATCGCGCAAAACGAACGGATCATCGAGGCGAATGACGCCGCCCAGGCGCTGTTTGGCGTGTCGATCATCGGGCAGCACCATGGTTTCATTCTGCGCCAACCCGAGGTGCTGGATGCCATCGCTGCCGCGTTGCAGCGCCGCGAGGTGCGTGTCGTGCGGCAGGTCTTGCCCGGCCCCAGCCATGAGGTGGTCTACCGCGTGTCGGTGTCTGTGGTGGGGACCGGGGTGATGTGCCTGTTTCAGGACATCTCCGATCAGGAACAGGCCGAACAGATGCGCCGCGACTTTGTGGCCAACGTCAGCCACGAATTGCGCACCCCGCTGACCTCGCTGTTGGGGTTCATCGAAACCCTGCGTGGGGCGGCCAAGGATGATCCGGCGGCACGGGCGCGGTTTCTTGGCATCATGGCGACCGAGGCGGAACGGATGAACCGCCTGATCAGTGATCTGTTGCACCTGAGCCGGGTCGAGGCGCAGGAACGTCAGCGCCCCGCAACGCGCCATGATCTGGCCGCGCTGATCCGTTCGGCCGTCCTTAGCCTGCAACCACTTGCCGATGCGGCGGGGGTGGAATTGCAGTGCAGCGGTCTGGATAAACCGGTCCTTGTCTTTGTCGATCCCGATCAGATGTTGCAGGTCGTGAACAACCTTGTTGAAAACGCAGTGAAATACGGCGCTACCGGCAAAACGATTGCAATTTCGCTGTCACATGACGTCGGACCGCGCGGGCGTCTGGTGCGGCTGGATGTGACCGATCACGGCGAGGGGATTGACCCGTTGCACCTGCCGCGCCTGTCTGAACGGTTCTACCGGGTCGATGGCCACCGCTCGCGCGACAAGGGCGGCACCGGGCTTGGGTTGGCCATCGTCAAGCATATTGCCCATCGCCACCGTGGGCGTCTGGTGGTTGACAGCGCGCTGGGCAAAGGCTCGACCTTTTCGATCTTGCTGCCGGCTGACTGAGTTTTAGGCACTGTCATGAAACTGTTACAAAACTGTCGCAAAAGCGAAGCCTAGGAACCTTAAGCGGATCGCAGAAGGGTGGCCAATCGGGCTGCCTCTCGTTTTACGACAGGACTGGAGAAACAGATGTCCCTTATGAAGATTTCCACCTCGGCTCTTGCCATTCTGGCAGCCACGACCTTGGGCGCCGCAGCCCGTGATCAGCTGCAGATCACCGGGTCCTCGACCGTTCTGCCGTATTCGACCATCGTGGCCGAAGCGTTCGGCGAAAACTTCGACTTTCCGTCGCCGGTGGTTGAAGGTGGCGGTTCGGGTGCTGGCCGCAAGAAGTTCTGCGAAGGCGTTGGCGAAAACACCGTCGACATCGCAAACTCGTCCTCGCGCATTTCCAAGTCGGACATCGAACTGTGCACCGCCAATGGCGTGACCGAGATCATGGAAGTCCGTTTCGGCTATGACGGTATCGTGTTCGCCTCGGACGTCAATGGCCCCGAGTTCATGCTGACCCCGACGCAGGTTTACGGTGCACTGGCCGCTCAGGTTGCCAAGGATGGCGCGCTTGCTGCCAACGCTGCGGCCACTTGGGCTGACGTTGACGCGGCTCTGCCGGCTCAGGCCATTCTGGCCTTCGTTCCGGGCACCAAGCACGGCACGCGCGAAGTGTTCGACACCAAGGTGATCGTTGCCGGTTGCAAGGATTCGGGCGCACATGACCTGTTCCTTGCCGTTGCCGAAGGCGCGGACGAGAAAGAAAAGAAGGCGAACGCTGACAAGGCCTGCATGGAACTGCGCACCGACGGCAAGTCGGTCGACATCGATGGCGACTATACCGAAACGCTGGCCCGCATCGACGCGGACAAGACCGCCATTGGCGTGTTCGGCCTGTCGTTCTACCAAAACAACACCGACAAGCTGCGCGTCGCCACGATGAACGGCGTCGTTCCTTCGGCCGAGTCGATCGCTTCGGCAGAATACCCGGTGTCGCGTCCCTTGTTCTTCTATGTCAAGAAGGCCCACATTGGTGTGATCCCCGGTCTGAAAGAGTATGTTTCGTTCTTCTTGTCGGACGAAATCGCTGGCCCGGATGGCCCCTTGGCCGCCTACGGTCTGGTGTCTGACCCGGCCTTGGCCGAAACCCAGGCGATGGTCGAAGCCGAAACCCCGATGGGCCCGCTGGAATAAGCAAGCCCCGCGAACAGGTGGCGCCCTTGTGGCGCCACCTGACCTTTTGACGCCCTTCAAACCTTGCGGACTGGATCACCTATGTCGGTTCTATTTCTGCTGATCGTCGTAGCCGTGTTGACCGCCGCAGCCTTTGTCCTGTGTCGCCAGCGTGTTATGGCCTCGGTTCAGGGCGACCCCAAACTTCTGCATTCCTTGCCGATGTATTACGGTTGGAACGGGGCCGTGATGGTGCTGCTGCCTGCCTTGGCGGGTCTGGCCCTGTGGCTGTTGATCCAGCCGATCGTGATTGAAGGCCAGATCGCCGCTGCACTGCCCGCTGGCATGATGGCCGATGGCAGTTCCATGGAACTGGTGATGTCGGATGTACGCCGTGTGGCTGCGGGTCTGGATTCGGCTGTTGCCCAAGGTGCCATGACCCAGGAACTATCGGGCGCGATCACCACAGAATCGACGAACATCCGCGACACGCTGGCCGCCGTGGGCGTGGCTCTGGGGGCCGATGTGTCGCCCGCCGTTCTGGCCGCGGCGCAGGATTACCGCGTGATGTCTGCCTGGGGCATGCTGGGGCGGACCGTTCTGACGATCTTGCTGGCCGTCGGCGGCTTGATTTATGCCGTGATGATCACGACCAAGGATTTCCGGGCGCGCAACCGGGTCGAGGGCGTGGTCAAGGGCCTGCTGATCGCCTCGTCGTCCATTGCGGTCCTGACAACGGTGGGCATCGTCTATTCGATGCTGACCGAGACGTTCAATTTCTTTGCGCAATATCCGTTTCAGGACTTTTTCTTCAGCCTGACATGGTCGCCCAACTTCCGCGGCGACTCGGAACTTGGGATCCTTCCGCTGATCTGGGGGACGCTGTACATCACCGTGATATCGATGCTGGTGTCGGTTCCCGTCGGTCTGTTTGCCGCGATTTATCTGGCCGAATATGCCACGAAACGGGTTCGGGCATGGGTCAAACCGCTGATCGAGGTGATTGCCGGGATTCCGACCGTGGTCTTCGGTCTGTTCGCGCTGGTCACCGTAGGCCCCCTGTTGCGCGACTACTTTGCCGAGCCGCTGGGCTGGGGCGATTCGGGGTCGTCGGTCATGACGGCAGGTCTGGTCATCGGCATCCTCAACATCCCGTTCATCAGTTCGCTGTCCGACGACATCATCAACGCGGTGCCACAGTCGCTGCGGGATGGGTCGTTGGGTCTGGGCGCGACCAAATCGGAAACGGTGCGGCAGGTTGTACTTCCCGCCGCCTTACCCGGCATCGTTGGCGCCTGCCTGATGGCCGCCAGCCGCGCCATCGGCGAGACGATGATCGTGGTCATGGGGGCCGGGGCCGCCGCCAAGCTGAGCCTGAACCCCTTTGAAGCGATGACGACGATGACCGTCAAGATTGTCGGCCAATTGACAGGCGACACCGACTTTGCCTCACCTGAAACCTTGGTCGCCTTCGCGTTGGGAATGACCCTGTTCGTGATCACTCTGGCCCTGAACATCGTGGCCCTGCTGGTCGTCCGCAAATACCGGGAGCAATACGATTGACCGACGCAACCGCAGGCGGCCTGTCCGTCCCCGCCCATTCCAAGTCGTCGCTGTTGCAGCAGACCAAACTGATGCAACAGCGCAACGCCGCCGAAACGCGGTTCAAGGCATATGGCATCGCCGCGATTGTCCTTAGCCTTGCCACGCTGGGCTTTATGCTTGTGTCGATCCTGTCTGATGGCGTGTCTTCGTTCTTTCAGGCCAAACTCAGCTTTCCGGTCGAGTTGACTGCGCAGACGCTGGACCCCAAGGGCAACCGTGCCCGCGAAGAAATGACCAAGATCACCACCCTAGGGTATAACAAGGTCCTTGCCGCCGCCTTTGAAAAGGAACTGGCCGCGCGCGGCATAGCAGTCGAGGGGCAGTCGGCCAAGGACGTGGCCGAGGTGATTTCAAAGGACGCCGCAGGCGATTTGCGGGCAATGGTTTTGGCAAACCCGGCTGTCGTAGGCACCACGATTGACGCCACCGTGCTGGCCACCGGGCGGATTGACGGCTACCTCAAAGGCCGGGTCACCATGGAAACGGCGGAACGTGATAGCAACGTTACGCCCGAACAGCTGCAACTGGCCGACCAATTGCGCGCGGCGGGCATCTTGGACTCGGTTTTCAACTGGGATTTTCTGACCTCGCCTGA
>JANNAF010000185.1:0-3552 GCA_031384005.1 Rhodobacterales bacterium | reverse complement strand
GGGGGTTACCAAGGCGAGGGGGAGGATGCGTTTCACGGGGTTTCCTTGGAGTTGGGGGCCTTTAGCGGATGGGGTGGTGGACAGTCACAAGCTTGGTTCCATCAGGAAACGTGGCTTCGACCTGCACGGAATGGATCATTTCGGGCACGCCCGGCATGCACTGATCGGCGGTGATCACATGGCCCCCGGCCTGCATCAGGTCGGACACCATGCGCCCGTCGCGCGCGCCTTCGACCACGAAATCGGTGATGAGGGCAATCGCCTCGGGGTGGTTCAGCTTGACGCCGCGGGAAAGGCGGCCCCGGGCAACCATTGCGGCCAGGCTGATCAGGAGTTTGTCTTTTTCGCGCGGGGTCAGGTTCATGAGGGGGCTCCGGTAGCCCAGACGCGCGGCAGGGGGCGTCCGGTCAGGATGTGCAGGATTTGGGCAAGCTGGGTTTTCAGGGGCCAACCGTCGGGGGCGGTCAGGCGGGCGATGCAACGGCCGTCCCAACCGGACACGGCCAGATCGGGCAGGGCGGCGCGCAGCGGGGCCACGGCATCCTCGGCCCCTTGGGCGATCAGGCAGACCACGGCAAAGGCGCGTGCGCCGTTCAGCAGGGCAGGGCCGTCAAGGCCAAGGGTGTCAGGGGTCAGGTGCAGGCTTTCGGCCCAGACCGGGCGTCCGGCGCGGCGGATCAGGCGGTGGTCGGTCAGGTGGGCATGGGTCAGGGTTTCGCCCATGGCGTGGCGGCCAAGGATGACAGTTTCGGCCAGCAGACATTCGGCGCCGGGGGCAAGGTCGATCGTGGTGCGGCGGATCAGGTTGCAGGATTGGAACAGGATGGTTTCCTGCGGCATCCAGTCCAGCCGCGCGCCCGCGCCGACAGAGGCGCTGACCGTCACCTGCGCCGGGCCTGTGGCGGCGTGATAGGCGCGTTCGGCGGTTTGGGTGGTGGCCAAAAGCCGGGTTTCATCCCCCAGTGACAGGGTCAGGGACAATTGGTCACCGCTGGTCAAGCCACCGGAAGTGTTCAGAAAAACCACTTCTGGTGTGGTATATGGCGTGCGCGGCAGCAAGACTTTGGCCGAGCCGGACTGGTGCAGATCCACAAGCCGCGTGGCGCCGCGTTTGCGGTCAAAGCGAACCATGGCCGCACCCCGGCTGCGTTGCAGCGGTGGCAAAAGTGATCCATCCAGCATGGCACGCGCCCCCCCAAAGTTGCAGTTTTGCGGGCCGGGGCGGCGATGCAACCGGCCACCGGGTGGTTGCCGCAAAAACCAACCGGGACGGCGGATGCGCGCCGCAAAAAGCGGCGTTTTGCTGGTATTTTGGGCGAATTTGAGACGGGTTCGGGTAACCTTTTGGTGAGAAACCCTCGGTAGTCTATGAAAAACCGGAGGACCAGCCCTGCGCCTGCACCTGACCAAATCTGCCCGGATTGTGGCGCGGACGGCGCTGATCGCGGGGGTTCTGGTTGCCTCGGGGCTGTACATTGCCGATCGGTTGCAGGGGTTTGACAAGGTCGCCCTGTGGCAGGCGTTGGCGGCGTTGTCGGACCTGCAGATCATGGTGGCTGTGCTGGCGGTGATGGTGGCGTTTGTTGCGGTGGCGGGGCAGGAACGCGCGGTGATGGCGCATCTGGCGCTGTCGGTGCCGGATGGCGGGCGGGCGGCGGTGGCGGCGGCGGCGGTATCACAGACTGTCGGGTTTGGCCCGGTGGTGGGGGCCATCGTGCGCAGGCGGTTGGCACCGGATCTGACCCTGGGTCAGTCGTTTGCCATTTCGGCCGGGATCACGCTGGGGTTTTTTGTCGGGCTGGCGATGCTGGTGCTGGCCAGTGTTGCGCTGATGCCGGGAAAGGGGTTGGCGGCGACGGTGCTGGGGCTGGTGGGCTTTGGGCTGTTCGGGTTGGCGCTGTCGCCGGGGGGCAAGTTGTTTGGCCTGCGCAAGCCGAACCTGTTTGTGATGGGGCGGTTTCTGGGCTGGCTGACGCTGGATCTGGGGGCGCTGGCGGTGGCGTTGTGGGCGGTTATGCCGCCGGGCAGCGTGGCGTTGTCGCAGGTTTTTCCGGTGTTTCTGATCGGGTTGGGCGGCGGTGTCGCCTCGGGCAGTCCGGGCGGGGTTGGGGTGTTCGAGGCGACGCTGCTGACCTATTTGCCGCAGGTCGAGGCGGGGGGGATGGTGGCGGCGCTGATCGCCTTTCGCGCCTTGGCCTATGCGTTGCCGGCGCTGTGCGGGGCGCTGTGGGCGGTGTTGGGACGGGCCACACGCGGGACGGTGGCGGCGGTGCAGCCGTGCGATCTGCCGCCCGATGCCCTGCACGCCCTGCCCTCGGCCGAGGTGCAACTGGTGCGGCAGGGCGCGCTGTCCTTGATGTCGGGTGCGGCGGGGGGTTGGGTTTGGGCGGCGGGCAGGTTGACGCATTGCCTTGTCATGGTCGGTCCGGTGATGAACCTGCCCGCCAGTTCGCCGCAAGGCGCGGTTTTGGGCAGCGTGGCGGCGTCGGCTGGCCGTGTGGGGCGCAAGGCGGCCTTGCAGATGGTCGGTCAAATGGCCCGGTCCGAGGCGCGCATGGTGTGCCTGTACAAGGCCGATGCGCGGTTGGCGGCGGTGGCGCGGGGCTGCGGTCATGCTGTGTTGCCCATTGCGCGTGAGGCGGTGCTGAACCCGACCACATTCAGCCAGGCCGGACCCGAGCGCGCCCGCCTGCGCCGCAAGCTGGCCCATGCCCGCAAGGCCGGAATCGAGGTGGCTTTGGTCACCGCCCTGCCCTTGATCGAGATGGAGGCGGTGGTGGCCGACTGGGCCGCGGTTCATGGCCGCGAACGTGGGTTTTCCATGGGGCGCTGGGATCCTGCCTATGTCGCGGGGCAGCGGGTGATCGAGGCGCGGTCGGCGTCGGGGGTGCTGTTGGCCTTTGTGACGTTACATGCAGGGGCGCAGGAATGGGTGCTGGACCTGGTCCGGTTCCGGCCCGGCACACCGGACGGGACAACCTATGCCATGCTGTGCTGCGCGCTGGATCTGGCGCGGGCAGCGGGGGTGCGACGGTTCTCTTTGGCGGCGGTGCCGGTGGCGGCCTTTGGCATGACGGGGCTGGTCGGCTGGATGATCCGGCGCGCGACTCGGGGCAGCATTGGCCTCGGCCAGTTCAAATCGGCCTTTGCGCCAAAATGGGAAACGCTGTACGCCACCGCGCCCAGCAGGGCCGCATTGGTGGTTGCCGGGCTGGAGGTGACGCGCGCCATCCTGCGCCCCGGACCCCTGCATCCGGTCCGCTGGCGGTTCGTGGTTCACAAGGGCGGCAGCGGGACCCAGGGCGGCAGCGGGACTCAGGGCGGCAGCGGGACCGAGGGCGGCAGCGGGACCGAGGAAACGGGCGGAACCAAGGAAACGGGCGGGACCAAGGGAACTGGCCTGCCCCAGGAACGCGCAGCCTGACGGCAGCACGGCGCCGAGCTGCGCAGCCCGGACCGGGATGCGCGCCCCGGCAAGGTCCGGTCGCCACGACAACATGCGCACAGCGATGCCGGGTGCAGGGGGGGCGGCAATTTGGGCCACAAAGCCAA
>JANNAF010000143.1:0-11121 GCA_031384005.1 Rhodobacterales bacterium | reverse complement strand
CATTCTTGGCGAAAACGGCGCAGGAAAATCAACGATGATGAAACTTCTGACCGGAGTCATTCATCCGACAAGTGGCGTAGTGGCGGTGGACGGGCAGACCGTAGCGCTGCAGGGCACACGCGATGCGTCGCGCCGCGGCATAGTCTGCATCTTTCAGGAACTGTCATTGATGCCCGCGCTGAGTGTGGGCGACAACATCGTTCTGGCCCGGCCGCAGACCCGGATGGGCGTGATGCAACGCGCCGCCTATGCGCAGGCACGCGCCTGTCTGGACAGGATCGGGGCAGACCACATCGCGCTGGACCGGACCGTGTCAGACCTCACCCTGGCTGAACGCCAACTTGTCGAGATTGCCAAGGCCCTGTACCAGAAGCCACGCCTTCTTATCCTTGACGAGGCTACGTCGGCCCTTGGTGCCGATGCGGTCGAACGCGTGTTTACTGTTATCCGTCAGTTGCGCGGTGAGGGCTGTGGCATCCTTTTCATCTCGCACCGGTTCCACGAGGTTCATGCGCTGGCGGATGTCATTTCGGTGTTTCGCAATGGGGCGCATGTCCGGACCTTTCCCGCCGGCACTCTGGATCATGGGGACATCGTGTCGCTGATGATCGGGCAGTCGCTGGACCGGCTGTTTCCGCCGCTGGCCCCCTTGCCTGCCGCAGACAAGCCGCCGCTGCTCAGCCTGTTGCATGTCGGTTGGGAAAATGAATTGCATGACGTCAGCTTCGATGTTCGGCCGGGTGAGATATTTGGTCTGGGCGGGCTTGATGGGCAGGGGCAACAACGAGTGCTTGAGGCGGTCTTTGGTCTGCTGTCGCGCGTGTCCGGTGAGGTGAAGATCAACGGAAAGGCCTATTCGGGTCGCAGTCCCGCACGGTCGAAATCCCGCAAGATCGGCCTTGCCTTCATCCCCGAGGATCGCAAGACCGAAGGCCTGATCCCGGGGCTGTCCATTTCAGAAAACCTGGCGCTTGCTGCCCTTGGTGGCAGGCTGGGTCCCGAACTGGGTCCGGGCGACCGCGCGCGGATCGCGGCCATCCTGGACCGGCTGGACCTGGCCTATGGCAAGATGGCAGACACGGTCGCGACCCTGTCTGGCGGCAACCAGCAAAAGGTGCTGCTCGCGAAATGGCTGGTCTTGTCGCCGCGCTGCCTGCTTCTGCTGGACCCCACACGTGGGATCGACGTCAAGACCAAGGCACAGATCTACACCCTCTTGGCCGAGCTTGCGGCCGAGGGTATGGCCATCGTGCTGCAATCCACCGATTACGAGGAGCTGGTCCATCTGTGCCACCGGGTGGCAGTGTTCTACCAAGGGCGGATTGCCCGGCAGCTTTCCGGTAAGAGCCTGACGCCCGAGATGCTGATTTCCGCAGCCATGGGCCTTGCTTCGGACCACACCACAGGAGACGCGGCATGAAGCGGATTGATCTTCGGGTATTGATCCCGGCGGTTGCGCTGGCCATCCTGCTGGTGGTGTATTTCGCCAGCCATCCGCGCGGCTTTTCGACCCGCGTGCTGACGATCTGGTCGAACCAGAGCGTTCTTCTGGTCTTTGCCGCATTTGCGCAGTTCTTTGTCGTCATGGTCCGCGGGATCGATCTGTCGGTCGGTGCCATGGTGGCCCTAAGCAATGTGGTGGCCTCCTACGTCTTGGCGGGGGAAGGTGTTTCGCTGGTGTTCGGCACGTTTGCAGTTCTGGCAACCGGGCTTGCGTGCGGGGTTATCAACGGTCTGGTCGTCACCTTAGGGCGGATACCGCCGATCATCGCCACCTTGGCCACGGGGGCCGTCTTTTCCGGCGTGGCATTGGCTCTGCGTCCTACGACCGGCGGTGCGGTGAACCAGGGGCTGTCGGATGCCTTGAGCTATGCCGTCGGTCCGGTTCCGACCTCGTTGATCCTGATTCTGGTGGCGGGGGTGGTGTTCAGCCTGATCATGCGCCGCACCGCCTTTGGGCTGGAGGCGCAGGGCGTAGGGTCGTCGGAACACTCGGCGGCACTGACGGGGATTTCACTGATCCGGGTGCGCATCATCGCGCATGGATTGGGCGGATTGTGTGCGGCGCTTTGCGGCTATTACCTCGCGATGGTCACCTTGACGGGCGATGCCGGGGTGGGCCCGACCTACACGCTGAACTCGATCGCGGCGATTGTTCTGGGGGGCGTGTCGCTGGCGGGCGGCGTCGGCAAGGCCTGGGGGGTCGTGATCGGTGCGCTGCTATTGAAGACCGTGGCCGCCGTCATGTTCTTTAGCGGCCTGCCACCCTTGGCCCAGCCGTTCTTTGAAGGCTTCGTGCTGGCGGCGGCGGTCGTGCTGGGGTCGCTTGGCCTTGTGCGGGTGCGCAACCGGCTGAAGCTTTTTTCGCAATGAGGACCAGCATGATCCGTTCCATGACGCAGCGCTGGACTGTGGACCCCGCGATTGTCCTTGTCGCTCTGGGGTGCGTGGCCTTGCTGGCAATGGGCAGCGTTGTGTCGTCGAACTTTCTGACGACCGACTACCTGCTACAACAGTTGCAGATCGCCGCCTATCTGGGCGTGATCGCCGCTGGGGCGACGCTGGTGATCCTGCTGGGTCACATCGACCTGTCGGTCCCGGCTGCACTGACGGCGGTGGGTGTGGTGGCGACGACGGTGGCGGGGGTCGAAAACCCGGATGTCGCAGCCCTTGGCATTGCGGCGGGCCTTGCGGCCGGGGCACTGATCGGGCTGATCAACGGGATCGGAGTCGCCATCTTTCGATTGCCGTCGATGGTCTGGACGCTGGCCGTGAACTCGATGCTGGTCGGCGCTGTCGTCTTTTTCACCGGGGGTTTCAAGCCCCGTGGCGTGGCACCCGAGCTGTCCATAGACCTCGCGCTGGGGCGCAGTCTGGGCGTGCCCAATGCCTTCTGGTTCTGGTGCGTGGTGATTGTGCTGATGCATGTCTTGCTGCGGCGCACGGTGTACGGCCAATACATCATGGCGGCGGGCAATTCGGAAAAGGCGGTTTACCTGTCGGGCATCCGGGTGCGGCTTTTGACGATGCTGACCTTTGGGCTTGCCGGGCTTTTCACCGCCGTCGGTTCCCTGCTGCTGGTCGGCTATGCCAATCAGGCCTATCAGGGGATGGGCGATCCTTATCTGATGCCCGTCCTGACGGCGGTCGTGCTTGGGGGAACCTCGATCCTTGGCGGTCAGGGGAGTTATACCGGGACCGTGGTGGGCGCGCTGTTCATTACCCTTCTGACGTCGATCCTTTCTGTCCTGCAGATGCCAGAGGCCGTTCGGCAGATCACCTTTGGGCTGATCATCCTTGGCATGCTGCTTTTGCGGCGCAGCAAGGCAAAAGGCCAATGAACGTTCACAGACCTGTTTCGAGCATGACCGAGGGCTGACCAATGACACCCCCTTCCTACGCGGTTCACCAGCCGGAATTCCTGGATATGGTCCACACATCGACCTTGCCCGAGCCGATTGCGCGGGGCTTTACCTGGGCCGAGGGCCCGGTCTGGTGGCATGGGGCCCTGTATTTCAACGACATTCCGGCAAAGCGGATGTTGAAATGGCAGCCGGAGACCGGCCTTTCAACAGCGCTGGAAAACAGCGAATTCGCCAATGGCAACACGCTGGACAGCGTAGGCAGGATGATATCCTGCGAGCATGGCGGTCGGCGGGTCATTCGCCGGCCTGACCCCGAAAACCCGGCGTGGGTCGAGATCATGGCCGACCGCTACCTAGGCAAGCGGTTGAATTCGCCGAATGATGTTGTCGTGCGCTCGGATGGGTCGATCTGGTTCACCGACCCGCCTTATGGGATCAATTCTGAAGTTGAAGGCTATCTGGCCGACAGCGAGATCGGCGGCTGTTACGTTTACTGTGCGATGCCGGACGGCACGCTGATCGCGGTCGCCACCGATTTCGACAAACCCAACGGGCTGGCCTTTTCGCCGGATGAGCGCAGGCTGTACGTCGCAGATTCGGGCGCCATTTGCGGCGCGAGCTTTCTCGGCATCGACCGCAGCCTGCCCCACCATATCCGCGTGTTCGACGTCGAGGGCACCGCCCTGCGGGGCGGCGAAGTCTTTGCGGTGATCGAGCCGGGAGTGCCGGACGGTCTGCGCGTTGATCATGACGGCAATGTCTGGACCAGCGCGATGGACGGCATCCATTGCCTGTCGCCCGAAGGCCGCTCCTTGGGTAAAATCCTGTTGCCCGCGCCCACAGCCAACCTATGCTTTGGCGGACCGGATGGAACGGACATGTTCATCACCGCCTCCGACACAGTCTGGCGTGTGCGAACCACCCGACGCGATGCCGCAACCTGTCTGCGCAATTAAGGACTCGCCACATGACACAAGAATTCAAGACGGCCGTGATCGGGTTGGGGTCGATGGGCTATGGCATGGCAATGTCCTGCCTGAAGGCCGGGCAAAAGGTCTGGGGTTCTGACCTTAACCCCGACGTTGTCGGTAGGTTTGCGGTGGCGGGTGGTCAGGCTGGGGCGTTTCCCGCCGAATTGAATGCCGTGCTTGTTGTTGTCCTGAACGCCGCCCAGACCGAGGCGGTGCTGTTTGGCGAGGCCGGAGTGGTGGCCGCGCTGGTCCCGAGCGCGGTGGTGATTGGCTGCGCCACCGTATCCCCCGCCTTTGCCCGCGAGATGGCGGCCCGCTGTGCGGCAGCGGGCGTTCATTACCTTGATGCCCCGATCTCGGGCGGTGCTGCAAAGGCGGCGCAGGGGGCGCTGACGATTATGGCGGCGGGTACGGCGGCTGCCTTTGCCGCTGCACGCCCGGTGCTGGACGCCTGTGCGCAAACGGTGTTCGAACTGGGGGCCGAGGCGGGTCCGGGGTCTGCGATGAAAGCGGTCAACCAGTTGCTTGCCGGGGTGCATATTGCCGCGATGGCCGAAGCCCTGACCTTTGGGATGACGCAAGGGATCGCGCCCGCGACATTTGTCGAGGTGATCAGCAAATGCGCGGGCACCAGTTGGATGCTGGAAAACCGCGCACCCCATATCGTGGACGGGGACTATACGCCGCGCAGCCAGATCAACATCTGGCCCAAGGACCTTGGTATCGTGCTGGACGTGGCAAAATCGGCGGGCTTTGCCGCCCCGATCACGGCTGCCACGCTGCAGCAATACATGGTTGCGGTGGGCATGGGCCTCGGGGCCGAGGATGACGCGGCCATCGCCAAGGTCTATGCCCGCAATGTCGGCCTGACACTGCCGGGCGCTGGCGACCCGGCGTCGGGGGGCTGAACCCATGTCAGCGTTCTTTGGCTGCATCGCAGACGACTTTACTGGTGCCACCGATCTTGCGGGGTTGCTGGCCCGGTCGGGGGTGCAGGTCTCGTTGCGGATCGGTGTCCCGAAATCGCCGCCCACCGATGCCGCCGCGTTTGAGGTCATCGCCCTGAAATGCCGCACAGCGCCGGTGGATGCCGCCGTTGCCGAATGCCGGGCCGCGCTGGACTGGCTGCGCCGCGCCGGGGCGAAGCGGTTCTTCTGGAAATACTGCTCCACCTTCGATTCCACGCCGACAGGCAATATAGGCCCGGTGGCCGAGGCGCTGATGGCCGATCTGGGCTGTGCGCAGACCATCCACTGCCCGGCTTTCCCCGAGAATGGCCGCACAGTCTTTATGGGCAACCTTTTCATCGGTCGCCAGCCGTTGGCCGAAAGCCCGATGAAGGACCACCCGCTGACGCCGATGCGCGACAGCAACCTGATGCGCCTGCTGCAGCCTCAGGTGACAGGCACGGTCGGACTGGCCGATCGTCTGACTGTGGCCCAAGGAGCAGGGGCGCTGCGTGCGGAACTTGCGCGGCTTGCACATGCAGGCAAGGCACATGTGATCGTGGATGCGGTCGCGAATGCCGATCTGGAGGTGATTGCCGAGGCCTGCCGCGACATGACGCTGATGACCGGGGGCAGCGCCGTGGCCATGCCCTTGCCCGGCATTTACCGCGCCATGGGCCTTTTGGCTGCACCGACCGGCGGGTTGACCATTCCCACGCTGCCGTCGGCAGCAGTTATCCTGTCGGGCAGTTGCTCGGCCATGACCAATGCGCAGGTGGCCCATTACATCGCCACCGGCGCGCCGTCCCTGCGCCTTGACCCGCTGGGTCTGGCCCAATCCGGCGTCGGGCCAGCGCTGGCGTGGCTGGCACAGCAGGACATGGACCGCGCCCCCCTAGTCTATGCCACAGCGGAGCCGGAAAGTGTGCGCACGGCGCAAGACCGGTTGGGACGCGTCCGAGCCGGTGAAATCGTTGAACAGGCGCTGGCGACCTGTGCGGTCGCAGCACGCGATGCCGGCGCGCGCCGGATCGTTGTCGCAGGCGGGGAAACATCGGGTGCGGTCACCACGGCATTGGGCGTTGACCGTCTGCACATCGGGCGGGAAATCGCCCCCGGCGTGCCCTGGACCTTTTGCGCCAGCAACGGTCACCCCATGGCGCTTGCCCTGAAATCCGGAAATTTTGGTGCCCCCTCGTTCTTTTCTGATGCAATGGGGGCATTATGAACACGGAAACAGCGCTGCGCGACCAGATCTGCCTTTTGGCCCGGTCGTTGTTCGACCGGGGGCTGACGCATGGCAGTACCGGGAACATCTCGGCAAGGACCGGGGACGGCGGGCTTCTGGTGTCACCGACGGGCAGCTCTTTCGGCCGGTTGGACCCCGCCCGGTTGTCGCGCTTTGACGCCACGGGCCGCCTGATCGACGGTGATCCCCCGACCAAGGAAATGCCCTTGCATGCGGCTTTTTATGACACGCGCAGCACGGCGGGGGCGGTGGTGCACCTGCACTCCTGCCATGCGGTCGCCCTGTCGATGCTTCCCGATGTGGACGCGGACGATTTCCTGCCGCCGCTTACGCCCTATGCGATCATGCAGCTGGGTAAGGTAAAGCTTCTGCCCTTTTTCCTGCCGGGCGATTCCGCCATGGGCGATGCCGTGCGCGGGCTTGCAGGAAAACGCAGCGCCGTGATGCTGGCCAATCACGGCCCGGTCGTCGCGGGCAAAGATGTGCAGGCCGCCTGCAATGCAATCGAGGAATTGGAAGCAACGGCCCGCCTTGCCCTTCTGCTGCACGGAACCGGGGCGCGGGGGCTTACCAACGGCCAGGTGCAGGCACTGGTCACAAGATTTGATGTGGAGTGGGACGTTTGACGCAGTTTTCCGCCAATCTGGGCTTTCTTTGGGCTGACCTTCCCCTGACAAAGGCGATTGCCGCAGCCAAGGCCGCCGGTTTTGATGCGGTAGAATGCCATTGGCCCTATGACACCCCGGCAGAGGATACCGCCCGTGCCTTGCGCGATGCCGGGCTGCACATGCTGGGTATCAACACTGTGCGCGGCCAGCCCGGCGAGAATGGCCTTGCCGCCTTGCCCGGACGCGAGGCCGAGGCCCGCGCCGCCATCGATCAGGCCCTGACATATGCCGAAAGAATTGGGGCAAGGATGGTCCATGTCATGGCAGGTTTTGCCAGCGGTGCAGATGCAAGGGCGGTCTATGTCGCTAATCTGTCCTATGCCACAAAGCGCGCTTCGCCGCTTGGCATCACGATCCTGATCGAACCGCTTAACCGCCATGATGCGCCGGGATACTTTCTTCAGACTACCGACCAGGCGCGTGACATCATCACAACGGTCGGGGTGACGAACCTGAGGCTGATGTTCGACTGCTATCATGTTGGACGGACCGAGGGCGACATCACCACCCGTTTCCGCGATCTGTTGCCGATTATCGGCCATGTCCAATTCGCCAGCGTTCCCGACCGAGGACCGCCGGATCATGGCGAACTGGACTTCACCACGATCTTTGCCGCAATCGCCCATGCAGGCTGGGCCGCACCGTTGGGGGCGGAATACAAACCCAAGGGTCCGACCGCAGAGAGCTTGGGCTGGATGGCACGGTGACGGTGGAGACTGCAAACATGCCAAGGCAACAAGGCTGATGTTGCTTTGGCGTTAGTGCTGGGTCCCCAAGTGCTTTGTCAGGTTGTAAGTCCCGAAGTAAGAACCAGAACCGGAGGAGTGATGTAAGCGTCCGCTCTGGCTGACCTGCCGTGTTTGAAGAGTGTGGGATAGTATCCGCTTGGGATAGCGGACATTATGGGGTCGTCAATGGTGCGTCGGACGCGGCGGTTGTGGTCTGACGAAGCGAAGCGGTCGATCTGCCTGCAAACGACAGCGGCGGACGTTTCGGTCGCGCAGGTGGCGCGGCCGATGGTGTCAGACAAACGCGAACTAGTCTTAGTTTCCCAAGCCCGGCAATGTGTTAGGCCGAAAAGAGGCCGCGCCACTCGGCGAGAGCGGCGGCGCGGTTGGCCTTGAAATTCTGCCGGCTGTAGAGCGCGCGCTCCTGATTGAAATGGTTATAGACCGAGGCATGGACGGATGCAAACTTCTGCAATGTTCGCGTCCTACGGAAGCGGAGCATCGCCCGCTCCCGCCTCCGGAACGGCTGGTGCGAATTCTCGGCTCGGTTGTTTGCCCAGCGGCCAGTTTCCTGCCGGTCGCGGATGCCAAGGTCAGTGAGGGCGGCTCCATAAGAGCGGAGGCAATCTGTCACGACCTCCTCGACGCGGCCGTGCCGCTTCAGGCATTTCTTCAAGAATTTCAATGCCGCGTTCTTGTCGCGCGTCTTCGTCACGAAACTCTCAAGCACTTCGCCTTCGTGGTCGACAGCCCGCCAAAGATAGTGCCGTTCGCCGTTGATCTTCACGAAAACCTCGTCTAGCTGCCATCGCCATTGGCTTGACCGCGGCCCCGAAACCCGACGTTTTCGGATTTCTGCAGCGAACAGCGGGCCGAACCTGTTCCACCAGAACCGCACCGTCTCATGGCTGACGTCGACCCCACTTTCGTGCAGCAGATCCTCGACATTTCGAAGCGAAAGCGGAAACCGAACGTACATCTTCACCGCAAGGCGGATGATCTCAGGGTTCGTCTTGAAGTATCTAAAGGGGCTGCGTTTTGGCATCCGACGAAGGTAAGTGTCCACCCTGCCCGGCTCAAGCCAGTTTCTTCTGACACTGCCGTCACGCGGCCTCGTCTCGCCGGAGCGGCTAAGGGCGCGGGGTGTGCATTGATCGGGGCCGGACATCTGAAAATCCGCGCCAACCGAAGAAATCAGGGAACGAGGGACGCAAACAGGTTCTCAGCCCGATCGATCAGCACCTGATCCGGGCCGGTGGCTCGAAACCGGTCCAAGATGCGGGCGCAGTCCAATGGCCGAGCCTCCGCGCAGGCTTTGATGAAGGTCACATCCTTTTCCGCCAGCCTGTGCAACTTCGCGACAATGACATCCTCGATGCTCGGGCAGACCACAACCGCGGTCCGGCCGTAGACGTCGATTTCCATTGTTTCGGCATGGTCCATCCAGTCCGGCGGCATCCGCGCCGTGTTCTCGTCGACGCATTCGAGATAAAAGCCGAACCGCTTGTGAAACTGCGACATTTCACCGAACAGAACGCTGATCTCTTCGGACGCTTCGAAGCCGGGATTGCGCGCCTCCCATTCCCGGTTGTTTTCGGGGTAGATGTCGATTTCGGGCGTGATCTTCATCACAACCGGCGCGTCCTGCCAGGTCAGCAAGATCGCCTGGCTGCCGACGATGATCACGCGTTCGGCCGAAAAATGCTCGGCGACCGAGCGGGCGGCGCGCAACAGATCATCCCGATCCCGAACCGGTTTCACGAAGCGGCACCCAGTTTCGCTTTCTTCCAGACTCGACGCCGCCATGTCTCGCCATCAAACCCTTCCGGCAGCCGGAACGGCGACGAAACCCTGAGATGGGTCATCTGTTCCGACCGCGATCCGATCAGGTCTGCGACATCTTCTGCGGGCCGATCCAGCACATGGGCCCACTGGATCGCATACTCCGGTGCAGGCCCCGCAAGCGATTGCAGCCGCGTCCGCGCGTCTTCCAGCAGTGCAGGATTGGCCCGCAAGCTGCGCGCGACCAGCCGGTGCAGAATGAGCTTTGCCCGGTCATTGACGGTTTCGCGGTTGGCAGCGGGTTTGAGGGCGATGGTCGACGCCTTTTCGCGTCGCTGCCGTCGCAAATCCGCCGCGAGCTTCAGGATTTCCTCCCGATCCTCAGTTGGCACAAGCACTTCGACCCGAACGAGGCCCACGCCGCCGCCGGTTGACTTGTAACGCTTGACGCGATCTTGCACGGACATTTCTGGAGCTCCTAGGCGTCCAACATAGCGTATCCGTGACACGCGTCCAAGCGTTCATTCAATGCAGCATATCCGCCAGTCCCAGCCCCTCAAACACTGCCTTCATTGCCGGATCATATCCCGGATCGTTCCTCGCCGGGCCATAGCCATTCGCCCGGTTCCAAGCATAGATCTCCCGCAGTTCGGCGGCGAACTCCTCAGGCGGCGCGGCCTCCTTCAAGGTCGTGTCGCCCTCGCAGTAGCTAAAGATCATCAGGCGGGTCGGGTTGGCCCAAGTGCCAAAGTAAGAGGCATCCTGCGCCGTATCGACCTGTGCCCAGCCCTTCACGTAACTACAGAGCCCGAAGTCATAGAGGTAGCGATCGGCGCGGGCGAATTCGCGGGTGATCTTCATGCCGCCGTCACCGCCGATCGCGCTGTGATCGCAATCAATGCAAGGTCGCGGTAGCGGGCAATGGCCTTGGGGCTGGACGAGACCGGGTTGATCTCGAACGCCTGCAGGGCCGCGATATCGCCGGGCTCGGCCAAGGCCACGATCTGCGCCAGCTTGGCGCGGAACCGGGCGTGGGTTGGTTTGGAGAAATCAGGGGCAGGTGGCAGCGCGCCTGTTTGCGCCTGATCGATGATGGCTTGCCATTTACCGACCTCCGGGGCGGACACGGCCTTCGGTTCTTCCTCCGCCGCCGTGGTCAGCTGCCCGGCGGGATCGGGGTTGCCGTAGTCCAGCACCAAGGTCAGCCGGGCCTCCGCCTGCTCAAAAGCCTCGGCGGGGTTCTGTCAGACAAATGGGAACTCGTCTCAGCTTCTCATCCCAGGCATTATGTTAGGCTGCAAGAAGGCCGCGCCACTCAGCGAGAGCGGCGGCGCGGGTCTGCTTGAAGACGGCGCGTGACGAGAGGCTGCGCTCCTGATTGAAATGGTTTTGGACCGAGGCGTGAACTGCG
>JANNAF010000122.1:0-5525 GCA_031384005.1 Rhodobacterales bacterium | reverse complement strand
TGCGCGAACAGGTACAGAACGTGGAGTGATCATGACCAGACGGCGCGGCCTACTTTTGATCCTGTCATCGCCGTCAGGGGCTGGCAAATCCACGCTGACCCGCCGCCTGATGGAGTGGGACCCCGCCATCCGGTTTTCGGTTTCGGCCACCACCCGCGCCCCGCGCCCCGGCGAAATCGACGGGCGCGACTACTATTTCCGCGACCGTGCCACCTTTGAACAGATGGTCGCCACCGGGGACATGTTGGAACATGCCGAGGTGTTCGGCAATTTCTATGGCAGCCCCCGGGCCCCGGTGCAGGCTGCGATGGATGCAGGCCGCGATACGGTCTTTGACATCGACTGGCAGGGCGGCCAACAAATCCGCAACTCCTCACTCGGGCGCGATGTGGTGTCGGTCTTTGTGCTGCCACCGTCGATTGCCGAGTTGGAACGCCGTTTGCGGGGCAGGGGGCAGGACAGTGACGCCGTCATTGCCGGGCGCATGGCCAAAAGCCGGGACGAGATAAGCCATTGGGCAGAGTATGATTATGTCATCGTCAACACCGATCTGGACGCCGCTTTCAACGATTTGGTGACGATTTTGCAGGCAGAAAGAAAACGGCGCGACCGTCAGCCCGATTTGGCAGATTTCGTGCGCGCCCTGAACAAGGAGTTTGCCGCAAGATGAAATACGCCCTTGACGGCATCGCCCCCGAAGTGGGGGCACAGGTCTGGATTGCGCCCTCAGCCGCGGTGATCGGCAAAGTGGTGCTGGAGGATGCGGCGAATGTTTGGTTCGGCGCCGTTTTGCGTGGCGATACAGAGATGATTTGGGTTGGCCAGGGATCGAATGTGCAAGACAATGCCGTGTTGCACACCGACGATGGCCACCCTCTGCTGATTGGGGCCAACTGCACCATTGGCCACTCTGCCATTCTGCATGGCTGTACCATCGGTGAAGGCTCGCTGCTTGGCATGGGCGCCACAGTTCTGAATGGCGCCCGCATCGGCAAGGGCTGCTTGATCGGCGCAGGTGCCCTGGTGTTGGAGGGGGCCGAGGTTCCGGACGGCAGCATGGTTCTGGGCCGTCCTGCCAAGGTGACCCGCCAACTCAAGCCCGAGGAGGTGGCAGCGCTATTGTCCGGGGCCGCGCATTACCGGGCCAATGCTGCCCGCTACGCCAAAGGTCTGGTGGCCAAGCGAAAATGAAAAAAGGGGCCGATTGGCCCCTTTTTGTTGATCATGGTCAGGGTTGGTCGTGGTCAGTCTGTTGGCGGGCTTGGCTTAGCCCCAGACGGCCTTGTGTGCCAGCTTGGCCGCGTCCTCGCGGAAGATACCAACGTCAATGGCAACTGACCGCGGCATGGCTGCAATCTCATCACGGGTACGGCGGTACAGGGCACGCTCGGCGGCGTGGCGCCGCAGGTTTGTCAACAGGTTCAACATGTTATGTCCTTTCATGCCCGGTAAAGGGCGCAGTCCGGGGATTAACCCCAGACCGATTTTGCCGCGATACGGGCGGCGTCTTCAGGGTAGATCCCAAGGTCCAGCGCCATACGGCGCGACATATTGGCGATCTCATCGCGCATCTGGCGATACTGGGCGCGTTTTGCGGCATTGGCCCGAAGGGTTGCGATCAAGTTTTTCATCTTATCCTCATCATCTGCGCTGGTCGGCCCGGACGGCTTTCCCGTTTCGCATGTGACTGATATGGGACTTGTGTTACCGCTCACAACGGCCAAGAGGGCAGCGCCGCTATGCGCTGGGCGCATGGGTCGTGCAAAAACAAAAGGGGGCACCGGATGGCGCCCCCCAAATCTGTTCGACCTGACCTGGGGTCAGATCAGTTTGCCCATCGCCACAGCGGTATCCGACATGCGGTTCGAAAAGCCCCATTCATTGTCATACCACGTCAGGATCCGCACCATCGTGCCGTCCATCACCTTGGTCTGGTCCATGTGGAACACCGACGAATGGCTGTCATGGTTGAAATCAGCCGAGACATTGGGGTGCAGCGTATAGCCCAAAATGCCCTTCATCCCGCCATCCGCAGCAGATTTGATGGCGGCGTTGATCTCCTCGATCGTGGTGGCGCGCTTGGCCTCGAACACCAGATCGACCGCTGACACATTGGGCGTCGGCACCCGGATCGCGACGCCGTCCAAGCGGCCCTTCAACTCGGGCAGGACCAGACCCACTGCCTTGGCCGCCCCGGTCGAGGTTGGGATCATGCTAAGTGCGGCCGCACGGCCCCGGTACAGATCCTTGTGCATGGTATCCAGCGTCGGCTGGTCCCCGGTATAGCTGTGGATCGTGGTCATGAACCCTTTGACGATGCCGATGCTGTCGTTCAGCACCTTGACCACCGGGGCCAGACAGTTGGTCGTGCACGACGCGTTCGACACCACGATATCTGCGCTGGTCAGTGTGTTGTGGTTGACGCCGTAAACGATGGTCTTGTCCGCGCCATCGCCGGGGGCCGAAATCAGCACGCGCTTGGCACCGTTTTCCAGATGCGGCAGGCATTTTTCCTTGGACGTAAAGATCCCGGTACATTCCATGACGATATCGACATGGGCCCACGGCAGATCGGCCGGGTTCTTGATTGCGGTCACCTCGATCGGGCCGCGGCCTGCGTCAATCGTGGTGGCGGTGGTGGTCACGATACCGGGGAAACGGCCATGCACCGAGTCAAAGCGCAGCAGATGGGCGTTGGTTTCGACCGGACCCAGATCGTTGATCGCGACCACTTCAATATCGGTGCGACCGGATTCGATGATGGCGCGCAGCACATTGCGGCCGATACGCCCGAACCCGTTGATAGCGACTTTGACCGTCATGGAAAACTCCTGTTGAAGACGCGCGACTCACACTGGGGATGCTAGCGCTAACAGCCCCGAAACGCCGCAAATTTCAACGACAGATTGCGCCTTTCAGCGCCAAAATTCCAGATATTCGACCAGTCCGATCAGTTTTTTGACCATGATCAGCGACAAAAAGCTGTCATTCAGCAATATGTCGGCCCCAATGGCCGCTGCGATCACCCCGGCCACCACAAGATACATCCGGTCGGCCACTTATCCCCCGATCACTGGTCCAGCCGCCCCATCACGCCTGCCACATCGGCCATGCGCGCGGAAAAGCCCCATTCGTTGTCATACCACGCCAGCACACGCACCATGCGCCCGCCCACCACCCGGGTCTGATCGGGGGCAAAAATACATGACTGCACCGTATGGTTGAAGTCAATCGACACCTTGGGTTCGGGATCATAGGCCATCACCATGCCCATATACCCGGCGCAGGCCTCGCGGATGATGTCGTTGACCTCGGTCACTGTCACCGATTTGCCCGCCAGAAAGGTCAGATCCACCGCCGACACATTGGGCGTCGGCACCCGGATCGACGACCCCTCCAGCCGCCCGGCCAGTTCGGGCAGCACCTCGCCAATCGCGCGGCCGGCGCCTGTGGTGGTTGGGATCATCGCCATGGCGGCGGCGCGGGCGCGGTACAGGTCCTTGTGGCGGCGGTCCAGCGTCGGCTGGTCGCCGGTATAGGAATGGATCGTGGTCATGATGCCGCTTTCAATCCCCACAGCCTGATGCAGCACATGGGCCAGCGGGGCCAGACAGTTCGTGGTGCAGGATGCGTTCGACACCACCTTGTGTTCCGGCAGCAGCTTGCGGTGATTGACGCCGTACACCACGGTCAGGTCGGCGCGTTTGGCCGGGGCCGATACCAGCACCCGTTTGGCCCCCCGCGTCAGATGCACTGCCGCCTTTTCGCGTTCGTTGAACTGACCGGTACATTCCAGCACGACATCCACGCCGTCCCAATCCAGTTCCGCCGGTTCATAGCTGGACATGACCCGGACCTCACCGCGCCCCAGATCCAGCGTGTTGCCCTCGACTTTGATCACGCCGGGAAACCGGCCATGCACCGAATCGTATTTCAGCAGATGCGCGTTGGTTTCAATCGGCCCGGTGGCATTGATCGCCACGACCTGCACATCATTGCGCCCGCTTTCCGCGATATGCGCCAAGGTACAGCGCCCGATGCGGCCAAATCCGTTGATCCCGATGGTGATGGTCATGTCTGTCCCGCATTTACGATGGATTATGGGACCGCCTAACCGATGATTTCAGGGATGAAAACCTGAAAAATCACTTAAAAACATGTTGTTAGCGCAAACTGTTCATGTTCGCGCTAACATGGGTCAGCCATTGCTTTTGCCTGCCACATCACTAAAAATCTGATCAGGATCATGGGGCATATGTGATGAGTGGACTTCTGGCGCTTTTGGATGATGTGGCGGCCATCGCCAAGGTTGCGGCGGCCTCGGTCGATGACATCGCGGCAGCGGCGGCCAAGGCCGGGGCCAAGGCCGCAGGCGTCGTGATCGACGATGCCGCCGTGACGCCCAAATATGTCCACGGGTTTCAGGCTGACCGCGAATTGCCGATCATCTGGCGCATCGCGCTGGGATCGGTGAAAAACAAGATCATCATTCTGCTGCCCGCCCTTCTGCTCCTCAACTATTTCCTGCCCGTCGCGATCACGCCGCTGTTGATGCTAGGCGGCGCCTATCTGTGCTTTGAGGGCGCGGAAAAGGTGTTTCACATGCTGTTTCCGCATGGCGACGCCGCGGTCTCGGCGGATTTCGACACCGCCGATCCAACCCGGCTGGAGGAGGAAAAGATCGCCGGTGCCATCAAGACCGATTTCATCCTGTCGGCTGAAATCATGACCATCGCCCTGGCCACCATCGAAAGCCCCAACTTCTGGATGCAGGCCATCACCTTGGCCGTCGTGGGCGTGGTCATCACGGTTGCGGTCTACGGGGCGGTCGCGGTGATCGTCAAAATGGACGATATCGGGTTGCACATGGCCACCAACCGCAGAACCGCCGCCGCCCGCGCCTTTGGCCGCGGTCTGGTGGCGGGGATGCCGGTTTTGATGGCGTTTCTGTCCACGGTCGGCACCGCAGCGATGCTGTGGGTCGGCGGGTCCATCGTCCTGCACGGGCTGGAGGTAACGCATCTGTGGGCCTGGCCCTATGACACCATTCATTACATTGCGGTGGCCGCCGCCGCCGCCGTGCCCTCGGCCCAGGGGTTCATCGCGTGGTTCGTGCAGGCGGCGATTGACGGGGTGTTTGGTCTGGGCCTTGGCCTGTTGATCATCCCGCTGGCGACGCGCGTGATCATACCGATGTGGTCATCGGTGACGGGCACGAAAAAGGCCGCGCACTAGGCGCGGCCAATTCCGTCTTGTCCAGAAGGCTTACAGCAGCGATTTCGCCAGTGCAGCCGTCGCCTCGGCGGTAATCCCGAACTCTTTGTACAGTCGGTCAATCGGGGCCGACGCGCCAAAGCCCGTCATCCCGACAAAGCCCGCCTTGACCTCGCGGCCCCGCTCGCCCAACAGCCAGCGATCCCAACCGCCCGCCCGAACCCCGGCCTCGACCGCCACCCGCACCGGACCGGCGGGCAACACGCGCTTGCGGTACGCCTCGTCCTGCGCCGCAAACAGCTCCATGCAGG
>JANNAF010000119.1:0-1890 GCA_031384005.1 Rhodobacterales bacterium | reverse complement strand
GCCCCGGTCAACGTGCTGGACTTTGCCGCGGAATGTGGGGCGAACCCGGATTTTCTGTTGACCATCGACCATGTCACGGCATGGGAGGCCAAGCATGGCAGCATCCGCGCGGGCGAGTGGGTCGTGTTGCGGTCTGATTGGGACAAGCGCAGCCATGACGCGGATCTGTTCCTGAACGCCAACGAGACGGGGCCACATACCCCCGGTCCGACTGCCGAGGTGATCGAGTATCTGTTGTCCAAGGGCATCGTCGGCTGGGGCAGTCAGTGCATTGGCACGGATGCCGGGCAGGCGGGCGGCATGACGCCGCCGTTTCCGGCGCATAACCTGCTGCACAAGAACAACTGCTACGGGTTGGCGTCGCTGGCAAACCTCGACAAGTTGCCGGCCAAGGGGGCGATCCTGATTGCGGCCCCGCTCAAGATCAAGAACGGCACCGGATCGCCGATCCGGGCGCTGGCGTTGGTGCCGAGGGGGTAAGAACAGATGGGTTCGAACCGGGTCATCAAGGTTGTGACGGCAGGTCTTGTCCTTGTCGCGTTCGCCGCTTGCGACGATGGTCGCGTCACGATGCCCGGGTCGAACACGCATAGTCGGGTGTTGCAGTTGATGTCTGAGGTAAGGCAGCCAGACCCAAGCGGCATGTTTCCACAAGGCATCGACTATGAAACCGAGGATCAACGTCTTGGCGCAGCAGCGTTTGTGTTCCTGAAAGGAATGAGTCGGGTTGAGGCTGAAGCGGCGTTGAAACGTGACGGGTTTGTCTGTGACGGGCCGACATGCACAACGATGGCCGCAGAACGGGAAACCCGGGCTGCCCTATGGACCATTCGGCATCCGGGACCGCTGCGGACCTATTCGGCCACCTACACAGTCAGGCTGGTTGAGTCCGTGGTCCGTTCGCCCAGCGACCTTTCAGCGTCGACAGACTTCTTCTAGCTTCACGGAAAGAGGCAGGATGCCAGATCACGTCATCATAGGGTCCGGCATAAATGCCTTGGTGGCCGGGGCGATGTTGGCCCTGAAGGGGGACAAGGTTCTGCTGTTGGAGCGGTCTGACCGCCCCGGCGGCTGTTTGCGGACCGAGGAGATCACGCTGCCGGGGTTCACCCATGACGTGATGGCGACGACGTTTGTGCTGTTCATAACCGGGCCTGCGGGGGCGGTTCTGGGACCCCATCTAGCGCGGCATGGGTTTGAGTATTGCCATTCGCCCCATCCGACGGCGGTTTTGCGGCCGGACGGGTCGGCGCTGGTTCTGACGATGGACCGGGGGCGGAATGTGGCCGTGTTCAACGCTTTGGCGGCTGGCGATGGCGATAGCCATGCCCGCGATGTGGGCGGCATTGAACAGGACGCGCCGTTTTTGTTTTCGCTGCTTGGGGGGGATTTGTGGTCTTGGGCCACGGCGAAGCTGTTGTTCGGGCAGGTGCGCAAGCGGGGTTTGCGTGGGTTGGCGGCGTGGTTTGGCACGGCCCTAACCCCGGCACGGGGGTGGTTGGAAAACGGCTATTCCAACCCGCTGGTGCAGGCGCTGTTTGCGCCGTGGGTGCTGCACTGTGGGTTGACGCCCGAGAGCACCTATGGTGGGCAGATGGGGCGGGTCATCGCCTTTGCGCTGGAGGCGGCGGGGGCGCCGATTGTCAAGGGTGGGGCGGGGCGGGCGGTTCAGGCATTCGTGGCGCTGATCGAGGAAAAGGGCGGCACGGTTCGTCTGGGGGCCGAGGTGGACCGGATCAATGTGCAGGACGGTCGCGTCACGGGGGTCACGCTGGCCAATGGCGAGGTGATTGCGGCGCGGTCGGTATTGGCGTCGGTCGCACCGGGGCAGTTGATGGGGCGGTTGTTGCGGGATGTGGCCCAGCCGCAGGACACGGCGGCGGCCAAGGC
>JANNAF010000533.1:0-2120 GCA_031384005.1 Rhodobacterales bacterium | reverse complement strand
TCGCCCAGTTTGCCCTTCTTGCCGACGGTGTTCATCACCTCGCGCAGCAAGGTGGATTCGTCGATGCTGTCACCCGCATGAATATCGCCGGTGCGTTCGATCATCTCGCGCTTGAACTGCTCGATTTCCGTCGCGGCCATTTCACGGAAATCTTTGTCCAGCGCTTCGCCGGATTCGAGTTGGGCAGAGTCGATCAGGATCGTGTTCGGCCGGGGCATCCGGTTGCCGAAATCGTCGTAGTTCCGGAACAGGGCGAGGCGACCGTTTTCCAGCGTGGTCTCGGTGCCATCATCGCTGACACGGTCAAAGCCGGAAACGTACTTGTAGATCAGTTCCGATGTCGCCGTGTTGTTGCAGACGACAATAAACACCGGCGGGACGCCGATCCCTTCCTCCTGCCAAAGATGGAAGGTCTTTTCGTAGTGGCCATAGAGGGCTTCAAGTGCTGTCAGCAACTCGGCGGGCAGGCTGAGCGGATCAAGCGCCTTTCCGGCGACACGGCCCTTTTTGGGAAGTTTCTTGCCAATATGTTCCCACAGATTGCGGAACTTCGGCGTGTCGCCACCAGGGATATTGTCGGCCACAGGCACGCGCGGCAACTTGACGATGCCGCATTCAATGGCGTCCATCAGCGAGAAATCCGACATCGTCCACGGGAACAGTGTGCCCTCGATATAGCCAGAGCCGCGCAGGAAGAACGGGGTCGCAG
This sequence comes from Rhodobacterales bacterium, assembly GCA_031384005.1. Classification (GTDB taxonomy): domain Bacteria; phylum Pseudomonadota; class Alphaproteobacteria; order Rhodobacterales; family Rhodobacteraceae; genus Stagnihabitans. Next base: position 1,411 of record JANNAF010000533.1, on the reverse strand, counting down.
AAAGATCATAGACCAAGCTGATGCCCAGCTTGCGCTTGACGGCCTCTAGTCCCGAAATCCACATCCGAGCGGCTTCGTTGTTTTCCTTGGCCTCGCTCTTGTCCTCACCTTTTAGATCGCCCTCAGTGTCGCCAGCCGCATCCGCCACACGTTCGCGATAGCAGTGATGTGCCTCATCGTTCATAACGACGATGTTCTTCTGGCCCATCAGATCGCCCATGACGCGCTGGATCATCTCACCCTCGGTTTCAAGGGTCTGGACCTTGTCGCCGCGCCAGCCTTCAAGAGCCTGGCGGGTGCCTTTTGCGATCACCAGTTTTTCGCGCAACTTGAAGGCATGGTAATTGGTGATGACAATCTTGGCGCTCTGGATATCACGCAGCATGTCTGGCGGCGTGATTTCACGACTGCGATAGTAGCTTTCGGGGTCGTTGGGCATCAGCACGCGCAGCCGGTCGCGAATGGTGATGCCAGGGGAAACGATCAGGAAACGGCTGGAAAACTGCTTGCTGTTCGGATGACGCACCGCATTGACGGTTTGCCAAGCGATCAGCATTGCCATGACCGTGGTCTTGCCCGCTCCCGTGGCAAGCTTCAGCGCTAGGCGCATAAGTTCCGGGTTCGCCTGTTCGTTTGCGCCTTTGATGTGGGCCCAGAACTTGGCAGCGCGCGGACCCATCTTGGGCGCAACTTCCGTCAGCCAGATGGCGGTTTCGACGGCTTCGATTTGGCAGAAGAATGGGCGGATGCCCTCGAACTTGTGGTGCCGCCAGTGTTGCAGCAAACGGGCTGTCTCTGGCGTCACCAGCCATTGATCGGGGTTGGGCAGGCTGCGCCAGGTTTCAACATAGCCCCGAACCTCGTTGATGATCGGGGTTGGGTTGTATTCCTGATCCGTCGTTGAAAGTTCATCATTTGCACCAAGGAGCAGGGCAACCTGCTTCGTGTTCTGCCGTTGTTTTTTGGTTTTTGGAACCGGCGTGATGAGATCTGAGCGCCGACGATTATCCAAGATGCGGTTCGTGGGCTGACCATCTGGGTCCAGTTCCCAATGCCTACCCGGATACGCATACGGGGAATTCAGGATCGGTTTTTCAAAGAACTGCTCAGACATCCGCGGCGCTTTTTTCGACGTTTCCTATTTCTGCAGCCATTTGTTCAGCGATCCATGAATTTACGTTGTCGCATTTGAATTTCCGTTGACCAAGCATATTCAAGTTCGAAATCTGCCGTTCTCGGGCAATCGCAAGCACAGTCTTCTCAGGAACATTAAGCAAAACCGCGCCCCCTGGCATAGTGAGAAGATAGTCCGTGATCTGCCCACTCCCACTTGAAATACGTCGAGCGACGCTGCCAGATTTTCCCAGACGTTACTAGACCATAGGCTGACATTTCCGAGTCGAAAGTTTAG
>JANNAF010000525.1:0-3003 GCA_031384005.1 Rhodobacterales bacterium | reverse complement strand
GACGTTGATCTGGCTGCCTTTGATGCTGTGTTCTACCCCGGCGGCCATGGCCCACTATGGGATCTGGCAGAAGACCCGGTCAGCATCCACCTGATCGAGCATTTTTCCCGTGGCGGCAAACCGATCGCCGCCGTCTGCCATGCGCCCGCAATCTTTCGCCACACCAAGGCGGCCGATGGAAAACCGCTGGTCTCGGGCCGCAATGTCACCGGGTTCACCAATACCGAAGAGGCCGCAGCGGGCCTGACCGATGTCGTGCCGTTTTTGGTTGAGGATATGCTGGTGGCGAGTGGCGGCGTCTATTCCAAAGGTGCCGACTGGGCGTCGCATGTCGTCGTGGACGGCAAACTGGTCACCGGGCAGAACCCGGCATCCTCGAAAGAGGCCGCATTGGCGTTGGTGGCGATGCTGGCCTGACTCATGACGAGCCGGTTTTCGGTCCTGCTTGGTCTGAGCGGGCCGAAGACCTTAGCGCAACGCACCTTCCCCAAGAACCCGAATGAAATGGAGTTTACCATGGCAGCCCTTCCGTTTGACGATGCCGAGATTGAGGAACTGGTGGTGCGGTTCAACGCCGTGATGGCAAAAGAGGGGATGGACGTTGACGATCTTGGCGGCAATGCCACCGACGACCAGTTGGCCGAAACCCTGCAGGAAACGCCTGGCGATCTGAGCCGCGACGAGATCACGCAAGAGATCGAGAGCATGAATGACGAACAAAAGGACGCGCTGGTCGCGCTGTTCTGGATCGGTCGCGGCGATGCCGAGCCTCAGGAATGGGAGGCGACCAAAGCCCTTGCCCGCCAACAGCATGACGGACTTGTCAGCCGCTATCTGCTTGGCCAGCCAGAGGTGGGCGAGTTTCTGACCGAAGGTCTGGAGAAGATGCTGGAATACGGTGTGGACTGACCCCCGCTTCGCGCTCGTTCAAAACGGCAAAGAAGCGGAGCGGTCATCGCTGAATATGGAATGCATTGCCTGATCCGGCGACCCAGCTCGGCGCATGCACAGCCCCACCGCAAAATTCCAAAACGGACGGACAAAGGACGCGCTCAACGCGGACCTTGGATAAACTCGGTTCGGATACGAAGATTCGATAGACCGGCCCCCCTGCCTTCTTCCTTCTTAGAAGCAACCACCACCCCCCATGCGGCGGTGATGGCATCCTGTTCGAACTGATGGCGCTGGGCGGGATCAATCGGCATCTTCGCCCGCGCTGAAAGCGCTTTCAGTGAACTTGCGCGGCGGTTTGCAGCAGCAGAACTTGGCCGCGGGCGCTCGCGTGGGCTTCGGTTTTGGCGGTGAAGGCGTGGTCTATAGGGGTGAGTTGCATTGTTTTCCTGCGACCGTAATCGCTCGTCACCAGAGCTTGATCGATTAAATACAAAGCAATAACATTGACTTAGTTAAAGCATTTGCCAACATGAAAGGTATCAGCGAGCGAGAATATTCCAGCCTTTTCGGCCTTTCGCGCGATGAGATCCAGAAGGCCAGGCAAGGCAGGCGACTGGTGGTCTATGGCGATAGATCGATCAATGCCGCTGCGTCTGATGCGCGCCTGTCAGAGAAGATGGATCCAGACCAACTCGGCCGGACAACTGGCGGAACTCCGGCGGTGACAGTTGCTTTTCGGCGCCTTCCGAAAACTTGTCCCATCTCACGGTAAGGACAGCGATGCCAGCCCGCCAATTCGACACCTATGTAACCTGCAGCTGTCTGACTGTGTGGTTGAGCCGCCGAATCTAGGCGCACAACGGCGTAAGAATTACCCCTTTCCATTAATCTTGCGCATTTTCCACCACTTGGCCACTTCGTGTTCCGCAACGGCAACATAGGAACGCAATGTGAATTTGCGCGTTGGTCTAAGAGCGCTTTAGCTCTTGTCTGAACCCAAGGAGACCTGCGACATGGATCATGCATCACATGCACTGCTTATCGACAGCGAACTCAATGAGGATAACCTGCTTGATGCCGTCGTTTACGGCGTCGACGATCAAGAAATCGGAACTGTGTCACATGTTTACGGGATGGGCGCCGCTACCCAAGTGATCGTTGATGTTGGCGGTTTTCTTGGTATCGGCGCGAAACATGTGGCACTTACCACCAGCCAGTTGACGTTTATGCGCGACGAGGACGGTGACATACACGCGGCGACCAGTTGGACCAAGGAACAAGTCAAGGCGTTGCCCGAACACCACCACTGAACCGTACCGCCACCGCGTGCGACCATCCGGACATATTCGGGGCGGCGAGGGATGTCGTCGGCCCGTTCGATAAATGAGGGGTGAAGCGTGCTGAAAATCTTGCTGGGCAGCGTCGCAGTCGTTGTGTTGGTTTCGACGGGGGTGTTGTTGGCCTTTCGCGAACGTGCGACTGTGACGATTGCCGAAGGCTATGGCGCGCGCCCTGTTTTGCCCGCCGCAAATCCCGGCCTGATCCCGACAGTCAACATTGCCCCGGCGGTCGGCTGGCCGGACGGAACGACGCCGATTGCCGCTGACGGCTTTTCGGTCAATGAGTTTGCGGGCGGGTTTGATCACCCGCGTTGGCTGCATGTTCTTCCGAACGGCGACGTGCTTGTGGCGGAAAGCAACGCTCCGGCGAAACCTGACGCCAAGTTCAGTCTGAGAGGCTGGGTGATGGGTCTGGTCATGGCGCGGGCAGGTGCGGGCGTGCCCAGCGCGGACCGGATCTCTCTTGTCCGCGATGCCGACGGTGATGGCGCGGCCGAAACCCGCACAGTCTTTCTGGAGAACCTTCACTCGCCTTTTGGCATGACCCTGATCGGTGGCACATTTTATGTGGCGAACACGGATGCAATCGTTGCATTTCCCTATGTGACCGGGGCGACAAGCATCAAGGCACCCGGCACGACGATCGCCCCCTTGCCCGCAGGCCCGATCAACTATCACTGGACCAAGGACCTGATCGCAAGCCGGGATGGGACACGGTTATATGCGACGGTCGGATCAAACAGCAATGTGGCCGAGAACGGGATGCCTG
>JANNAF010000514.1:0-1638 GCA_031384005.1 Rhodobacterales bacterium | reverse complement strand
CACCCCCGCCCGCCCCACGCTGGACCGTGTGACGGTGGAATCCCTGCGCAATGCTTGGGGCGGCGGTGATGCGCGCTGGCTGAACCCCGGCGTGGCGGCTGAATTTGCCATTGACCAGATGCCCGCCAACCTGTGGGACGTCTGGGCCGGGTTGCAGGGCCTGTTGGTGGACCTGATCGTTCAGCCAACCTTGGGGCGGCGCAAAAGCGTTCTGCTGGCCGATATGGACAGCACGATGATCCAGCAGGAATGTATCGACGAACTGGCCGATGTCGCCGGTTTCGGCCCCCGCGTCGCCGCCATCACCGCCCGCGCCATGAATGGCGAGCTGGATTTTGACGCCGCGTTGCGTGAACGGGTCAGCCTGTTGCAGGGCCTGCCTGTCAGTGTCATTCAGGATGTCATCGCCACCCGCATCACCCTGATGCCCGGCGGCCCCGCCCTCATGGCGACGATGAAGGCACACGGGGCTCATGCCGCCCTTGTGTCGGGTGGATTTACCGCCTTTACCGCCCATGTCGCGGCCACCTTGGGTTTTGACGAACATCGCGCCAACACTCTGCTGACCGATGCGGGCCACCTGACCGGGCAAGTTGCCGACCCCATCCTTGGCAAACAGGCCAAGGTCGACGCCCTGCACGACATCACCGCCCGGCTTGGCCTGACCCCGCAGGATGTGCTGGCGGTGGGCGACGGGGCGAATGATCTGGGGATGCTCGGGCTGGCCGGAACCGGCGTCGCGCTGCATGCCAAGCCGTCGGTGGCCGCGCAATGTTCGGTGCGGGTCAACCATGGCGATCTGACGGCGCTGCTGTATGTGCAAGGCTACTCTGTGGACCAGTTCGCCCAATGATCATCCGTCCCGCCCAATCCGCCGATGCGCCCGCCATGGCGCATATCCTGAACCAGATCATCGCCATTGGCGGCACCACCGCCCACCAGCACCCCAAATCGGTCGAGGACGTCGAGGCCGACTATATGACTGGCCCCAAGGTCATCGCCTCCACCGTCGCGACCCGGGACGGGCAGGTCATCGGCTGGCAATCGGTCGGCATGTGGCAGGGCGACGCCCATATCGGCACCTTTGTCGCGCCTGACATTCAGGCCAGCGGCATCGGCGCCGCCCTGTTCGCCCTGACCCGCGATACCGTGCAAAAGGCGGGCATCACCACCATCGTCGCGTCCATCCGCGCCGACAACGTTCCGGGCCTGCGCTATTACGTACGCATCGGATTTGTCGATTTCGCGTCAGACCCGCAATTTGCCCTTGATACGGGTCAGGTCGTGGGCCGTGTCCACCGGCGTTTTCATGTGGTTTGAAGTCACGGCCGATCTGGCCGCCCTGCTCATCGTCGCCGCCTTTCTGGCTGGTCTGGTCGATGCGATTGCGGGCGGTGGCGGGCTGATCACCGTGCCTGCGCTGCTGCTGGCCGGGGCCTCCCCCCTGCAAGCCTTGGCGACGAACAAGCTGCAAGGCACCTTTGGTGCCGCGACCGCCGCCATCACTTATGCCCGCGCCGGTCAGGTCCGACCGCAGGACCAACTGGTCATGGCCGCCATCAGCGCCGTGGCCGGGGCAGGGGGCGCGCTGGTCGCCCACCTGATCCCCGCCGAAATCCTGCGCCTGATCATGCCCGT
>JANNAF010000474.1:0-4459 GCA_031384005.1 Rhodobacterales bacterium | reverse complement strand
GTCGAACCGCGCGACAGCCATTTGTGCTGTGGGTCGGCGGGCACCTATAACCTGATGCAACCCGAAATTTCGGCGCAGTTGCGCGACCGCAAGGTGGCGACGCTGATGGAACGCGCGCCGCAGGTGATTGCGGCGGGCAATCTGGGCTGCATGTTGCAGATCGGACAAGGGACCGCGGTGCCCGTGGTTCACACGGTTGAACTGCTGGACTGGGCGACCGGGGGGCCGGTGCCGCGCGCTTTGCGACAAACCATGGCCGCAAATCCGCCCATGTGACGGTTTAGCCCCCGTATGGAACTGATGGAGGTTTCATGCCGTTTCGCCTTGTGCTTGCCCTGCTGTGCCTGATTGCCGCGCCACTGGCCGCTGAAACCACGCCGCTGGTCAAGCTGCAAACGCTGGATGACAGCCGGGGTTGGCAGGCGGTGGGCAAGCTGGTTTTGGGCGACCGCGGGTTTTGCACCGGGGCGCTGATTTCACCGCAACTGGTGCTGACCGCAGCGCATTGCCTGTTTGACCGCGAAACCGGGGCAAGGATCGACCCGTCCCAGATCAAGTTTCTGGCCGGTTGGCGCAATGGCAGGGCCGAGGCCTATCGCGGCGTACATCAGACCATGGCGCATCCGAATTATGTTTATGGCGGGTCTGATCAATTGGACCGTGTCGCCTATGACGTGGCGGTGATGGAGTTGGACCAGCCGATCCTGTCAACCTCGGTCCGGCCCTTTGCCGTGGCTGAGGCCCCGGAGCGCGGCGATACGGTCGGCGTGTTGTCCTATGCGCAAGACCGGGCCGACACACCGTCGCTGCAAGAGGCCTGCACCGTGATGGAACGGCAGATCGGCGTTCTGGTGATGACCTGCGATGTCGATTTCGGATCCTCGGGGGCGCCAGTGTTCCGCATCCGCGACGGTGTGCCCGAGGTGGTATCGGTCATTTCGGCCAAGGCCGAGGTGGACGGGCAGCCGGTGGCCTTGGGGTCGGCGCTGCAGATCCCGCTGGTTGACCTGATTGCCGCCATCGAGGCTGGCGGGGCGCGGCGCGGGGCCACGGGGAATGTGCGTCTGTTGTCGGGCGGCACCGGTGGCGGGGCCAAGTTCATCAAGCCGTGACCGGGGGCAAAGATGGGCAAACCGACGTTTCGCAAAGCGCGAAACGCCGAACTGCCCATCCTACAAGCGCGCAGGTTACTGTGGGTATTGCCGTTGGCAGGCGGCGATGGCGGCTGTCGCGGCACTGGCCTGCTGGGCGCGTTTGGTTTGCAGGCTGGCGAGTTTGGCCGCCTCGGCGTTCAGGTCGATGGCGACCGGACGGGTGACGGTTTCCGACACATCCTCAAGGCATTGGCGCGGGCGCGGATTGGGCGTTTCGGTCGTAGGTTTGGGTGTGCAATCGACAAAGCGGGGCCGGGTTTCGACGACACGGGCAAAGGCATAGCCGCGCGCCAGATTGCCTTGGGTTTCGGTGATCAGGCTGTCAACCACGCGCAGGTCGCGCGTGACGGCCCCAATGCATTGTTCCTGCGGGGTGCCGCAGGCGACCAGTGCCAGCAAGGCCGTTGTCAGCAGAATGTTTTTCATCGCCACCCCCATTTGCCGCGCCAGCATAGGTGTTGCGGGCGGGAATTCAATTGGTTCTGCATGGGCGGTTCCGCGTTGGCAGCGCGCAGGACGGGTGATATCCTGTGGTTCGCAATGTCAAAGGATGCTGCCCGTGACTGATGAGAACACCGACCGCAAGACCCGTGCCGCCGCATGGTTTCACGATTTGCGCGACCAGATCGTGACCGCGTTCGAGGAGTTGGAGGCCGAGGCGGGCAGTCCGGTCCGGTTCGAGGTGACGCCGACCACCCGCGCCGATGGCGGTGGCGGGATCATGTCGGTGCTGCGTGGTGGGGCGGTGTTTGAAAAGGTCGGTGTGAACTGGTCGCAGGTGCATGGCACGCTGGGCGACCGCGCCCGTGCCGCGATGACCGCACGCGGCGTGCCGGGGATGGAGGCGGATGGCAGTTTCTGGGCCAGCGGCATATCCTTGGTGGCCCATATGGCAAACCCGCAATGCCCTGCCGTGCACATGAACACCCGGATGTTCTGGACCCCCGGTGCCGCGTGGTTTGGCGGCGGTGCCGACCTGAACCCCTGCATCGAATACCCTGAGGATACCGCGCATTTCCACGGCCAGATGCAGGCCGCCTGCGACGCCCATTCCCCCGAGTACTATGACCGGTTCAAGGCATGGGCTGACACCTATTTCTTTGTGCCGCACCGGGGGCGCGCGCGCGGGGTGGGGGGCATATTTTATGACGATCTGGCGACGGGCGACTGGGAGGCGGATTTCGCCTTTACCCAGGATGTCGGCCGCGCCTTTTTGCCTGCCTTTTTGCCGCTGACCCGCAAGCGGTTGCCTACGCCGTGGACCGAGGCCGACCGTGAGACGCAACTGATCCATCGCGGGCTTTATGCCGAATACAACCTTGTCTATGACCGTGGCACCAAGTTTGGTCTGGAAAGCGGCCATGATGCGGCGGCGGTTCTGATGTCACTGCCCCCGGTGGCCAAATGGACCTGAGGGCGTTCTTGCGGACCGAAGCGCCGGCATTCTTGCTGGCGGTGCAGTTCATGACCCGGCTGCGTATTCCGTTCGAGGTGGAGTTTTCGCCCGAGGCGGCCCGTGCCAGTCCGCGCTGGTATCCCGGCGCCGGGGTGGTGATTGGGGCGATTTGCGGTGTGATCTACTGGGGGGCCACCTTGGTTTTCCCGCCATTGGTGGCGGTTCTGGCGGCTGTGGCGGCGGGGTTGATCGTGACGGGTGGGCTGCACGAGGACGGGTTTGCCGATGCCTGTGACGGTCTGGGGGGCACTCGCCCGCGTGAGCGCGTGCTGGAAATCATGCGCGACAGTCGGATTGGCACCTATGGCGTATTGGGTTTGGGCATGATGCTGGCGGCCAAGGTGGCCACCCTTGCCGCCCTGCCCATGGTGGCGGTGCCGTTTGTGCTGATTGCGGGCCATACGGCCAGCCGGGCGTCGGTGCTATGGGTCATGGCCTCGTCCGACTATGTCCGAGAGGCGGGGGCGGCGCAGGCGGTGGCCGGGGGTCTGGACCAGCGGGCCATGGCGACCGGGCTGGTGACCACGCTGGCAGCCCTGTTGCCCTTGGTGTTTGTGCTGCCTGTGGCGGCGGTTGCCCTCGGCCTTTTTGGTCTTGCTGCCGGTCACTATGCCATGCGCCACCGTTATGAGGGGCGGCTGGGTGGCTATACCGGCGATTGTCTGGGCGCGGTGCAGCAGTGCAGCGAGTTGGGGTTCCTTTTGGGGGTGCTGGCAGCGATCTAGGACGTGATCAGCCGCCCCAACCGCATGATCCCCTCGTCGATTGCCACCTGATCGGCGCAGGAAAAGCTGAGGCGCAGCGTGTTGCCATTGGACCCGTCGGCAAAGAACGCCCGCCCGGGGACAAAGGCCACACGTTCGGTTTTCAAGGACCGGGCCAGCAGGTCGGCACCGTCCATCCCGTCGGGCAGGGTCAGCCAGATGAACATGCCCCCCTCGGGCTGGGTCCAGGTCACGCCCGGCGGCATGTGTCGCGCCAGTGCGGCCAGCATATGGTCGCGCCGCGCCTGATAGGTGGCGCGCAGTGTGGCGACATGGGCATCAAACATCGACCGGGCGACATGATTGATCACGATCTGGTTGATGGTCGACGAGTGCAGATCCGCCGCCTGTTTCAGCAGCACCATACGGCTGATCATCTCGGCATTGCCGCAAACCCAGCCCACCCGCAGCCCCGGTGCCAGCGATTTGGAAAAGCTGCCGCAATACAGTGTCCGGCACTCCTCGATGCTGCCCTTGCGCGCAATCTCCAGCGCCAGAATGGGCGGAACGGCCTCGCCGTCATAGCGCAGAGTTTGATAGGCGGCATCCTCGACCACCGCGATGTCCAGATCATCGGCCAGATCCAGGACCGCCTCACGGGCGGCGCGGTTCAGCGTCTCGCCCGTGGGGTTGGCGAAGTCGACGGACAGATAGGCGAACTTGACGCGGCCCCCGGCATCCGCGGCGCGGGCGGCAAAGTCGGCGGCCGGGCGGTTGGACAGCGGGTCCAGCCGGTCATAGCTCGGCTCATAGGCGTTAAAGGCGCCCAGCGCCCCCAGATAGGTCGGCCAGCCAACCAGAACGGTATCGGCTGGCGAGATCATCAGTTTGCCAAGGTAATCAAGGCCCTGCTGCGAGCCTGAGGTGATCAGGATATTGTCCGCCGTGCAGGGCACGCCCAGCGCCGCCATCTGCCCCGCGATCCAGTCGCGCAGCGGGCGGTAGCCTTCGGACACCGAATATTGCAGCGCGGCAGTGGCGGTCGCATCACTTAACGCCGCGGCAAAACCATCGCGAAAGGCGTCCTTGGGGAACAGCGCCGGGTCAGGGATGCCCCCGGCAAACGAGATGATGTCAGGCTGATC
>JANNAF010000390.1:0-12133 GCA_031384005.1 Rhodobacterales bacterium | reverse complement strand
GTGCCATAAAAGGTGCAGGTGCCGATGCCGTGATAGGCTGCCATCTCGGCTGCCATCAGGTCAGCGCGGGTGGCGGTGCCATTGGCAAAGGCATTGCGGACCTTGGATTTTTCATCGTTCGGAATGCCCGAGGCCATTGGTCCGGCAGGGACGAACACTGCTGGTACATGGCCGAATGTGGCTGCCGCAATGATAAGGCCCGGCACGATCTTGTCACAGACACCCAGATACAGCGCCGCGTCAAACACGTTGTGCGACAGCGCAACCCCCGCCGCCAAGGCGATGACATCGCGGGAAAACAGCGACAACTCCATCCCCGATTGCCCCTGCGTCACGCCATCGCACATCGCGGGCACGCCGCCAGCCACCTGCGCCGTGGCCCCGACCCTGCGCGCCGCCTGACGGATCATTTCGGGATAATGTTCATAAGGCTGATGGGCCGAGAGCATGTCGTTGTACGCCGTTACGATGCCGATGTTGGGGGCACGTGCCGCAACCAGCGCATCCTTGTCCTGTATCATGGCCGCATAGGCATGGGCCTGATTGCCACAAGACAGATGCGCCCGCGCGGGCCCTTGCTGTGCGGCGCTGCCGATCCGGGTCAGATACTGGCCGCGGCTGGCGGCGGAACGTGTCCGGATACGGTCGGTGATGCGGTCAAGTTCGGGGTGCAGGGGCATTTGACATCCTTCGGGCTATGCCCATGTTTTTAGCAGGGTCTGTTAGCGCTAACAACGATAAACTCTGCGGCTGGGCAGCAACGGACTGCGGCAAAAACGCCTGTAAAGGCGCAGTTGTCCCGAATTTGAACTGAATTAAGCGCAAATTAGCCACAATCAAGGTTCAGATACCACCTCACAATGGCAGAGAAATGCCGTGGAGGATCGAAAAATGCTGAAGGTCAAACTGTTGGGTGTTTTGTGTGTGTCGATGGGGCTGTCTGCCTGTGCGACTGCGGAAATGCCCAGCCGTGCAAGGACCGATCTGTTCCCCGCCGTGGCATCGCCCGCGTTGGATGTGGCGACCACCGCCGCTGATCTGACGATTGCCAGCTATGACATCGTGGTGCCGAAGTCGCTGTTGGTGTCCGAGGCGGATGTTTTCCTGCCCAATGCCGACATCGTGTGGCACGGCGATCCTGTCGGGGATCGGCACGCCCAGATTGCTGCAATTTTCGATACGGCCTTTCAGCGTGGGACTGCCGATCTGACAGGCAGCCATCCGGTGACGGTCCGCCTTGAGGTGACCGAGTTTCACGCCCTGACGCCCAAGACCCGGGCCACGGTCGGCGGCAATTTTGCCATGCATTTCGTGATGACCGTGGTGGATACCCAGAGCGGAGCGATCGTCTTTGGTCCCGTTGCCATCAAGGCCGATACCCCGGCCTCGGGCGGTCGCAAGGCCCTGCAAGAGGAGGCGGACGGCATCACCCAAAAGGTCGTTGTCGTGGCCCGTCTGGCCGAGGTGCTTGCCGAACAAATGCAGCGCGTTCAGATCCCGCAGGCGGACGTGGCCACCAGCCGCGATGCCTTTTCGCCTTATGACCTGACTTTGGCCCAGTAGCGGCCCTTCATCCGGCCTTTCATCTGGGCCAAGACCACGTTAAAGGGGGCCATGAGCCCCCTTTCCGACATTCCGCAAGAACCCGATGACGCGCCGTCCCATGGCCGCCCCGTTGTCCGCCTGAAACCCAAAGCCGAGGCGCGGGCGATCCGCCACGGTTTTCCGTGGGTCTATGCCGACGAGTTGGTGACCGACCGCCGCACCCAAGGCCTTGAGCCCGGTGCATTGGCGGTGCTGGAGGATGCCGACCGCCGCGCGCTGGGGCTGGTGACCGTCAACACGAAATCCAAGATTATTGCCCGCATGATTGACCGGGATCCGGCTGCGGTTATCGATCAGGCATGGTTTGCTGCCCGGCTTGGCCTTGCGTTGGACCTGCGCGAACGTCTGTTTGATGCGCCGTTCTACCGTCTGGTTCATGCCGAGGCGGATGGTCTGCCCGGCGTCGTGATCGACCGTTTTGGCGATGTCGCTGTCGTTCAACCCAACGCAGCATGGGCCGAGGCGCATCAAGATGCGTTGGTCGCCGCCCTGCAACAGGTGACGGGTGTGGCGACCGTGGTCAAGAATGGTACGGGCCGCGCCCGTGGGCTGGAGGGTCTGGTCGAGGAAACCAAGGTCCTGCGCGGGCAGGTTGACGCCCCGGTGCCTGTGACGATGAACGGGGCCATCTATCTGGCCGATTTGATGGGCGGGCAAAAGACTGGCCTGTTCTTTGACCAACGGCCCAACCATGCCTTTGCCGCCCGTTTGGCACGGGGCGCGCGGGTGCTGGATGTGTTTTCGCATGTTGGCGGCTTTGCCCTTGCCGCTTTGGCAGGTGGGGCGGTTTCGGCCTTGGCTGTGGATGCATCGGCCTCGGCCCTGGACTTGGCAGATCAGGGGGCACGTGCATCGGGTTTTGGCGACCGGTTTGCGACGCGCAAAGGCGATGCCTTTGACGTGATGGAGGCTTTGGCGGCCGAGGGCGCGGTGTACGACCTGGTCATCTGCGATCCGCCGGCCTTTGCCCCGGCCAAACCGGCGTTGGAGGCGGGGTTGCGCGCCTATGAACGGCTGGCGCGTCTGGCGGCACCTTTGGTGGCACCGGGGGGCTATATGGTCTTGTGCTCTTGTTCTCATGCGGCCGATTTGCAGGCGTTTCGCAATGCGTCGGCGCGCGGCATTGGTCGCGGTGGGCGGCGTGGGCAGTTGTTGCATACCGGGTTCGCCGGGCCTGACCATCCGATGCTGTTGCAACTGGCCGAAAGTGCCTATCTCAAGGCGCTGTTTTTCCGGTTGAATTGATGCGGGCGGTTCTGGATGCCTGTGTCATCTATCCGACCGTGTTGCGCGAAATCCTGATCGGGGTGGCGGCGCTGGGACTATACCAACCCTATTGGTCAGACCGGATCCTGCGCGAATGGGTGTTGGCCACGCAAAAGCTGGGGCCGGGGGCCGTGGCGCATGCAACGGGTGAAGCGGCGCAGATGAAGGCGGCCTTTCCCCGCGCCTTAATACGCGAACAACCGGAAATCGAGGCGCGGGTTTTGTTGCCGGACGCGAACGACCACCATGTTCTGGCCGTGGCGATCGCCGCCCATGCCGATTGCATCGTGACCTTCAATGCCCGCGATTTTCCCCGTCATGTTCTGGCGGAAGAGGGGATTGCCCGCCGCGACCCCGACAGTCTGCTGTGGGAGTTGTGGTCCCATCACCCCGATGCGGTGGGCGGCGTCGTGCGCGCTGTTCATGCCACGGCCCAGCGTATGGCGGGCCAGGATCTGCCGCTGAAATCATTGATGAAGCGGGCTCAACTGCCCAAACTGGCCAAGGCGATGCTGGCTTAGGTTTGGCTGGCCTAGGTTTGGTTGGTCTGGACCGTTTCCTGCCGCATTGCCGTCACCAGCCAATAGCCAAATCCCAACATGGCCGCGACCCCGGCCAGTATACCCAATGCCGATCCCGCCAATTCGCTGGCCGCCTCGATATTGCCGGCAAAGCCGTAGCCCAACAGAACATACAGACTGACCCAAACCGCCTCGCCTGCCACCGCCCACAGGGTAAAGCGGGCAAAGTTGAAGGCCGTCGCCCCGGCTGCAAAATTTGCCCATGGCCCGACGGGGGCAAACAGCCAGCGCGTGAAAAAGATGCCAACGGCGCCACGGCGGTCCATCAGGGCCACTGCCTTGGCGATCAGGGCCGCGCGTTTGGGATTGGCGGCCAGACGGGTCAACAACCCGTGGCCACCGACCAACCCAATCCGGTAGCCGACCTGATCACCCAAGACCGCGCCCGTCAGCGCCGCCGCCATCACCTGCCACAACACCAGATCGCCGGTTGCCACGAACCCGCCCGCCGTCAACATCAGGATCGAACAAGGCACCGGCAACGCAAGGCAGGCGAGGAATGTGACGACACCCAGCAACCATAACCCATAGGTTGGTACCAACCCTAACAGGTATTCAGTCATTCCATGGCCCTTTTGACCTGAAGAACGGCGATCGTGGCGTTTACCTGATCAATCACGACCTGAACTTCGACCCCACGCGCAAGGGCAATTTCCTTGATCGTCCACGGTCCGTGATCTTTGGGCGTCGGAAGGCCAGCCAATATGTCAATCTCTCGTGGGTCCAGACCCCATGACTTGGCGATGTAACCCACGGTCATCCATGGCTTTACCGTCTCGTTATGATGGGCAGGGTCGGCCCAGTAGATCGCCGATGTCACGATGCGGACGATGAAGAACAACGTGATTGCCGTTGCCAGCAAAAACCCGGTGGCGGCAAAAGGATGGTTTTTGAACAGTTGTTTCACTTGATCGCCCTGATACCGCGTCCCAAACCCTCTAACGTCATGGGTACCATGTTTCCGTCGAATATTCTGGAAATGAGTTGGGTTGATTGGGTGTGGGACCAATGCGCCTCGGGGGTGGGGTTGATCCACATGTGGTGCGGCCATTGCTGACAGGCGCGTTGCAGCCAGACCTGGCCGGCCTCGGGGTTCCAATGTTCATTGGCCCCGCCGGGTTGCAACACCTCATAGGGGCTCATCGCGGCGTCGCCGACAAAGATCGCCCGGTAATCCGCGCCATAGCTGCGCAGAATGTCCCATGTGGGCGTCTGGTCAGACCAACGCCGCTGATTGTCGCGCCAAACCCCCTCATACAGACAGTTGTGAAAGTAGAAGGGCACCAATTGTTTGAATTCGGCACGGGCCGCGCTGAACAATTCTTCCATAACCTTGACATAGGGGTCCATCGAACCGCCGATATCCAAAAACAGCAGCACCTTGACCGCATTGCGCCGTTCGGGCCGGGTTTGTACATCCAGCCAGCCATGTTCTGCAGTGGCACGGATCGTGCCATCCAGATCCAGCTCAAGGTCGGCCCCGTCGCGGGCCCATTTGCGCAACCGGCGCAGCGCCAGTTTGATGTTGCGGGTGCCCAGTTCGGCGCGGTCGTCCAGATTGCGAAACTCGCGCTTGTCCCACACCTTGACGGCGCGGCCATGGCGGCCCGCATCCTGACCAATGCGTACCCCCTCGGGGTTGTAACCATAGGCGCCAAACGGGCTGGTCCCCGCAGTCCCCACCCATTTCGACCCGCCCAGATGGCGGCCCGGTTGTTAGGCCAGACGCTGTCGCAAGGTCGCCATCAGCGTGTCGAACCCGCCCAAAGCATCGATCTGGGCACGCTCCTCGGGGGTCAGGTGTTTTTCAGCTAGACGTTCCAGCCACGATTGCGGCAGGTCCACGGCGTTCAGAACCTCGTCAATCGTCAGGTCATCCAGCCCCTGAAACGCCTGCGCAAAGGCGCGGTCAAACCGGTCAAGATGCCGTTCATCCTTGACCATCGTCAGGCGCGCCAGATAGTAAAACCCCGTGGCGTCATAGGTCACCAGACCGGCTGCAACCCCCTCCAGAAACACCAGATATTCGCGCAAGGACACTGGCACGCCCGTCTTCCGCAAGGTCAGGAAGAACGGCAGGAACATGTGCCTAGCCCAGCCGGTCCAGATAGACCGAAATCGCCAAGCCGATCAGGAAAAAGGCAATCGCATAGCCAGCCGCATAATGCGCCATGTCCAACTTGCGCCCGCCACGCCGTTTGGCGGTCACTGCCCCCACAATCGCCCCGATCACCAAGGCCGATGTCCAGATCATGTCGCATTCCTTCCGGTCAACCGGGTGCGCCCCGGGCTTCAACCGCGCGGGGTTCGCCGGGCCAGGGATGCAATCTCTGCTGCCCGTGCCCGCACTGCCTGCGCGTCGCCGAACCCATATCGCGCGGCCGCCAGACTGTCGAGACGCAGCGCAGCGGCCTCAGTGTCGCGGCCCGTCAGTGCAAGCGCCTCGGCCTTGATCAGTTGCATGCTGGCGATCAGGGCGGCGTTTTGGCCCCGCTGTGCCAAGGGCAGCCCCTGATCCGCCAGGGCGATTGCCACCTCGGGGCGTCCTGTCGCCAGGGCAATGGCGGCCAGTTGCATCAGGGCATGGGACAAATGAACGCCGTTGTCTGGCAAGGTGGCATAAACCTGTGCCGCAGCGCGGTACGACAGTTCGGCCGCCACCGGATCATCCGGCGCCTGCAACCGACCCACGGCAAACCATGCAAAACCCAAACGGTTGTCGGTCCAGCCCTGTGCTTGGGCAATCGACAGCATCCGCGTCGCCGCAGGCAGGCGTGCTGCAACCGGGCTGCGCGCGCCCAGCGCTGTTTCGACAGCCTCGATCCACGCCCGGGGTGTGCTGGGTTGAACCCAGCCACCGGAGTATTGGCCACCGGGGTTCAACCCTGCGATCAAGGCAGGCAAACGCGCGGCCACTTGCGCCGCATTCATCCCACTGGCCAATTCGGGCGCATAGTGCAGACGCAACATCAGCATATCAAACCCGGTCAGCACCGACTGAAAATTGTCATCGTTGAACACCGAATCGGGCAGCCGGTACAGGTCGTTCAACGGCCCCAGCGCCTGCGCAATCTCCTCATGCAGGCAATCGCGCACCTCTTGCGGGCTGGTGTCCGAGGGCACAAAGATCGCCACAGTGTCGCGGCGGATCAGACCGTGCCAATCCAGTGCAGCGGATCCACGACGCGACCGATACTCGGCCAAAGAGGAAACGTTGGGCGCCACGAAACACGAGGCAGACGGCTCCAGCCGTTGCAGGTCGGATTTGGCGGCGAATTGTATGGTGATGGCGGCTTCGGTCCCGGGCGTTGCCAGTCCCACATCAATCTGCGCCTCAGAGCGCAGCCGCGCGATCAGTTTGGTCAGATCGGCCATGGCCCCAGCGGGGACAGGTCCGGTTACCGCAACTGAAATCGGGCCCTCGAATCGAGACATCGTGCTTAGCGATTGACCACTTTCCATTCGGAACTCAAGGTCCATGAAATCGGCAGCGATCTGGTCATTGGGCCGCATCGGTGGTGCGGCGGGAATTGCGGGAAAGCTCAGCATCGTTGTGGGCATCACGGCAATCGCATCGGCCGAACCTGCAGACATGCTGACGGCAACTTGGGGGGCTGGCCCGCAGGCAAACAAGGCCAAGACAGAGATCGAACTGAGCAGGTGTTTCAAATATCCGGTCCCTTGATCTTGTCTTTTCCCACAGAAGTTCAGCCGCAGCGGCGATTTGCAAGGTCGCTGCCACGGCTGACTTTAGCCCCTGGGGGTGAACCACCGTCTGGCGCGACACACCCTCCCGAGCAGAAGAGGGCCGGACCTGGGTCCGCGTCGTTGTAACCGTGTAGTGGTTCACTGACCCTATATGACCGATGGCAGGTGGCCAAATCTGGGCAGTCCAGTGACATTGTCTGGGCCATTTGCATCGCGCTACCGCTGGCCCCGAGACAGAAATGCCAATCTTTCAAACAATTGCACGTCCTGTTCGTTCTTCAAAAGCGCACCGTGCAGTCGCGGCAAATTGGTTTTCGGGTCGCGTTTCAAATCCTCGGGCGTCAGATCTTCGGCCAGCAACAGCTTCAGCCAATCCAGCACTTCGGAGGTAGAGGGCCGCTTTTTCAGCCCTGCCGTCTCGCGAAGCTCGAAAAACTGGGTCAGTGCGGTGGTCAGCAGGCGGTCCTTGATGTCGGGAAAATGGACCCGCACAATTGCGGCCAGGGTGTCAGAGTCCGGAAAACGGATGAAGTGGAAAAAGCAGCGGCGCAAAAAGGCGTCTGGCAGATCTTTTTCATTGTTCGAGGTGATGATGACAACGGGGCGATGGCGCGCCCGGATCGTCTCGCCGGTCTCGTAGACGTGAAACTCCATCCGGTCCAGTTCCTGCAACAGATCATTCGGAAACTCGATATCGGCCTTGTCGATCTCGTCAATCAACAAGACCACGCGCCCCTCGGCTTCAAAGGCCTGCCACAACTTGCCCTTGCGGATGTAGTTGCGCACGTCATGCACCCGGGCGTCACCCAACTGGCTGTCGCGCAGCCGGCTGACCGCGTCATAGTCGTACAGGCCCTGTTGCGCCTTGGTGGTTGACTTTACATGCCACTCAATCAACGGCAGGTTGAGAGAGGCCGCTACCTGGCGCGCCAGTTCGGTCTTTCCTGTCCCCGGTTCCCCTTTGACCAGCAAAGGGCGCTGCAGCGTCACCGCAGCATTGACCGCAATGGCAAGGTCGCTTGACGCTACGTATGTGGATGTCGTCGTAAATTGCATAGGAAACTCAAGGCCCTGTCATTGTGCTTTATGTCACGTTACCGCTCATGCGATTTTGTCGCAACCGCTAGTGACAAGCAGATGCCAATGGGCTAATGCACCCGGCAACAGGGGCGCTTGCCGAATTGCTGACCTGGCGCAAGCGACCGATGTATTGGAGTGTGCTGCGATGAAGGCTGAAACTTTCCTGCCCGATGACTATCGTCCCGCCGAAGACGAGCCCTTCATGAACGACAGGCAGCTTGAATACTTCCGCCGGAAGCTGCTGATCTGGAAGCAGGAGCTGTTGGATCAAAGCGCCGAAACCATCGATAATCTGCAGGATTCCGGCCGCAATGTCCCCGATATTGCCGACCGCGCCTCCGAAGAGACGGACCGTGCATTGGAATTGCGCACCCGTGACCGGCAGCGCAAATTGGTGTCCAAGATTGATGCCGCGCTGCGCCGGATCGAAAGCAATGAGTTTGGTTATTGCGAAATGACGGGCGAGCCGATCAGCCTTAAACGTCTGGATGCGCGGCCGATCGCGACCATGACGTTGGAGGCGCAGGAAAAACACGAGCGGCGCGAAAAGGTTCACCGCGACGAATAGGACAGATGCAGTTATCATAGGATGCCGGGCCCTGTGCCCGGCATTGACTTTTGGGGGCGGTGATGAGTCTGATTGGCCAGCGGGTCACGGTTTTGGGGGCAGGGGTGGCGGGTCTGGCTGTGGCGCGGGCGCTTGCCTTGCGCGGGGCTGTGGTCACGGTCTTTGAACAGGCTGATGCGATCCGCGAGGTTGGGGCTGGTTTGCAGGTGTCGCCAAATGGTGCGGTGGTGTTGCGGGCGCTGGGGCTGGATTTGGCGCCACGGTCGCTGCGGGCGGTGGCGGTTGAATTGTGCGATGGGTATTCCGGTGGTTTGGTCACCCGGCTGGAGGTTGGGCGGTTGCGGCCCAAACAGGGCTATCATCTGGTTCACCGGGCCGATTTGATCGCGTTGCTGCTGCAAGGCGCGCAGGAGGTTGGGGTTGACCTGCAACTGCTGTCGCGGGTTGCCAAGGTTGACCTGTCAGAAGAGCGGCCGGTGCTGCTGTTGGAGGATGGCACGCAGCATGTGGCGGATCTGCTGATCGGGGCGGATGGTCTTCATTCGCTGACACGGGCTGCATTGAACGGCCAGGGGACGCCTTTCTTTACCGGTCAGGTTGCGTGGCGGGCGTTGGTGCCGGCAAACGGTGACGCCTCGGTGGTCGAGGTGCACATGGGGGCGGGGCGGCATCTGGTCAGCTATCCGCTGCGGGGCGGCAGCTTGCGCAACATCGTGGCGGTGGAAGAACGCCGCAAGTGGGCCGAGGAAAGCTGGACCCTGCGCGACGATCCGATGGAGTTGCGGCTGGCCTTCAAGGGGTTTGGCCCCCGCGTTCAGGGTTGGCTGGATCAGATCGAGGATGTTCACCTGTGGGGTCTGTTCCGCCACCCTGTGGCGCAGGTCTGGCAGCGGGCGTTGCCCCGCGGTGCGGTGGCCATTCTGGGCGATGCAGCCCATCCGACGCTGCCCTTTTTGGCGCAGGGGGCCAGCATGGCGTTGGAGGATGCCTGGGTTCTGGCAGACCGGCTGGCGGCCCATGATACCCCGGCTGCTGGCCTTGCCGCCTATCAGGCGGCGCGGTCAGGTCGGTGCGCCCGGATTGTTGATGCCGCCTCAAAAAATGCGCGGGCCTATCATCTGGGGGGGGTAACGCGGACGGTGGCCCATGCCGGGCTGCGGCTGGGGGGCTGGCTGGCCCCCGACATGGCGCTGCGGCGGTTTGACTGGTTATATGGTCACGATGTGACGGCCGGGTAGAGTGTCCGCGTGTGGACACTTTTGAAAACACAACCTTATCAGAAGGTTAGCTTTTTTCGTTAACCATTCTGGTAAGGTTTGCCGGGGGTCACAGTCCCCGCATCAGGATGAGGAAGGCCAGCCCAAGGGCCAGTTCCATCCACGGCAGGCTGGGCACCTGATCGCGTGCCAAGACCCGGACGCGGGCACGGGGGGCATTGGATTTGGGTGAGGCGATCGGCGGGAAACGGTGGGACATCTTGCACCCTTTGTTCTGGATGCGTTCACCTTGGAACAAAGAACTTAACAAGAACATAATCTGGTTAAGGCTGACCCGGCCCGCAACGGAAACAATCTGTTTCAATTACGGGCCATTCGCTGGACAAATCAACCCTCAGGCGGGGAGAACCCCGGTCACGCCGTTGCGCGGGTAGTCAGTGCCACCTCGTTCATGATTCGCAATCGCTTTGTCTGCGAATCCTGGTCAATCAGTTTGGTCATCTGAAAACCATCAATGATCCACCAGATCGCGAAGGCAATCAGCAGCGGGATGCCAATCAGAAACGCGCTGGTCAACAGCCCGCCCCAAAACAAAACCAGTTGCCCAACGGCCGCGCCGGTCGTTCCAAGGTAGAAACGGTGAGCCGCGAAGCCTGACAAGAAAAACCAAAGCAGATAGGCGGTTCCCGTCGACTTTTTTTCATTGGTAAGCCGTTGTTCCACCAACATTTGTTGCTGAGTTGACAATTCCATCCCGACTATTCCCCTTTTTTTCCAATATTTTTACTTTGCTGGCATGTTTTCACACCGCAATCAATACCGGAATCCCATTGCCTTTTCGGGCTGTGTCAGCGCGACGCCAGATCGCGCAGCACATAGTGCAGCACGCCGCCGTGTTCGACATATTCGATCTCGATCTCGGTATCGATGCGGCACTTGATCTGGATGGTTTTCACTGACCCATCGGCATAGGTGATGGTGCAAGGTACGGTGGACAGCGGTTTCAGATCGCCCGCCAGACCCGAGATGCCGACGACTTCATCGCCCTGCAACCCCAGTGATTTGCGCGTCTCGCCGCCGGTAAACTCGAACGGGATGACGCCCATGCCGACAAGGTTGGAGCGGTGGATACGTTCAAACGATTCCGCGATCACCGCCTTGACGCCCAGCAGTGCCGTGCCCTTGGCCGCCCAATCGCGCGACGATCCGGCACCATATTCGATGCCGCCAAAGATGACCAAGGGCGTGCCCGCCGCCTGATACGCCATCGACGCGTCATAGATCGAGGTCTGCACCCCGTCCGGACCCTTGGTATAGCCGCCCTCGACGGCATCCAGCATCTCGTTCTTGATGCGGATATTGGCGAATGTGCCGCGCATCATCACCTCGTGGTTGCCGCGCCGCGAGCCATAAGAGTTGAACTCGGATACCGGAACTTGCCTATCTGCCAGATACTTGCCCGCCGGAGTTGAGGATTTGAATGAACCTGCCGGGCTGATATGGTCGGTCGTGATCATGTCGCCCAAGATGGCCAGCACACGGGCATCTGCGATGTCGGAAATCACGCCGGGCGTCTTGGCCATGCCGCGGAAATAGGGCGGGTTCTGGATATAGGTGGATGCGGGGGGCCAATCGTAGGTTTCGCTGTCGGTCACCTCGACCGCCTGCCATTTCGCATCGCCCTTGAACACATCGGCATATTTTTTCTGGAAGGCCGCACGGGTGACGGTAGCGTTGACAAGGTCCGAGATTTCCTTGTTCGTCGGCCAGATATCTTTCAAATAGACCGGGCCATCGGTGCCCAAGCCAAGGGGTTCGGTGGTGATGTCGATGTTCATGTCACCGGCCAAGGCATAGGCCACGACCAAGGGCGGCGACGCCAGATAGTTGGCGCGCACGTCAGGCGAAATCCGCCCCTCGAAATTGCGGTTGCCCGACAGGACGGCAGCGGCGACAAGGTCGCCTTCACCGATGGCGGCAGAAATCGCCGGGTCCAGCGGCCCCGAGTTGCCAATGCAGGTGGTGCAGCCATAGCCGACAAGGTTGAAACCGACAGCGTCCAGATCCTCTTGCAGGCCCGCCGCCTCCAGATATTCGGACACGACCTG
>JANNAF010000389.1:0-2426 GCA_031384005.1 Rhodobacterales bacterium | reverse complement strand
GTCGGCCAGATATCTTTCAAATAGACCGGGCCATCGGTGCCCAAGCCAAGGGGTTCGGTGGTGATGTCGATGTTCATGTCACCGGCCAAGGCATAGGCCACGACCAAGGGCGGCGACGCCAGATAGTTGGCGCGCACGTCGGGCGAAATCCGCCCCTCAAAATTGCGGTTGCCCGACAGGACGGCAGCGGCGACAAGGTCGCCTTCACCGATGGCGGCACTGATGGCGGGGTCCAGCGGCCCCGAATTGCCGATACAGGTGGTGCAGCCATAGCCGACAAGGTTGAAACCGACAGCGTCCAGATCCTCTTGCAGGCCCGCCGCCTCCAGATATTCGGACACGACCTGCGATCCGGGGGCGAGCGAGGTTTTCACCCAAGGCTTTGATTTCAGACCCAAAGCCCGCGCCTTGCGGGCGACCAGACCGGCCCCGATCATGACATAGGGGTTAGAGGTGTTGGTGCAGGAGGTGATCGAGGCAATCACAACCGACCCGTCACGCAGTTTATAGTCATGGCCCGCAACCTGGGCCGATTTGCGCGGATCGACGGTGGTCGCCGGGCTCGCCCCTTCGGACGCCATCTCTTTGGCAGCGTCGCTGGTGTCCATGCCGCGATATTCCGACACGGTGCGCAGAAACCCAGCGGCGGCGTCGGTCAGCGGCGTGTAATCCTGCGGGCGTTTCGGGCCGGAAATCGCCGGAACGATGGTGCCCATGTCCAGCGCCAGCGTGCTGGTATAGATCGGGTCGTAATCGGCGGTGCGCCACATGCCGTTGGCGCGGGCATAAGCCTCGACCAGTGCGATCCGCGATTCGTCACGGCCGGTGCCGCGCAGATAGCGGATGGTTTCGTCATCAATCGGAAAGAAGCCGCAGGTGGCACCGTATTCGGGGGCCATGTTGGCGATGGTGGCACGGTCGGCCAGCGGCAAATGGTCAAGGCCGGGGCCGTAGAATTCGACGAATTTGTTGACCACGCCATGCTTGCGCAGCATTTGCACGACCTTCAGCACCAGATCGGTGGCTGTGGTCCCCTCCAGCATCGCGCCGGTCAGTTTGAAGCCGACAACCTCGGGGATCAGCATGGACACGGGCTGGCCCAGCATCGCGGCCTCGGCCTCGATCCCGCCGACGCCCCAGCCCAGAACGGCCAGACCGTTGACCATGGTGGTGTGGCTGTCGGTGCCGACGAGGGTGTCAGGATAGGCGACCATCGCGCCGGCCTGATCGGTGTCGGTCCAGACGGTTTGCGCCAGGTATTCCAGGTTGACCTGATGGCAGATGCCAGTGCCGGGTGGGACGACGCGAAAGTTGTTGAACGCCTTTTGCCCCCATTTCAAAAAGATGTAGCGTTCCATGTTGCGTTCATATTCGCGGTCCACATTGGCCTGAAACGCGCGCGGGGTGCCGAACTCGTCGATCATGACCGAATGGTCGATGACCAGATCCACCGGGGCCAGCGGGTTGATCGCCTGGGCAGTGCCGCCCAGACCAAGGATGCCGTCGCGCATGGCGGCAAGGTCAACGACGGCGGGGACACCGGTAAAATCCTGCATCAGCACGCGGGCGGGGCGATAGGCGATTTCGCGGGGGTTCTTGCCGTTTGCGTGGCCCCAGTCAGAGAAGGCGCGGATGTCGTCCAGCGTGACGGTCTTGCCATCCTCGAACCGCAGCATGTTTTCCAGCACCACCTTTAACGCAGCGGGCAGGCGGGTGAACTGACCCAGACCCGCCGCCTCGGCTGCGGGGATCGAGTAGAAGGCGACGGTTTGGCCCCCGGCTGTCAGGGTCTTGCGGGTCTTGGCGCTGTCGTGTCCTACGGTGACGGTCATGTCACACCTCCTGTGAAGGGAAATAAGGGTCGTTGCCGCGCAGATGCGGGCGGGAATCGTGTTTGGCGGCATTGTATGCCACTGTATGCCGAATATCCAGAGCCGGAGCACCGGAGCGCCGATTTGTAGTCTTGCGCGAAACTTGCCACAATTGTGTGAACAAGGACCATGGCAAGCCTCGCTAAACCTTGATTGGCGGCGCAGTGCGTGGTGGGCTAGACGGATCTATGCAACAAAGGGACGGCCACAGATGAGACGGACGATAGCATCGGTTCTTTGCGCAGCGGCGCTGTTGGTCGCCGGGCCGGTGTTGGGGCAGGGCGCCTCGGGCACGGTGGTTGAGCTTTATACCTCGCAGGGGTGTTCGTCCTGCCCGCCGGCGGACGAATATCTGGCGAAACTGGCGCAGGAACCGGGGATCATCGCCTTGGCGCTGCATGTCGATTATTGGGACTATATCGGCTGGAAGGACCAGTTCGGCAACCCGCGCTTTACCGACCGGCAACGCGCCTATGCCCATGCGTCGGGATCGACCACGATTTACACGCCGCAAATGATTGTGGGCGGGGTGGACCGGATCGAAGGCAGCGATCC
>JANNAF010000385.1:0-8836 GCA_031384005.1 Rhodobacterales bacterium | reverse complement strand
CCAATCCGTCAAGAACGAGGCGACGGTCGAACAGTCCGGTTTTGCGACCCTGACCGGATCGATTGCCGAGGATGGAACCGCCACCGTCCAGATCGCCCTTGATAGCGTTGATACCAAGATTGACCTGCGCAATGTCCGCATGCGATTCTTGTTCTTTGAAACCTTCAAATTCCCGCAGGCCACCATCAGCACGCGGCTGGACCCCGCACTTTTGGCTGATTTGCCGACCAAACGCCGCATGACCATCGCGCTGCCCTACACGCTGGACCTGCACGGCGTGGTGATGGACCGCACCGCCGATGTCACCGTGACCCTGATCACCAACAGCTTGGTCAATGTGTCCTCTGTGGGCACCATCCAGGTGCAGGCCGCCGATTTCGCCCTGACGGACGGCATCACCAAACTGCAAGAGGCCGCCAAGGTCAAAATCCTGCCCGCCGGATCGGTCACCTTCGACTTCATGTTCGAACGCACCGGCACGGCGGCGGTTGCGGCGGCCGAACCCGCACCGCCCACCACAACCGCACCGATCCTTGCCCCCGCCGCACTGGAAACCACCGGCAACTTTGACACCGAAGCCTGCCTTGGCCGGTTCGAGATCCTTTCCAAGGCCGGCAACATCAGCTTCCGCTCGGCCTCGGCCCGGCTGAACCTTGATGGCTCGGCCATTCTGGACAACCTTTTTGACATAGTCAGCCGCTGCCCCGACATGACACTGGAAATCGGCGGCCATACGGATACCGACGGCAGCGACGCAACCAACCTTGCCCTGTCCGAAAAACGCGCCGCCAGCGTGATCGCATATCTGGTGACCAAGGGCATCCCCCCCGCCCGTCTGCAACCGCGCGGCTATGGTGAGGCGACACCCCTGGTGGCCAACGACACCGCCGCCAACATGGCCCGCAACCGACGTATCGAATTCAAAGTCCTCAACTGATCCGCGCGGGCATGGCCCCGCACAGGAGACATGATGTTCCGCCGCCTTATCATCGCCCTCGCCCTCTTGTTGCCCCAAACGGCCTTGGCCGAGCGCGTCGCCCTTGTGATCGGGATGAGCGATTATGCCAATGTGACCAAGCTGAAAAACACGATCAACGACGCGGACCGCATCGCCGCAAAACTGCAGGAGGTCGGCTTCAAGGTGACGCTGGCCACCGATAAAACCCAGTCCGAACTCTTGGACATCATGGACACCTTTGCCTTTCAATCCGAAACCGCCGATCTGGCGCTGGTCTATTATGCGGGCCACGGGGTCGAGGTGCAGGGCGTCAACTATCTGGTGCCAATCGACGCACAGGTGACTGCCGCCCAGGACATCACCCGCGTCGGCATTTCACTGAACCAAATCCTTGCCACCGTTGACAGCGCCCGCAAGATGCGCGTCGTCATTCTGGACTCGTGCCGCAACAACCCCTTTGTCGGCATCGCAGGCTTTGGCGGGTCGGGTGACACCAGCCTGTCTGGCAACACCGCCGACCCCAATGCGCCCGTTCAGGGTCTGGCCCCCGTCAACCCCGAACTGGGCACCCTTGTCGCCTATGCCGCCAAGGCGGGTCAGGTCGCGCTTGATGGCCTTGGCGGCAACAGCCCCTATGCCACCGCCCTGATCGACGCCTTTGGCCGCCCCGATGTCGAAATTGGCCTGATGTTCCGGCAGGTCCGCGATGACGTGCTGAAAAACACCGGCAACTTGCAAGAACCCTATCAATATGGCTCGCTGTCGGGCACGCCGTTCTTTTTGGCCGGCAGTTCGGATGGCAGCATCGACATCGCCGCCGAGGCTGACCCCAAGGTGGCTTGGGCCAATATCAAACCCGATCAGGAATTGCAGATGCGCGCACTGGCCGATGCCGGGGACAACCGCGCCATGCTGGGGCTGGCCTATATCCGCCTGAACCCCGACCAACCGACCTATAACCCCGAGGAGGCGGTGCAGTTACTGACCCGCGCCGCCGATGCCGGGGCCGCCGATGCGCAGTATGAACTGGCCAAACTCTATGAACGCGGCCTTGGCGTGCCCGCCGATCCCGCCCGCGCGCTGGATCTGTACCAAAGGTCCGCGGCCCAGAACTTTCCCGATGCGGTCAATGACATGGGCTTTATCCACTATCAGGGCAGCCTTGGCCTGACGCCTGACCCGGCCAAAGGGTTGGAACTGTTCGCTTTGGCCGCCGATCTGCGCCAACCCGAGGCGATGTTCAACTATGCCGGCCTGATTGACGAAGGCCTGG
The DNA here is from genome assembly GCA_031384005.1 of Rhodobacterales bacterium. GTDB lineage: Bacteria > Pseudomonadota > Alphaproteobacteria > Rhodobacterales > Rhodobacteraceae > Stagnihabitans. Next base: position 6,605 of record JANNAF010000385.1, on the reverse strand, counting down.
TCGACGGGCGCGGCCCCGAGGATGCGGCAAAATATCTGTATCAGGCCCTGCGCGCAGGCTCGGACCCGGTCCTGAACGAACTGACAACCAAATCCGAACGGTTTAAACCCGCCGCGCGCAAGGCCTTGCAAAAGCTGCTCAAGGAAAACAGTTTTTATGATGGCCCGCTGGACGGCGACTATGGCAAAAGCACGCAGTCCGCGATCCGCAAGGCTTACGGGTTGCCCGAATGACGCGCCGCAGCCTTGCAGTCGTGGCACTATGCGCCGCAGCTTTGGGAATTGGCCACGTCCCGGTGGCCACGGCTGATGCGCCGTTGCCCCTGGTGTCGGTGCAGTCCGAACTGGACGCCTTCACCACCCGGCTGCAATCTTATGTCGCGTTTTGTGACAGATATGCACGGGCACAATACAAGGTGGATTGCCTGTCCGAACGGCTGACATTTGCCGCCAATAACCTTGGCAACTACGGCTGGCAAGGTCAGGTCAAGGCGACCCTGCGCGCCACCGCCCGCAGCCTGTATGCCGTGACCACGAAATACGCGGCCCCCGGCGCAGCCCCGGTGATAATCCGCAACGATGCGACCCCCATCGTGTCCAGCCGACCGATCCGCCCGGTCGCACCGCAAAACCAGACCCGCGCCAACGCTGTGGCGTCGAACGTGATCGAGGAGGCGGAATTGACCCTGCTGCGGTCAGCCGACACCTCGCAGGCCAATGCACTGGCCTTTGCCGAGGTGGCCGCCGTGATCGGCTCGGCCAAGGTGCTGTTGCGGTCGGCCTGATCTGACCCGGCCAATCTGACCTGACCCGGCCAATCTGACTCGACCAATCTGACCCGGCCCGACCCGACCTGCCCCGGCCAATTTGACCTGACCCGGCCCGACCGGAACAGGATTGTTGCGGGGCGGAAATCAGTTGATCTGCCGCACCTTTGCCCGCACAGTCGCGTCAATAAAGCCCATCAGACAGTCAGGATCCTTGCCCATGCGCGCCCTTTTCCTTGCCCTGTTTTTAACGATTTTGCCCCTTTCCCTTGCCGCCCAGTCCACTGCCGGTGACCTCGTCGCAGACGCCACCGCCGCCGTGACGACCCATACCGACGTGCAGACCGGCGCCTATATCCTGCGCCTGTCCAAAGTGTCGCCGCGTGACGGGTCATTCGATGTCGACATGTGGCTGTGGTTCCGCTGGAAAGGCGCCGATATCCGCCCCGACCTGACGTTCGAACTGGCCAACGGCATCATCACCTCGCGCTCGGAAAGCCAGGTCGAGGATGACGGCGGCACCAACTATGCCACTGTCCGCGTGCAGGCCACACTGTTCCACGACTTCGACGTCCGGCGCTTCCCGCTTGATAACCACATCATCACCCTCAACCTAGAAGATGCCGAGTTGAACAACACCCAACTTTCCTATGTCGCCGACGAAGGCATCGCTCTTGACCCGGCCGTCAATGTCGCAGGCTGGAAGGTCGCCTTGCAACAGCCGACCGTGACCGCCCATGTCTACAACACCAACTACGGCCTGCGCTCGGCTGAATCCGCAGGCGGCACCTATTCCCGCTTTGCCCTGCCCATCGCGCTGGAACGCACCTCTTACGGCCCACTGTTCAAATCGTTCTGGATTTCCGCCCTCGCCGTCCTCCTTGGCCTCCTCGCCTTCCTGATCAAGGCCGACGATCTGGACGCCCGTTTTGGCATGGGTGTCGGCTCGATCTTTGCAGCTTCGGCCAATGCCTTTGTGATCTCCGACCAACTGCCCCCCACCACAGCCGTCACCTTGGCCGAACAGATCAACCTCATTGCGGTGGGCGTGATCTTCACCTCGGTGTTCATCTCGATCTGGTCCTTGCGCCTGCGCTATGCCGACCGCGAGGACGCCAGCCTTGCGCTGGACCGCACCGCGATGTGGGGGCTTGGGGCGCTTTATGTCGGCCTGAATATCCTTGCCCTGATTTTCGACTTTTCCGAAGGCTTCTGAATGTTGCTCGGAATCGACTGGGGCGGCACCAAAATCGAAGGAGTCGCGATGTCGCCCGACAGGTCCGAACTTCTCCGCCTGCGGTTTGACACGCCGCGCCACGATTATCACGGCTGCATTGCATCAGTGGTCGAAATGATCGGTGCCTTGGAGGCACAGACCGGCCAGACCGGCTCCATCGGCATCGGCATCCCCGGCTCGCTGGAACCGGTCAGCCGCCTTGGCAAGGGCGCATCCTCGACCTGGCTCCTTGGTCAACCGGTCGAGGCTGACCTGCAAAGGGCGATCAGCCGCCCGATCCGCGTTGAAAACGACGCCGACTGCTTTGCCGCGTCCGAGGCGACCGATGGCGCGGGCACCGGCCATAACGTGGTCTTTGCGGTAATCCTCGGATCGGGCGCAGGGGCCGGCATCGCGGTTGGCGGTCGCGCCCACCACGGCCCCAACAATTCCGCTGGCGAATGGGGCCACAACCCGCTGCCCTTCCCCGACACCACCGAAATCCCGGGGGCCGCCTGTTATTGTGGCCGCCATGGCTGCATGGAAACCTGGGTATCTGGGCGGGCGTTCGAGGGGCAGTACACCGCCCACACCGGCCAGATCCTGAAGGCCGCACAGATCATCGACCTGAAACGCACAGGCGACAGTCTGGCTGGGCTGCTTTGGGACCGCTATATCGACCGCGTGGCGCGCGGCCTTGCCACCGTGGTCAATGCCCTTGACCCTGACGTTTTCGTCATGGGCGGCGGCATGTCCAATATCGACGAACTTTACACCGACCTGCCCCCGGCCTTGGCCAAACGCATCTTCTCGACTGTTTTTCGCACCCCCATCCTGCGCAATCACCACGGCGACGCCTCGGGCGTGCGCGGCGCGGCCCTGCTTTGGAATTGACGGCGCAACCAAGGCAGGGCGGGGTTCCCCCCACCGCCCCAACAAGGAAAGACAATGACCCAGTCCCGCTATGACTTTGCCCTGACCCTGATCCGCGAGGCGGGCGCCTTGGCCAGCGGCTATTTCCACAACCTGTCCAGCCTGACGGTCAAGAACAAAGGCCCGCAGGATGTGGTGTCCGAAGCTGACCTGAACACCGAACTGCTGATCAAATCCCGCATCGCCGCCGCCTTCCCGCAGGACGCCTTTCTGGGCGAGGAAACCGGCGTCACCGCCTTTGCAACCGGCCAAGGCATCTGGGTGGTGGACCCGATCGACGGCACCCAGCCCTTCATTTCCGGCATGTCGAACTGGTGCGTCTCCATCGCCTTTGTCCAGAATGACCGGGTGCAGTTCGGCCTCGTCTATGCCCCCGAACGGAAAGAACTTTTCGCAGGCGGCCACGGCATCCCCGCCACGCTGAACGGCCAGCCCATGCCCCGCCACCCCGGCAAATCCTTGCGCGACGGCATCACCGGCATGGGTTATAACACCCGCCCGCCGCTCGATACCTTCCTGCGGCCCTTCACCGGATTGCTGGCCGCTGGCGGCATGTTCTACCGTGATGGATCAGGGGCGCTGATGCTGTCCTATGTCGCCGCAGGCCGCCTGCTGGGCTATTACGAACCCCATATCAATTCATGGGACTGCCTTGGCGCGATTGGCGTGATCGAGGCCGCGGGCCTGCGCGTCAACGACTTTCTGGCCAACGACGGCCTGACCAAAGGCAATGCGATCATCGCCGGCATCCCCGAGGTCTATGACGACCTGTTGCGCCTGTCCAAACTATGACCAAGATGGGCAAACCCTGCCTTCGCAGCCGCGAAGACAGGAACTGCCCATCCTACGCCCCGCCGGCGCCCTGCTGAACCAGCCGCTGCAGCGCCGCAACAATGCCCGCCACCGACGGCAGCGTCGCAGCATAAGCCGGCCCGGTCGCGATGAAACTGTCCTCGGCGGTCAACCGGGCCATGCGGGGCAGACCCGCCTTTGCCCCCCCCGCCGCTGCCCCCCCCGCCTCTGCCCCCCCCGCCTCGGCCCCCCATGTCATCAACGCCTCCGATACATTGCCCGACTGGCGACATTCGTCCACGAACAGGACATGGCCAACCCCCTGCAACGCGCGTGCCAACCCAACCAGCGGCAAAGGCACCAGCCAGCGCAGATCGATCACGCGCAGATCCATCCCCGGCATCTGCGCCGCCGCCTGCCGTGCCAGATAATGCCCATTGCCATAGGTCACCACGGCCACCGGACCCGTACCCGTCACGCCCACCTCGCCAAAGGGCAGCCGCCGCTCTGGCGCGGGATAGGTGCCCATCCACCCACCATCCTTTTCCACCACCAGATCGCGCATGCCGTAAAGCGCGATCGGCTCGACAAACACGACCACCCGCTGCTCCTCGCGCGCCAACCGCACACATTCCCGCAGCATCATCGCCGCATCAGGCCCGGTCGACGGCACCGCCACAATGATCCCCGGAATGTCGCGCAGCACGGCCAACGAGTTGTCATTGTGGAAATGCCCGCCAAACCCCTTTTGATAGCCCAGACCGGCAATCCGCAACACCATGGGATTGGTGAACTGCCCCTGACTGAAAAACGGCAGCGTCGCGGCCTCGCCGCGCAACTGATCCTCGGCATTGTGCAGATAGGCCAGAAACTGAATCTCCGGCATCGGCACAAAACCGTTCTGCGCCATGCCAATCGCCAGCCCCAGAATGCTCTGCTCGTCCAACAACGTGTCGATCACCCGCCCCCGGCCAAACCGCGCCGACAGCTTCTGGGTCACACCATAAACGCCACCCTTGCGCCCGACATCCTCACCCATCAGCACGACCTCGGGATACTCCCGCATCAGGTCATGCAGCGCCCAGTTGATCAGCCGCGACATCGGCTGCGGCTCGGTCATCGCCTTGACTTCCGCCCCGAACAAATCCGCCCGGTCCCCCTGATCATTCCGCCGCGCATTACTGCGCCCTGGCGGCACAATCGCCGCCATCACCTCTGCTGCCGTCCCCAGCCTGGGCCGCTGCACCGCCTCCGCCGCCTTGGCCGCCACCTCCGCCCCGGCCGCCTGATAAACCGCCAACGCCTCCCCCCGCCCCATCACCCCCGCCGCCTCCATCAGACGCACAGTGTGCAACAGCGGGTCTTGGCGCTCATCCGCCTCCACCTCCTCGCGGCTCAGATAGGTCGTCGGCACATCCGCCCCGGCATGACCGTAAAGGCGCACCATCCGCAGATGCAAAACCGCAGGCCTCCGCTTTTCCCGCACATACTCAACCGCTTCCGTCGCGACCCTAAAGCAGTCGTAAAAGTCCAGCCCATCGCCTGCGAAATACTTTACCCCCGGCTTGCCCTTCAGGTTCGCCGCAATCCAGCCCTGCGGCGACTTGGTCGAAATGCCAATCCCGTTATCCTCGCAGACAAACAGCACAGGACAGGCCGCCCCCTGATACCCCGCCCAACCCGCCGCATTGAACGCGCCCTGCGCGGTTGAATGGTTCACGCTGGCATCGCCAAACGACGCCATCACCACCCCATCCGCCGCCAGCACACCATGCTCCTGACGCGGCAAGCCAATCGAATAGGCCGCCCCCACCGCCTTGGGCAAATGCGAGGCGATGGTGGATGTCTGCGGCGGGATCATCAACGCCCGCGACCCCAACACCTTGTGCCGCCCCCCCGAAATCGGGTCGTCCGACGACGCGGCAAAGGACAACAACATGTCCCAAACCGGGTCCCCCCCGGCCACCATCCCGCGCAAGATCTGAAACCCGGCATCGCGGTAATGCAGGAACGCCATGTCATTGCCGCGCAGCGCCAGCGCTACCGCCGCCATCCCCTCATGCCCGGACGAGCCGATGGTGTAAAACCCCTGACCTTCCCGCTGCATGACCCGCGCCTGCCGGTCCAGCGCCCGCGACGCACAGGCCGCCACAAATACCTCCCGCGCCCCCGCAGGGCTCAACGGCCCAGCGGGTCCCCGCCCCGCCGGAAAATCCCCCGCCGCCACCCGCCGCAGGAAATTGTCATGCACGATATCTGCCCGGTCCATCGGCTGAACTCCCCCGTAGGTCGGGGCTTGCCCCGACTCCCCTCAGAAAAACGCCTGCAACCCCGTGATCGCCCGCCCCAAAATCAGCGCATGCACATCATGCGTGCCCTCATAGGTGTTCACCGTCTCCAGGTTCACCATGTGACGCATGATCTGGTAATCCTCCTGGATGCCATTGCCGCCATGCATGTCCCGCGCCATCCGCGCTGCATCCAGTGCCTTGCCACAGTTGTTGCGCTTGATGATCGAAATCATCTCGGGCGCGGCATTGGCCTCGTCCATCAACCGCCCCACCCGCAAGGACGCCTGCAACCCCAGCGAAATCTCGGTCATCATGTCGGCCAGCTTCAACTGAAACAACTGCGTCTGCGCCAGCGGCTTGCCAAACTGCTTGCGGTCCAGCCCATAATGCCGCGCAGCACTCATGCAGAACTCCGCCGCCCCCAGCACCCCCCAGGAAATGCCATAGCGCGCCCGGTTCAAACAGCCAAACGGCCCCTTCAACCCCTCGACATGCGGCAACAACGCATCCTCGCCCACTGCCACATCCTTCATCACGATCTCACCCGTGATGGACGCCCGCAGGCTCAGCTTGCCGCCGATCTTTGGTGTCGACAGCCCAGCCATGC
>JANNAF010000378.1:0-93057 GCA_031384005.1 Rhodobacterales bacterium | reverse complement strand
CCCACCAGAGGTGCCCCATGTCCGCAGCCGACGACGCCTATGCCGAAGCCCAACGCCTGATCGCCAAAGCCAAGGCCAGTAGCGCGACCAAACTGGACCTTTCCAACCCCACGACTCGCGCTCTTACCGCCCTCCCACCCGAGGTTGGCGCGTTGACCGCTCTAACCGCTTTGGACCTTGGCTACACCAAGGTCACCGACCTCGCTCCTCTCACCCAACTGACCGCCCTCACCTCGGTGGACCTGCGCGATACACAGGTCACCGACATCAACCCTCTCACCCAACTGACCGCCCTCATCAGGGTGGACCTGCGCGGCACCCCGGTAACCGACATCACCCCTCTCGCCCGCCTGACCGCCCTTGCCACGCTGAGCCTGAGCAGCACACAAGTCAGCAATGTCACCCCCCTCACTCAACTGACGGCCCTAACCACGTTGGACCTGCGCGGCACCGAGGTCACAGATCTCGCCCCGCTCAGCCAACTGACCGCCCTCACCAGGGTGGACCTGCGCGACACCCAGGTCACTGACATCACCCCCCTCACCCAACTGACCGCCCTCACGACGCTGAGCCTGAGCAGCACAAAGGTCACCGACCTCGCCCCCCTAGCCCAATTGACCACCCTGACGACGCTGTACTTGCGCGACACGCAGGTCACCGACTTCGCCCCCTTAGCCCAACTAGACGCTCTCAACGCCCTGTACCTGAGTGGCACCTCGGTCACTGACCTCGCCCCCCTCTCCCAACTTAGCGCCCTGACATCGTTGGACCTTACTGGCACTCTGATCACCGACCTCAAGCCCCTCACCCAACTGACCGCGCTTACCATGCTGCACATCAACTACACACCGGTCACCGACCCGCGCCCACTCGCCAACCTGACCGAACTGGCAACCAGCCCCCAAGATGGCGGCCTCATCTTCACTGACACCCCCTTCGCCGCCCTGCCCGAATTCGCCGGCATCGCCGAGATCAGAGACCCCGCCGAACGGGCGCAGCGGTTGTTTGCGGCGTTGGAGGGGTGGGTGCCGCCCGTCCCCCAGGACTCAGGCCTTGCCCCCAGCTACTCGGTCCCGGACTCTGGTCCAATCACATCCGGCGATGACCCGCCCGAAGGAGGGGACCCGGATCAAGAGGACATGCGTGAGGATCTGATGCGCAAATCCTCGCTTCTGGTCGCGGCCATTGGCAATTCCAATGAAATGGCGGTTCTGAAAGGGGCATCAGAACACTACCAGCGCCAGATCGACAAACCCTTGGCGCGCATTCGTGTTGGCTTGCTCTACTCTGCCGCCAATTCCCTGCGTGTGGCCTACGAGGCCGATTTGCGCGCCGATCAGATGTCCCGTCTGAATGACCTTTTGCCACCCGATGTGGCCGCCCCGCTGAAAGACCTTGTCGAAACCCATGCCCTGTTCTTCATGGGTTTCCCCAATGCCGCCAAGGTCCATCAGACCATGCTCGCTGGACTGACAGGTGGCCGTGACCGGGCAATGATCGCACTTGCCGAGCCCATCGTGCAGGCATTCGACGGCAAATCTCAGGTCTTGGACCCCGAGGATCAAGCTGCGTTGGCCGATGATCTGGCCGGGGCCAAAGGAGAAGGCCCATCCGCCGAGATTGCCGAACGGAGGCTCGTGGCGCGCCTTTGGAACATTGTCGGGGCGGTGGGGCGGCGGGTTTATCCGTACAGAAAGAAGTTGGGTGAAGCACTGCTATCAGCAGACATCATCGCCTTCATTCTGGGCAACCAGACAGTTATCGGCACCTTTCTCAAGTCCGCCCAGGGCGCGGCTGCGGCATGGTTCGACGCCCTTGCACAGTTCCTCATGAAACTGTGATTGGACCCAAGGCGCCAGCGCCGCAGGGCGGGGTTAACCCCGCCCCTTCCTTTGGTTTTCCTCTGGCAAACCTTTCCACTTCCCTAACAGAAAACATCAACCCATTGATCCCAAACGATTTTCAAAAGTGTCCACGCGCGGACACTCTCTGCCACCCCTATTCCGCCGCCTCCATATAGCTCTCCAAGGGCGGGCAGGTGCAGATCAGGTTGCGGTCGCCATAGACGTTGTCGACCCGCCCGACCGGCGGCCAATATTTGTCGACCCTGAACGCGCCGGGCGGGAAACAGCCCTGTTCGCGCGGATATTTCCGGGTCCAGTCCGCCACCAGATCCTCGACCGTATGGGGGGCGTGGCGCAGGGGGCTGTCCTCGGCGGTGATCTCGCCCACCTCTACCGCCCGGATCTCCTCGCGGATCGCCAGCAGGGCGGTGATGAACCGATCAATCTCGGCCTTGGTCTCGCTTTCCGTCGGCTCCACCATCAACGTTCCCGCCACCGGCCAGGACATGGTGGGCGCATGGAACCCGTTGTCGATCAACCGTTTCGCGATGTCATCCACGGTCACCCCAGCCTCGGCAAAGGGCCGGGTGTCCAGAATACACTCATGTGCCACACGGCCCCGGTTGCCCATGAACAAGACCGGATAGACCCCTTTCAACCGCGCCGCGATATAGTTGGCGTTCAAGATGGCCACGCGCGTCGCCTGCGTCAGCCCCTCCCCCCCCATCATGAGACAATAGGCCCATGAGATAAGCAGGATTGACGCCGATCCGTAAGGCGCCGCTGATACCGGCCCCTCTGCGCCGCCGGTCTCGGGATGCCCCGGCAGAAAGGGCGCCAGATGTGATCTGACACCGATCGGTCCCATCCCCGGTCCTCCGCCACCATGTGGAATAGCAAAGGTCTTGTGCAGGTTCAGGTGGCTGACATCCGACCCGATCTCACCCGGCTTCACCAACCCGACCATCGCGTTCATGTTGGCCCCGTCCAGGTAAACCTGACCACCAAACTCATGCGTGATCGCGCAAATCTCCCGGACCGTCTCCTCGAATACCCCGTGGGTCGACGGATAGGTGATCATGCAGGCCGCAAGGTTTCCGCCAGCGGCCATCGCCTTGGCGCGGAAATCCTCGATATCCACATCGCCATTGGGCATCCCCCCAACCACCACCACCTGCATCCCGGCCATCTGGGCGCTGGCCGGATTGGTGCCATGCGCCGACACGGGGATAAGGCAGACCCGACGGTGCCCCTCGCCTCTTGCCCGGTGATAGGCCTGAATGGTCAAAAGCCCGGCGTATTCCCCCTGCGCGCCAGAATTGGGCTGCATCGAGAAGGCATCATATCCCGTGATCTCGCACAGCTTGCCCCGCAAATCCTCGATCGCTTCGCGGTAGCCCAGCGCCTGATCCGGCGGACAGAACGGGTGCAAGCTGGAGAACTCGGGCCAGGTGATTGGCATCATCTCGGCCGCGGCATTCAGTTTCATCGTACAAGACCCCAACGGGATCATCGCCCGGTCCAGCGCCAGATCACGGTCCGACAGCCGACGCATATAGCGCATCATCTCGCTTTCGGCCCGGTTCATGTGAAACACCGGATGGGCCATGAACTCTGTGTCACGCAACTGGCTTTCCGGAAAGCTTAACACTGACCGGTGCGGTGGCACCCCTTCGATGCCAAAGGCGCGCAACACCCGCACCAGAACCTTTTCATCCGTCGTCTCGTCCAGGGAAATACCGACGCGGTCGTTGCCGATCTTGCGAAAGTTCAGCCCTTCGTGCCGTGCTGCGGCCAAGATCCCGGCCTGCCCTACGCCGACCTCGACCGTGATCGTGTCAAAGAACGCTTTGGGGCTGACCTTCGCCCCCGCCGCCCTCAAGGCGCGGGCCAGACGGTTGGTCATGAAGTGAACCCGCTCGGCTATTGCGCGCAGACCCTTGGGGCCATGAAATACCGCATACATGCTGGCCATCACCGCCAGCAATGCCTGCGCCGTGCAAACGTTCGAAGTGGCCTTTTCGCGCCGGATATGTTGTTCGCGGGTCTGCAGGCTAAGCCGATACGCCTTGTTGCCCCGGCTATCCACCGACACCCCGACAATCCGTCCCGGCATCGACCGTTTCAACTCGTCCTTGCAGGAGAAAAACGCCGCGTGCGGTCCGCCGTAACCCATCGGCACGCCAAACCGCTGGGATGACCCGACGGCAATATCCGCCCCCATCGCGCCGGGTTCGCGCAGCATGCACAGCGCCAACAGGTCTGTAGCCACCACCGCAATCGCCTTGGCACCATGCAGGGCCGCAATCTCGGCCGTGAAATCCCGGACATAACCAAGTGTGCCGGGATACTGAAAGATCGCCCCAAAGACTTTCGAGGGCTCCAACGCCTCTGGTGCGCCTACGATCACCTCAATATCCAAGGGCTGCGCCCGGGTTTTGATGACGGCAATGCTCTGGGGATGACACCCCTCATCCACAAAGAACGCCCGCGCCTTGGATTTGGCAACGCGTTCGGCCATCGTCATCGCCTCGGCAGCCGCCGTCGCCTCGTCCAACAGACTGGCGTTGGCCACCGGCAACCCGGTCAGGTCCGCCACCATCGTCTGATAGTTCAACAAAGCTTCCAGGCGCCCTTGGGCGATTTCGGGCTGATAGGGAGTGTAGGCGGTATACCAAGCCGGGTTTTCCAGAATGTTGCGCTGAATCGCGGGGGGCGTGACTGTGCCATAATAGCCCTGCCCGATCAGGCTGGTCATCACCCGGTTACGCGCCGCCACGGCGCGCATCCGCGCCAACAAATCCTGTTCAGACAAAGGAGCCCACCCCAGCGGCACCTTTTGCCGGATCGACGCCGGGACGGTTTCGGATATCAATCCCTCCAGCGAGGGCACGCCGACCGACACCAGCATCTCGGCCATTTCGGCAGGCGATGGGCCGATGTGGCGGCGATTGGCAAAGTCATAGGGGTCGTATTCGACGGGGGTAAAGGTCATCGCATCCTCGTTTCAACGCTCAATCAGACTCCGGGTCAGGAAATCCGCTATTTTGGTCCAACAAGACGGGAGGGGGTCAGCCGATCAGGACGGCATATTCATCTTCGTCCATGAAATCATCGAGCACACCCAGATCATCCAGCTTCATCTTGAACATCCATGCGGCCCCCAAAGGGTCCTCGTTCACCAAACCGGGATTATCTACCAGCAATTCGTTTACTTCGACAATCTCGCCTGCCGTCGGGGCCAGGATCTCTGACGCGGCCTTGACGCTTTCGATCACGATGACTTCGTCACCTTCGGCGACAACCGTCTCTACCTCGGGCAATTCGACAAAGACGACATCGCCCAGCTGCGTCGCAGCATGTTCAGTGATGCCCACGACGACCAAGTCGCCATCGACGCGCAGCCATTCATGATCCTTGGTGTATTTCATGTCTTCCTCAGCGTTTGTAGGTGGTGGGGGTAAAGGGCATTGTGGTCACGGTGACAGGCAGCAGCTTGCCGCGCAGGTCAGCCATCAGTTGGGTGCCGGGGCTGGACAAGGCGGTGGTGACATATCCCATCGCAATTGGCGCGTTGACGGACGGGCCGTATCCGCCAGACGTAATCGTGCCGACCTGATCGTTCCCGTGATAAAGGGCGGTTCCCTCACGCATCGGTGCGCGGCCTTCCGGTCGCAGACCAACGCGCAGGCGGGCTGTGCCCTGCGCCAGTCCGTACAACACACGTTCCGCGCCCGGAAATCGGCCTGACCGCTCACCCAATGCACGGCGTGTCTTTTGGATGGCCCATGTCAAGCCTGCTTCAACCGGGCTGGTCGTGGTGTCGATGTCATGACCATAGAGGCACAAGCCCGCCTCCAGCCGCAAGCTGTCGCGGGCCCCGAGGCCAATCGGCATCACCTCGGATTGGTGCAACAGAGCCTCGGCAAAGCGTTGCAGATGTGTGGCGGGGACTGAGATTTCAAAGCCATCCTCGCCGGTATATCCTGATCGCGACACCCAAAGCTGGGCGCCGCTCCAGTCCAAAAAGGCGACATCCATGAACCGCATGGCTGCTACGGTTGGCACCAGTTGGGCCAAGGCCGCTTCCGCAAGCGGCCCCTGCAACGCAAGCAATCCACGGTCCATCACAGGCACCACATCGCAGACCGCCGAAAGCTGCGCCTTCATATGGGCAATATCGGCAGTTTTGCAGGCGGCATTGACGACGACAAACAGATGGTCGCCCCGATTGGCAAACATCAGATCATCCAGAATACCCCCATCCGCCCCAAGAAACATGCCATAACGCTGCCGCCCCACGGCCAAGCCCAGCACATCGACCGGCATCAGCGATTCAAACGCCAGCGCCGTTTCGGCATAGGTCCCCTTGGGCCGCAGGATCACCTGTCCCATGTGGCTGACATCGAACAGCCCGGCAGCGGCACGGCAATGCAGATGTTCTTTCAGCACGCCCGCCGGATATTGCACCGGCATTTGGTAACCCGCAAACGGCACCATCTTGCCGCCCAAGGCGACGTGCAGATCATGCAGACCCAGTCTCGACAGTTCAGTCAAAAGCCCAACCTCCAAAGCAGCGTAGGGTGGGTGAAACCCACCGCTCGTTGCCCCCTCTGTCCCTACCCCGTCAGGGGTGCCTGAGATCATTATCCCTTCGGCGGGCGCGTCCACGCCTCTCTCCAGAGTTTCGGTGCCAGAACGGTCCTTGGGCCTGAGAGTTTACCGGGGCGGTTGCTCCTTCGGCACCAGTTTGGGACTGGATTCTCCCGGACTGACCCTTGGAGCCTAACGCTTCACGGGTTTGGCTGGCAAGCGAAAAGGGATACCTTCACGCGCGCCACGTGCGCTCCAACAAACTCAGCCAATTCTGATGGCAAAGCTTGTGCATCACCAATTCACCGAAGCCGTGATCCAGCATCGCCTGTTGCAAGGCTGGCAGGCCTGTCACATCTGTGATCCCTTTGGGTATCGTGGCCCCATCGAAATCAGAGCCGAGGCCGACGTGGTCCTCGCCCAGTTGCGTAATCAGGTGGTCTAGGTGGGCAAGGACGTCGTCCCACCCCATGTCCGCTGATTGCCTGCCATCGCGCCGCAGAAAGGACGTCGCAAAATTCAGCCCCACCATCCCGCCCGATGCCTTGATCATCGACAGTTGCCTGTCTGTCAGGTTGCGGGTGCTGGGGGTGATGGCATGCGCGTTGGAATGGGTCGCAACCAAAGGCGCGTCCGACAAGGCAGCCACATCGTTGAAACCCTTTTCGTTGATATGGCTCAGATCTATCATGATGTTCAGCGCATTACATTCCTTGATCAACCGCTTGCCAGCGGGTGTCAGACCCTCACCGGTATCCGGGCTGCCCGGAAAGCCAAAGGGCACTCCGTTGCCAAAGACAGTGGGACGCGACCAGACGGGCCCGATGGACCGCAGACCCATGGCATGGAAAGCATGCAACGCATCCAGATCGACTCCGATCGCCTCTGCCCCCTCCATATGCATTATCCCGGCAATCACACCCCTCGCCATGCAATCGCGAATGTCTGAAACCGTCTGCACCAGCCTGAACTGCCCCGCCGAGGACCGCTCCATCCACATCAGATGCCCGGCCATCGACATGGCGGCAGCAAGGGCCTGCTTGTCCGTGATCAAAGTCGGAAGCGGCAGCAGATAAGGCGGGTTTTCCATCAACTGGCCATAGTCGATCCCGTCATCCGTATGGGGTGACGGGATATAGATGGCAAAGAACCCACCGACAAACCCGCCTTCCTTCATGCGGGGTAGATCCAGATGGCCACGCCCCTCGCCCGTCAGCCAGATTGCCTCGCGGTTTTCCGGCTGGTTGTGCAAACGCAGAAGGATATCGTTATGGCCGTCAAATGTGGGGAACACAGGGCTTCCTTTGACTGATGGCGCCATGGACACAAGCGCCCGATGATCCCCATACGACGATTAAGCCAGATCGAAAGACGAGGTTCAACCCTTGACCATTTGGTTGGCCGCAGGCGTATTGCGGCGACGTCAAGAGAGCGGATTTCAAGGGAGACCTGGCGCAGCTTTACATCTGGGCGGCTTTCCTCGCAGATGTATTCTGCTTGCAATCGGCACAGGAAACCCAAATGTTGATAAACACGAACGAATGTTCAGCCTGTATCGAGATGCTGTTCACAGGCTCCACTTCAGATCTGGCAGAGCGGATCAGACTGGCCGCAGCAGCCGGATACCGCGCCGTTGAATTCTGGCATTGGACAAACAAGGACTTGACGGCGATCAAGAGCGCACTTGGCGAAACGGGCATGACCGTCGCTGGCTTTGTCGCCGAACCCATGGTGTCATTAAATGACCCCGTCAACCATGCAGAATTTCTTGCCGCTTTGCCTGCATCCATCGCTACCGCGCAAGCAATGCGCGCAGCTTTCCTTTATGTTCAGGGCGGCAGCACACGGCCCGGAGTGTCCGAGGATGACCAGTCGGCCGCCCTTGTCGCGGTACTGACCTCCGCAGCCGATATTTTGCACTCCACGGGCGTGACATTGCTTTTGGAACCCGTCAGCGACGCAAAAGATGGCTTCCTCACCCATGCCGCAAAGGGCTTGCCGATTATCAAGGCCGTTAATCGGCCAGAAATCCGGCTGCTTTACGATCTATTCCATGCTGCTGTCGCGGGCGAGGATCTGGCTTTAACAATTGGCTCTGACATTGCCCTGATCGGGCACGTTCATGTGGCGGACTTTCCGGGCCGAGGGGCCCCGGGAACAGGGAGCCTGCCTTTGGACCAGATCACGTCTTGGCTTCGTGCCCAAGGGTATTGCGGCCTGTTCGGGATGGAACACCACCCCTGACTGCGCGACCTGCATTCGACCACCTGTACTTTCAGGTCAGATGACCGCTAAAAGGCGGGCAAGCCCACGACGACAAAGGCGAGATCGAAATGCGTAAACTTGCTCTGGTAACGGCTGGCACGTCAGCTATTGGCCGCCATCTTGTTCGGGCACTTGCCGAAACCGGCTACCTGGTCGCCTATAGCCACCTGCCGGGTGAGGCTGCGCCACCCGCAACGGCGAACTCTCAACCGTTTCCATCCGATACCGCAGATGAAGCACAGGTAAATGACTTTCACACGGCAGCCACCCAATGGGCTGGCTGCCCTCCGTCTGTCATGGTTTGCAATGCGGGAATACAGACATGGTCCACATTACTGGACCTGAATGTCGCGGATTGGGACCGCGTCATGGCCACCAACCTGCGCGGTATGTTCCTGAACACCCAGAGAGCCGCCAAGGCTATGATTGCCGCAGGAATAGCCGGCAATATCATCACTTTGGGGTCTGGCTGTAACAGGCATGCCTTTCCCCGTCTGGTTGACTACACAACGTCCAAAGGCGGGGTGGAACAGTTCACCAAGGTCGCCGCAAGTGAACTTGGTCCCCACGGCATCCGCGTGAATTGCATCGCCCCCGGCGCAATCGAGACAGACCGCACGAAGGCCGAGGCCCCAGACTATGCCGCCACCTGGACGCCTCTGACCCCGCTGCGCCGCATTGGCACGCCACAGGACCTGACCGGACCACTGCTATTTCTGATTTCTGATGCAGCCAGCTTTGTTACGGGGCAAACGATGTTTGTCGATGGCGGTGTGTTTTCGCAGGCTCCCTGGCCGTATCCCACCTAATTGTGGCACCGGGTCGTGGTCGACAAGGCTATGATTTGACCAAGGCAAGAGGCGGCCCAAGGCAGCGCCGACATTTCAGGCTTTCCTGCCAGTCCATTTTCATCGATGCTTGAACCATCCAATCAGGATCGAGAAACACGCGATGTCGAACACTGACCCAGCCCTTGGCGAACTGCGTGCCAATGTCGCCCGGCCGTTCGAGCGGGCCTTTGCCATGCCAAAATCGGTCTACACCTCACCCTCCTTTCTGGCCTTGGAGGAAAGGCACATCTTCGCTCGCGAATGGATCTGTGCAGGCCGTGCGGACGCTTTGCCCGATTCCGGCGACTATCTGACGCTGGAAATCACAGGCGAGCCCGTGATTATTCTGCGCGACAAGGACGGCAATCTGCGCGGTCTCTCCAATGTCTGCCGCCACCGCATGTCGACGCTGCTGCACGGGCGCGGCACGACCCGATCGATCGTGTGCCCTTACCATGCCTGGACCTATAATCTGGACGGCACACTGCGCGGCGCGCCGGCGATGGCGGAAAATCAGGCGTTTTGTAAGGACGATATCCGACTGCCTGCAATCAGGGTTGAAAACTGGCTGGGTTGGATCATGGTGACGCTGAACCCGGACGCACCCTCGCCGCATGGCCAACTGGCAGAGGTAGAACAACTGATCGGCCATCTCGACATGGCCTCTTACCGCGAAACATTCCACGAAACATTCGAGTGGGGCACAAATTGGAAAGTGTTGGCCGAAAACTTCATGGAAAGCTATCACCTGCCGCAATGCCACGCAGGCACGATCGGCGGCGCATCAAAGCTGGAGGAAATGGTCTGCCCCACTGGTTTTGAAAGTTTCAACTTTCACTGGATCCTCAAGAACGATTCGGTTCCCTTGGCGCTGGCGCACCCCTCCAACACCGTGTTGCAAGGTGACGCCCGCCGCACCACTTGGCTTTTGGCGATCTATCCGGCACTTTTGATCACCCTGACGCCGGGCTATTTTTGGTATCTATCCCTTGCACCGCATGGTCCCGGCCGTGTTACCGTGCGATTCGGCGGAGGGATGAGCCCAGAATGGCTGGCAGACCCCGAAGCAGCTGCGCATCTGGCCGTCGTAAAATCGCTGTTGGACCGAGTGAATGTCGAGGACAAGGGTTGCACGGAAAGGGTCTATAATGGCCTGGCAGCAGGATTGTCTGATCCTGGCCCGCTAAGCCATCTGGAACGCCCTAACTATGAATTCGCCTGCTACCTTGCCGCCAAATTGTCTGGCTGAGCAACCAAAGTCCGCGGAACGTCCCAAAATGCAGCCGCAAACACAGCAAACGTAACAGTTGCCCAGAGCAAAGATTGTATGGCACATTCGCGTCGGCCGACGCCGCGCCCAGGCGCCAGGGTCTTTTCGATGGCCGGTCGCCCCTGAGGAATTGCGGCGTCCGACAGGATCACCTCTGACGATTGGGTCGCACAGACGCACAAAGCCAAGCAAAACACCCGGCAACAGTTCGAGGACAATGGCGGCAGGATGAAACACCAGCGCCAAGGCATCGACTACCTTGACAAGGTTCGCCCCGAGGCAGTCTGCAACAGGGTTTTGATATACATCGAAAACGAACCTGGAGCCTCCACGGGCGACGTGGGTTAGGGCATCGCCCGGCCCGAATGGTGAGTGGAAATCAGTATGACGACGGCCCACGCGGACCAATAACTCCCCCCGGGGGGCTCGCCCCCCGGACCCCGGAGAGTATTTGAAAAAGAGCAAATACGATTGCTGGTTAAGAAGTACTGCACTTGGGTCAAGGGATTTCACACCCCCGGGGTCAAACACACCAGGCACCCACGACCGTCTCTCGCCGTATCTGCTGCCCTGACCAAGGACGATCTGAAGCGTAGTCCCGTCGTATACGCCTGATGTTCTGGCACTCCGCTCTCATTTGAGGGCAGGTGTTAAAGCGGCACAGACGCCATCCATCACGAGCGCCATATTGGAGAAAATGTTCTTGAATCAGCAGGCTTTGGTTCCGCTCGTCCCTGAATTGAAGGCGAAAGTTGTCGCCACATGCCCGGTATTGACGATCGCAAGTTGATGCCAGTGGACGCACAGGGTCAAACTGTAACCCATTGGCGCAAGTGGGTATTAGGGATCTGGGGCCGCCATTGGCGCAGGGGTCATGGCAGGGCAACTGTGCTGGCAAACAAAGCTGTGGCATCCGCGTTTGGTGCGAGGCGCGGAGCAAGGGCAACGATTGAATCCGCAGACATTCAGATGGTTGGAACGTAGTTCTGGTTGAGTGTCAGGCGGCGCAGGGGAAGCCTGTGCTCCAATTTGGCAATCCGGTTTCAACGCGCTCTTGATCCCAGCCAATCGCCCAAATATTGCGCTTCGGGGGGGTGACGGCGATTCCTCCAAAATAATTGTTCCATCCGATTTACCCGCAAGATTTTGCTTGCGAATTGCCTTCGGTGGCACAGCGGGCATCACAGTGCTGCCGTTGGTTTGCAGCAGTAAGTTGGGGTGTTTTGGTGATGCCACGGCCCGGGTGGCGCGGGATACCGTTTGGCAGTAGTTAGGGCCTCTTGGTATCTGGGTGGAAAGGAGCATCATCAAATGGTTCTAGGAACGGGCGCAAGCGGCAGCGCGAGCACCTGCGTTTTGAGATCTGGGCGGCTTGTGAGCTTTCTATGAAACATGCCGTCATTGTCAGTCATGGCCAGCCGTCCGATCCCGATCAAGCTGAGCTTGCTTTGGCGGAACTGGCGGTTCGTGTCGCTGATCGGCTGTCGGGTTGGACGATTGGTTCTGCAACGCTGGCACAGCCCGGTGCCCTTGCCGGAGCGGTTGCGGCGAGCCCGGATGGTTGGGCCTACCCGTTGTTCATGGCGGGCGGCTGGTTTACGCGCACGCATCTGCCGGCAAAACTGGCCGCTTGCGGGGCCAAAGATTGGCGAGTGCTGGAGCCTTTCGGCTGCGATCCAGCAGTCCACGACCTTGCCGTCGCTCAGATCAGGCAAGCGGCGCCAGACCGGGTCCTTCTGGCCGCGCATGGGTCATTCAAAAGCCCTGTTCCCTCTGATATCGCTTACCGATTGGCCGAGCGGATCACATTGGAAACAGGCGTACCTTGTCAGGCCGCCTTCATCGATCAGGACCCACAACTGGCCAAGGCGACCGGGCTGGGGCCGGGGGCCGTATGCTTGCCGTTCTTTGCCGCAGAGGGCGGGCATGTGACCGATGATATCCCTGCAGCCTTGGCAGCTGCCGGGTTTCAGGGCCGCCTTTTGCCCGCGATTGGTTTGTCTGCTGACATCCCCGGCATCATCGCCCGTGCCATCGTTGCTGGAAATTCGGTTTGCGTGACCGAATGTCGCTGGCGACGCCCGGTTTAGACCGTATGCAAGTAGAGGTCAAAATCCACATCCGGGACCGTTCGCATGACACGGCGGTATTGCGCCTCCATGATGGCGGTGAAGGTGCGGTGCATGTCAGCCCCGAGGGCATCCTTGAGAAAGTCTGACCCCTTGGCTGCTTCGATCGCCATGCGCCAATCAACGGGAATTGGTGGGGCGTCCTGCGCATCGGCATAGCCATTGCCAGTCGTTTCCGGACCCGGGTCGATCTGATGGGCCCAGCCATGGCGGATACCGGCCAAAACCGTGGCTGCGACCAGATACGGGTTTGCATCGACCCCCGCTGGACGATGCTCGATCCGCCGCGCCCGGATGTCGCCTGCCGGAATTCGCAGCGCGACGGACCGGTTGTTGACACCCCACGTCGGGCTGACTGGGGCATAAGAGTTTGAGGCAAATCGCCGCCAGGAATTCGCATGCGGGGCAAAGACCAACATCGCCTCGCCCATAGTGGCGCGCAATCCGCCCATCGCATGCAAGATGGCCTGATTATACTGCCCTTCGACATCCTCGACAAAGATGTTGCGCCCACCACGGTCCAACATGGACACATGAAAATGCATGCCCGATCCGGCGTAATCCTCGTTCGGTTTGGCCATGAAACAGGCAGTGCGCCCGTGCAGGCGGGCGTGCATTCGCACGATCCGCTTGAGCCGCATCAGGTCGTCTGCCGCCTGCATCACATTTTCGCGGTAGTGCAGCGTCAGTTCGTACTGACCCGGAGCAAATTCAGAAATCAGCGTTTCCGCCTTTATCCCTGCGGCCTTGGCCCCTGCATAGATGTCATTGAATAGCGGCAGCATCCCATGCAATTGGTCCACCGAATAGACATCAGTCTTGGTGTTGCGCCGCCCGTCCAGCACGTCCCGCGCCGGAACCATCTTGCCGTCCGGACCGCGCTCGTTTTCCAGCAGGAAAAACTCCAGTTCGAACGCGCCTGCCGGAAACAACCCCTCTGCGGCCAGAGCGTCGACCTGCGCCTGCAAGGCATGGCGCGGGTCCGATGTCATCGGTGTGCCGTCCAGATTATAGACGCTCATCAACAATTCGCCGCGCGGCTGGGTCACGCCATGCAGGGCAACCAGCGTCCCGGGAATCGGCCACGCCCGACGGTCGCCATCGCCTTGATCCCAGATCAAGCCCGTCTCGTGGACATCTTCGCCGCAGATATCCAACCCCAAGATCGAAATGGGCAGGTGCCGACCGCTTTTGTAGACCGACAAAAGCTCATGCCGCCGGATGATCTTGCCACGGCCGATGCCATTGGCATCATGCAAAACGATATCAAAAGCCTCGATCTGGGGGTTGGCCTCGAGGAATGTTTCGGCCTCGGCAACGGTCGAACCGGAAGGGCTGGTCTGGGTCATGGTATGCTCAATCAAACAAGTGGGTCAGAACTTCGTCGAAGGCCGCGATCAGCCCGTCCACCTGGCGTTTTCGAGTGGCGGGGCTGACCAGCATCATGTTGTGAAATGGCGCGATCAGACAGCCTCGGTTCAACAAGGCCACATGGACTGCAGCTTCAACCTCATGAACATGGGCCTTGGCCGCTTCGGCCCCATTCCTCAATGGACCGGGCGCGCAAATGAACTCGACCCGTGCGCCGACGCGCACCACATGCCAGGGTGCACCGTGCGCCTGAACGGCCGCGTCCAGACCACGCGCCAGCCGCGCAGCCAGTCTTTCCATCCGGGCATAGGCCGCCTCGGTCATCACCTCAGACAAGGTTGCGCGCAGGCAGGCGAACTGCATCGGGTTGGCAGACAGCGTTGTCCCCATGCCGGAATGGCCGGAATCGCGGTTGTCATTGACTGCGATATAGCGGGCGGCGACGGCATCACTTAGCCCCCAAGCCGCCGTTGGCATACCGCCTGCAACGCATTTTCCGACCACAAAGATATCAGGCTGCAGGCCGTGGACAGCCGTGTAGCCGCCCATGCCGGTTGAAATGGTATGCGTCTCGTCCATGATCAGCAGAGCGCCGTACTGGCTGGCCAAAGCCCGCAGCCCAGCGTGGAACAGATCGTCCGGCAACACCATGCAGGAATTGGTCATCACCGGTTCGGTCAAGATGGCCGCAACGTCACCCTTTGCCAAAGCCGCCTCAACTCCAGCCAAGTCATTGAATTCGCAACATACGGCAACCTGGGTCAGGTCGGCTACCTGCCCCAGCAGGCCGGGCCGGTTGACGGTGTGCCCGCCCTCAAGCGTCACGAAAATGTCGTCCACTGTGCCGTGATAGCATCCGTTGAACACCAAAACCTTTGGCCGCCCCGTCACCGCCCGGGCGACGCGCAGGGAAAAGCGGTTGGCATCCGTCGCGGTCGTCGCGATCTGCCAGCGGAATTGCCCAAAACGCTCGGTCAGCAGCCGGCCGGCCTCCAACGCGTCCTCGGTAGGCAACATATAGGTCAGACCGCGCCGGGCCTGCCGTCTTATCGCCTTGGCCACAGGTGCAGGGGAATGGCCGAACATCGACCCGGTATCACCAAGGCAGAAATCATCGATTTCGTACCCGTCGATATCCGTGATCCGCGCACCACGAGCCCGCGCTACTACAGGCAGATGCGGCATCGGCCAATCTTTCATCCAATGCAGCGGCACCCCTTCCAGCCAGACACTGCCTCCGCGGTCCAAGGCAGCCTTGGACAGTGGCCGTGTCGCCGAAAATCTGCGTGCCTCACGCGCGGCAAGTGTGGCAAGCCGGGTGCGGTCGATGCCCGCAATGCTGTTTTGTGTCATGGCACTCTCCGCCTTGAAGTCATCGATGTTATGCCCGACAATTTGATCAAATGAAAGAGCCCGCACCAAAAAGGAAAAGGCGGCCCCATCGTGGTGCCAGAGGAGCACCGGGACCGCCATGACCGAGCAGTACATCAATCCGCAGCCAAGACTACATGGGCAAGGTTGGGTCAGAACGGGCACAGGTCCACATTCCGCAACACCAGCTTGTCCGCGTCTTGGCGATAACTGAAGGACGATGCGTGAGGATTGCAAGCCTGTCAAAGGTAATGCTGCAAACTGGCATGCAGTTGAAACAGTGAGGCGAGCACACGGTCTTTGCACTCATTACTGCGGACAGTCACTGCGAATCGGCGGGACAACGTGAAAAGGGCCGGCCATAGGCCAGCCCTTTGCCCTGACATGACCACCAATCAGCCCCCTGACTGGTGGTCTGCGTCAGCGTGCAGCCATCGACACCTTCTTTGGTGCCAGATCCTTCATCGCCTCGGGACGGCGACGCGCGCCACGTTGCCACGGCAGCGCCGGCAACGGTTCAGCGGCGGTTGCGATTGCCGATTTCAGCCAACGACGGTCTTTCTTCATGATCAATCCCTTTCACTGCCCGACTGCTTGGGCGTTGAGATGTTTTTGATCCAAGTTTGCGGCAACCTTGCGGGCAGTCAGCGATTTCATTGCGGCATTTTGTGCAGGATTGTCCCCAATCCGGCCACAATCAAAGACGGGGTGTTACAGGCGGATAACCGAAATGAGCCGCCCGTAGTCGGCCTCGTTGGCATGGGTGGTGCGGCGATAGGAATAAAAACGCGCCGCGTCACCATAAGTGCAATGACGGGTCCATTCGGCATGACCCACCCCGGCCTGCCGCAGCCGGTGCAGACCAAACGATGGCAGGTCAAACAACATTCGGTCGCCGTTCCCTTGGGCAAAGAAGCGCGCAAAGTCCGGGTCATCGGCACGAAATGCGTCTAGAAACTCGGGGCCAACCTCGTAGGCGGCGCGGCTGATGGTCGGGCCAATGACGGCAGTGATCTGGTCGGTCCGCGCGCCCAAGGCGACCATTGCGGAAACAGTCGCCTCTAACACGCCCTCCCGCGCTCCGCGCCAACCTGCATGTGCCGCCCCGATAACCCCCGCATTGGCATCGGCAAACAGCACCGGCTGGCAATCCGCCGTCAGAATACCCAGACCGATCCCCGGCACATTGGTCACCATACCGTCGGCTGCGATCCGTCCCTGCGGCGGGGCGGTTAGCGTGGCCACGGTCGCCGAATGAGTCTGGTTCAGACTAACCAGGGCCCCAGCCTCAAGGTCCAGCGCCCCAGCCACGCGCGCCCGGTTTATAGCAACGATATCGGATTGATCCGACGATCCGGGCCCGCAGTTCAACCCGGCAAAAATCCCCGAGGAAGCCCCACCTTTGCGGGTAAAGAACCCGTGGCGCGGAGTCAGGGCATTTGATGTCAATATCTCCAGCATCACAAGCTTCCTGGCGGCGAGGGGCAATTGTCAGGATACAGTATCAGCACTTTGAACAGGCGTCCCATCTCGGCATCGTCCGTCAAGCGCCGCGCCGCCGCAAGATGTGATTGCAACCGCGCGCCTGTCAACCCTTGCGCCAACCGTTCTGCCCGTGCCGCAATCCCCAAACGGGACAGAAACTGACCTTGGGTCACAAATGCATAGGGAACCGCCGACGCCGCAGCCAGCGCCGCAAAGTCGACATGTGCTGTTAGGTCAGCCTGTCCGGGTTCGGCGAACGGATCGGCAAAGGTATTGGATTTCAAGGCCTGAAAGGTGTCGCCCCGCGATCCCCAATCACCATAGTCGATGACCAGCGCCAATCCGCCCTGCGCCGCAATCCGGCGCGAAACCTCTGTCATCACGGCAGCCGCTGCGGAGCATATTTCGACAATCCCTGCCTTGGCGGCGGTTTGCAGCGTGACGACCGGACCAAGGCCAAACCCCAACTTGCCATCCGTCAGCCCCACCATCCGCTCTTGCCAACCGCCTCCGGCGTGTTGAAATTGCCGAATCGGCAAAGCGTCAAAAAACTCGTTCGCCAGCAAATATAGGGGCCCATCTGGCAGTTCGTGGACCGTCCCGAACCATTCCACAGCCTGACCTGCCAGCGCCTGCGCCTGCCGGTCGCGCAACACAGGCGACGCCTCGACCAGACAGATCCGAAGTGCCGCATGGAACCCGGGAACAGCGCGCGTTGCGCGCAGCACATCGGCCATCAGCGTGCCCCGCCCGGGACCCAACTCTGCCAGAACCACGCGTTGCGGAGCGCCCTGATCCAGCCAAGTCTGCGCAAGCGCGAGGCCCAACATCTCGCCAAACATCTGGCTGATTTCGGGCGCTGTGGTGAAATCGCCTGCGGCACCGAACGGGTCGCGCGTGGTGTAATAGCCCTGCGTCGGATGCAAAAGACAGTCGGCCATATAGTCGGCCAGTGTGATCGGGCCAGCCGCCGCGATGCGCGCCGCTATGATCTGGCCCAATGTCACGCCTTGGCCGTGATGACCTGTCTGGCGCGCAGCATGCACCACAGGCCAACCGCTATCATGGGCAAAGACAGCGCCTGCCCCTGGGTCAAACCCCAGCCGTCTATCTGCCACGCCAATCCCAGCGGATTGCCATCGGTCACGAATTGCGCATCAGGTTGGCGGACAAACTCGACCATGAAACGCGCAATGCCGTATCCTGCTATGAATAGCCCCATCACCCGGCCCGGCCGCGCCAACCATCCGCCACGCCACACGGCCCACAGGACCAAAGCCCCCAGAATCAGCCCCTCTAGCGCCGCCTCGTATATCTGGCTTGGATGGCGCCCACAGATCACGCCGCCACACAGGGCGGCCTCGCCCGGAAACCCGACCGCCCAAGGCAGATCCGTGGCCCGCCCCCACAATTCGGCATTGATGAAATTGGCGACGCGCCCCAAAAACAGGCCCAGCGGCGCCACCATTGCCAACATGTCCCCGGTTGACAGCATCGATATCCGCTCGCGCCAACAAAAAAGGATGCCAGCGACCGCAACACCCAAGAACCCACCGTGAAAGGCCATCCCCCCTTCCCACACCCGAAAAATCTGCAAGGGATCATCGAGATAGACCCCAGGCTGATAAAACATCACATATCCAAGACGCCCCCCCAAAATGACGCCTACGATCACCCAAGTCAGCAAGCTTTCCAGTTGCACTTCGGTCATCACCGGGCCTTGCGGCCATAGCGCTGGGGTTCGAAGGGCCGTGCGGATCAGCAGCCAGCCACCAACCAGCCCCGCGATATAGGCCAAGGCATACCAGCGCAGCGCCAGATGGAACCCGCCTATGTCGATGGCGAAAATCTCGGGGCTTAGTGGCGGAAAGGGGATAAAGGACATCGCGACCTCTTTGTTTGTGCCCGCATTAGGGCGCCGGGTGCTGCGAAGTCAACCAACGCGCTGTGGCATCCCGGTCACTTGTGCATCAGGCCACCGCGCCCCATATATGGCCAAACGGAAGGAAGATGATATGCAGCCCGGCAACAAACTTTTTGACGACATGTCCAAACTGATGACCAACGCCATGGGCGTCGCGCAAGGTGCCAAAACCGAAGCGGAGAACGTGATGAAGGGTTTCATCGACCGCTGGATGGCCGACCGCGATTTCGTCACGCGCGAGGAATTCGACGCGGTTCGCGCCATGGCCCAGAAGGCGCGTGAAGAAAACACGGCCCTTGCTGCCCGGATCGCGGCGCTGGAGGCGCGGCTGAACGGCTGACACGCGGCGGCGTCCGGGTCAGCCCCGGGCCAGCATGTCCTTGAACGCTTGCGCATGATCCTTGTGCCATCGAGAGAGCGGCGGGCGATTTTCCACGATGTCCCCCGCCGCCCAAAGTATCCGCTTTTCGTCCAGGTCGCGCGGCACGTCGTTGTCCGGGCACAGAATATAAAAATCGCCCCGCTGCAGCGATGTCATCATGAAGTCGACTGTTTGCTCTGGCGTCCACGCCGCTGCTGGCTTCTCGCTAGCGCCCACGGTCAGCCCGGTGTACACGAAGCCCGGTATCAATAAATGCGCCGAAATCTTGCAGCCTTGCCGCCCGCGCAAGTCGTGCTGCAAGGCTTCGGTAAACACCTTGACCCCGGCTTTTGCCACGTTGTAGGCCGGGTTGCCCGGTGGGGTAGTGATCCCTTGCTTTGATCCAGTGCAGATGATCAACCCATCTTGCCCGCGCATCAGCATATCCGGCAGAAAGGCTTGGGCACCATGGATAACGCCCCACAGGTTTACAGCCAACATGCGCTGCCAAACCTCAGCCGGACCCAGAATCGTGCTTTCTGGCCCGATGCCGGCATTCAGCATGACAACATCCGCCCCACCCCAGCGCGCGCTGACAAGGACCGCAAATCGGCCAAGGGCCTCGGCATCGGCCACATCCACCTCGACCGCCAGAACATCGCTGGCACCCGCCGTACTGATCATCGTTTCGGCAGCCGTCAGACGCTCGGTCCCCAGATCGGCAATGGCTATACGCATGCCCTGCGCTGCCATGGCACGCGCCGCAGCCAAACCGATGCCTGACGCACCGCCCGTGATGACCCCGACCCGCCCCTGGGCGATGGCAGAATAGGACATGATATCGTCTCCTTGGGTTGTGGCCACATATCCAAGCCTGTGACCAAACCCTGTGGACTGCAAGGGATATGCGGTTGGTCGTCGCTTGAACGGGCCATGCAATTGACGATGGCCCCTTGGTTCAACTGCCGGCGCTGGATGTGACCAAGGTTAGCCCCCCTGTGTACGACCCTGCCCCGCGGTGCGCAGGGTCCAAATCGTCGCGATCGGCAAGGTCTTTGCGTTTGGGGCGAATGGTATACAGCGTTTGATCAAGGCGTTGCGCTGGATCTTTTGGCAATAAGATGTGTTGCAGAACCATGTTGCAACCTTTGCCCGTTGTCTGAAATGCTGGGCGCGCCGTGGTGCCAGCGCAGTATTGGTCTGATTTTCAACCTCCCAGCCGGGCTGGGTTTAGCTTTGGGTCGGGTTGCCAGATTGACGACTGCCAAACCTGCAGGTGGCTGCTTGTGGCCAACACCTTCGCACCGGAAAATTGGCGGCCGCATCGTCAACTAGCCCTGTACCCTATGGGTTGGACGGCAAATCGAGGCGTGCTTGATTTGCATTCGCCTTTGCTTTGTCGCCAGCCCAACGGTTCAGACGCCCCGTCTGGCGGATGCCGTTCCCAATTGGTCACGTTCTGCCACGCCAGCGATGTGATCGCGTGCCACCGACATCGCCTTGAGGACCGCATGAACGGCGTCGCCCGGGGCAAGGCCCATCTGTGCCACCGCACGTCGGGTGATCCGGGCCAAGATCTCGGTCTCTCCCACTGCCAGATGCACCGTTACGGCGGGCCCATCGCCGAACTGCAACGCAGTCACAAGAGCTGGCAAAATGTTTTGTGCGGACAGCCCGACAGGCCGGGCACGCGACAAGATAACCTCATGTGCCATGATCCGAACGCGCAGCCGGGTGCCGGGGGACGCCTGCACACCTGGCAAAAAAATCGGACCTGTGGCGGTATCAAGCCGTGTCAGGCCGTCCTCTTCGGGCCCCACAACCACCGCAGGCAACATGGCGGCCACTTCGCGCAGCCCCATGGCCCGCAAGGCGCGCGCATCAGACATCACCTCGGCCGTGGTGCCCTCGGCGACGACGCGGCCCTTCTCGATGACCAGCATTCTGTCGGCCAACAGTTGCGCCTCGTTCATGTCATGGGTGACCAGTACCACGGGCATCGCCAAATGCGCACGCAGGGCAATGATCTCGGCATGCAGTTTCTCGCGTGTTGCGCGGTCCACGGCCGAAAACGGTTCGTCCAACAGCAGGACAGCAGGCTTGCGGGCCAAGGCGCGGGCCAGCGCGACGCGCTGCTGTTGCCCACCGGACAGTTCTGCCGGTTTGCGGTCTGCTAGGCCTTGTAGGTTGACCAGATCCAGAATTCGGCCCGCTTCGGTCCGATCAGGAGTGGACATGGCGGCCAGCACGTTCTGCGCAGCCGTCATATGCGGAAAAAGCGCGTAGGATTGAAACACGATCCCGATGGCACGTCGATGCACGGCAAGGTTGACCCGCGCGCCTGTGTCAACCCAGACCACCCCACCGGCACTGACACGCGCCGTCGACGGTGTCCACAGTCCGGCAATACTGCGCAAAATTGTGGTTTTGCCCGAACCCGAATGGCCGACCAGCGCCAAGAGATCACCAGGCACAACCTCAAAGGCCACGTCTAGCGGGATCGGCCCCTCTGCCCGGAACGACACCGACAGCGTCATGATAGCCGCCTTCCGACCCGTGCCGACAGCACATAAGTGATCGTGATTGCAGCCAGACTGATTGCCACCAACGTGGCAGCCATGATGCCAGCCCCCGCGTCGTCGAACGCCTGTACCCGGTCATAGATGGAAATCGCGATGGTCTTTGTCTCTCCGGGAATGGATCCCCCAACCATCAACACGATCCCAAACTCACCCAAGGTATGGGCAAAGGTCAGCACCATTGCCGTCATCAGTCCTGGCCATGCCAAAGGCAAGTCGACTTTCCACAACGCCCGCCACGGCGACAGACCGCAACACCGTGCCGCCTCGCGCACCTCGACCGCAATCGCCTCGAAACCGCGCTGTGCAGGCTGGATGGCAAAAGGCAGATTGAAGATGACAGAAGCCACCACCAACCCTTCAAAGCTGAACACCAGTTGGTGCCCGAACAAATTCAGCCAGAACGCGCCCAGAGGCGAGTTGCGGCCAAAGGCCACCAACATGTAAAATCCGAACACTGTAGGCGGCAAGACCAAGGGCAGCATCACCAGCGCCTCGACCAACCTCTTGGCTTTGAAATGATGAAAGGCCAAAACCCGTCCCATCACAACCGAGACCGGCAACAAGATTGCCACAGTCCATGCGGCAAGTTCCAGCGACAGGAAAAGGGCGGTCCAGTCCACGTTCTAATCCTTCGGCAACGAGAAGCCGTATCGCTCCATGATCTCACGCGCGGGTGGTGACTGAATATAGGCATAAAACGCCTCGGCCTCTGGTCCGGCGCCATTCAAAAGCACCATGCGTTGACGCAAGGGTTCGTGCCATTCGGCGGGGATCAGGTCGTAGCTACCACGGGCAGCCATCTCTGGCGCCAGCGCCAGAGAATAGGCAATGATCCCACCCTCGGCATTGCCCGACAGCGCGAACTGCGCCGCCTGGCTGACGTTTTCACCGAAAATCAGATGTGGCTTTAGCGCGTCCCACAAACCCGCGTGACGCAACGCTTCCTCGGCGCGCTTTCCGTAAGGCGCATGTTCAGGGTTGGCGATGGCAAATCGGGTGATCAGGCCCTGGTCCAAAGCCGCGCGCAACGTCTTCAGCGACCCGTCTGCGATCAGCGGTGCGCCAGCAGGCACCATCACTACAATCCGCCCTATTCCGTACAGTGCGCCCGTGCCTTGGGTAAAACCATCACGGTGCAGGTCCAGAATGAACTGCTCATCTGCCGCCATGAACATCTGGAACGGCGCACCTTCGCGGATCTGACGGGCGAAATTGCCTGTCGAACCCAATGACAATTGCACCTCCATGCCCGTCTCTAGCATGAACCTGGCCGCGATTTCCTCGACAGCAAAAGACAGATCGGAGGCCGCTGCGATCACGGGAGGCCCAGATTGCGCCAAAACGCCACTGCCGGGCATTGATCCAATCAGTGCGATGCTCAAAAAAATGGCGCGGCGATTGATCAACAGGGGCGCCTCATACCGACATGGTCATTCCGATGATATCCCTTTGCAGTGCCGATGAAGTCAATCGCTAATTTCCACCCGAAATATCCGTCGCATGAAAAGCCCTGCTTTCCTTGGGTTAGAACTCGTTCTTGGTTCATGGCCAGAACACGGCGGTTGCTGCGAGGGCAACAGCGGATTGAAAGACCTTTTGGCATCAGTCATGGCGGGTAGCGACCCTTCTCCAGTCCTTGAGGCGCCCGAACATGATCTTGATCCTGTTGCGGCGATTGTAGCGGCGTCTGTCGTATTTGACAGGCTTTCCAAACGACTTCCCAACCGGGATGCAGGGCTTTATCCCCTTGGCTTTCTACGCACCTGTGGGCCAATCGGCATCGTTCCAACGGTCGGCCATCAGCCATTCCACCTTTGGCAGGCTGCCCAGGAGGTCCGCCGCGCCGGTGTCATCGCTGACCTGATCTGCAGTCGTGAAAAACCGGATCAGGCGACCATCGGCATCGGCGACGGCATGCAACTTGGTGTTCAAGCCGCCCTTTGTGCGGCCGATCAGACGGCCCCTTTGGTCGCTTGCCACCCCTTTTTCGACCTGAGGCAGGTCGCCGTGCAGTGCGATTTCAAATAGGTCGCACCGGTCATCACGTCTTGGGCGCCGCCCCCTCGGAAGCCAGATTCACTTAGATCCGGGCGAAGACTGCCACGTCCTCCCACCGCCTCCAGCGGTCGTATAGCCTAATTGGCGGGTCATGCTCCCTCATCGCATCGCAACTCTGCAAGCCTTTGCAATTGAAAAATATATTTCAACTTCTACGCGGCGTCCATCGACGCGTGGCACGCCATGGTTCCTCGGAAAAAACTGGCGAAACCGGGCCATCTGTGCTTCCTTCGGCCAGAAAAGATTGCTCATCGTCACCAAGATAAGTTCGGGAGTTTCAATCACGCAGCCGGGGCCACCTCAGGCAGATCGATAGGTCCTGACCCTAAACCCATGTCAGGGTTGCACAGAAACGTTTCAGGTTTCCTGACAGTCAGACCTCGGGCGCCGAAGGATCGGGTATCACGCTTTCGACCCGGTCAACCTTGGTTTCATCCCAGTTCGGATCCTGCCGTTTGATGCGGCGTGAAACGGCATAGCTTGCGGGCCATGTCAGCGCCACACCCAAGGCCGCAGCCCCGCCTATCGCAGGCCAGGAATACCAGCCAAGCGACAGAACAAGGGCGACAAGCCCCCCAGTAACCATCGCACCAACGATAAGAGTCAGAAAGATGCTCAAACGGTCCATCGGGTTTTCCCTCCTTCGGACATGAAATGGGTGCCGGGGCTTGAAGACACGTCCAAACGCCGGCCCGGTCCCGTTACGACAAGGCAACCTTCGCCACGTTATCCTTGGCATCAGCTTTCGGATCGCCGCCCAACAGCAGTTTCAGACCGGAAAACAAGCCAGACCCATCACGCCATATCTCGGCAGTTGCGGGGTCAAAGCGCAAAAGAGCCAGTTTGGGGTCATCCTTGCCGCCGTCGTACCACGCCGCAACCCAGGTGTTCCACAGGCGGTCAATGGTGGCGCGGTCGGTCGTTCGCGTCATGTGGCCATGTACGGTGGCATAGACATCATAGCCTTTGGAGACGAAGGTAAAGATCGCCAGATCCTGATCGTTGAGGCCCTGCACCAAAGCGGTGTCGGTCGAGGAAAAGAACCAGATCGGCCCCTGATCGGAATCGCCGTCCAGCTGTGCCTTCATGGGCCGCAATGCCGTCGGTGCGCTGGCTTCTAGCCCCAGCATCACCAGACGGTCAGACCGCAAATGTTTCCAGAACGTCGCGGTGATTTCGGCTTCGTGTGTCATGTGGGAGTTCCTTTGATTATCGGTTGCCCCGCCTTTGGGGTGTCACATAGGCTCCGCACCCGGAATGTGCGACAGAAATTGGGTCACTACGCGACCTGTCGGAGGTGCCCGAAAAACCTTGTGTCAGACCAGCGCCTGCGCTTCGCTTTCGGTGGGCAATCGACCGTTCGGGGTGAAATGGTTCACCACTTCCGGCAAAGCCACATTCAGGCGAAACAGCAGTTCAGCCGGCGACAGACCAGTTTTCCGGGAAAGCTCCGCCAAGGTTTCAGTTCCCAAAGCGGCCTCCAGCGTGTCAACGCCAAGTGGCATGTTCGCGTTGTCAGACACCCAACTGTCTGCTGTTTCACCCCGTCCAGTCGCCTTGAAACGGTCAATAAGGTCGTTCAACGCGGTGGAAAGGTGACTGGTCTGAAAGAATTGGCCGACCTCGGCCATGAAACCGCTGGTCGCGGGTGGCATGGTCTGGCCGGGCGCGTAGGTCTTTTGCCTGGCGTCCGACAGCATTTCGCTGATCCGGTCGCGGTTCTGGTAGCCTGCGACGGCAACCAGTCCAAGAAGAGCAAGCAAAGATGGCGTAGATCGTGACATGGGATATCTCCAAAATGGTCAGGCACGCTTGCGCAGCATGCCCCAGACCGCGAGAATGATGATGGCGCCGACAGCTGCCCCGATCAGTCCAGCCCCCTCGCCCGGGCTATACCAGCCCAAGCTTTGGCCGAGGTAGGACGCGACAAACGCACCCACGATGCCCAAAATGGTTGTCAGAATGAACCCTGTTGGCTCGTTGTCGCCCGGCATGATGAATTTGGCGATTACGCCCGCCACAAAGCCGATGATGATGGTCCAGATTATATCCATGGAGGCCGCTCCTTGTTGCAACGCACAAGAGCATAACGTGCAGACCCGCAGGGTGTTCCCTGCAGGTGTGCAATTTTAGTGCGCCGCTGGACAGATGCGGGAGGTGTGCCGATCATGCGTGACTGTGTTGCAGAAAGAACCGCGTCATCTGGCGAGATGCGTCAGGGCCCTTGGGGTCGGTGTAGCTGCCGGCGGAATGACCCCCGGCCCACGCATGGCCCGCGCCCTCAATCTGCCAGTGTTCCGCAAGGCTTCGGCCATCGGCGTGATGGTGCGCCGTGGTGCGATAGCGGTGCCCGCCGTTCGCTACGCCTTGCCGCGTCGTTGCGCGCAGGCCGGGCATCGCGTGCAGGGCCTGTGACATGACGGCCGTACCGTTGTTGGGGTGAACGGTGCTGTCGTCCAGACCATGAAAAACGATGGTCGGCACGAAAGTCTTGAGCGGTTTCCCTTTCGAACCATTGCGCATGGCGGCAAAGGCCTGCGGGATGTCCTGTGCGCCACCCGCCGGCAGGCCCGAGTGTACACCGACCGCGCTGAAGATATCAGGATAGGCAGCGGCCATCACGACCGCCGCGGCACCACCGGCCGATAGACCGGCAATATAGGTGCGCGCCGGATCGGCGTTGTGGTCATGCCAGATCGTGCGGGTCAGCCCGGCAATCAAGGCAGGCTCGCCCCGGTCGCGCACTTGATCTTCTGGGCGATACCAGTTCCAGCATTTCTGGGCATTGGCCCCCAAAGGCTGCGCCGGATATGCGATCATGCAGCCGAATTCCTCGGCTAGGGCATTCATGCCTGTGCCTGCTGCGAAATCCTCTGGTGATTGGGTGCAGCCGTGCAGCATGACGATCAGCGGCATCGGTGCCGCGATTTGGTTGGCCGGGATGTAAAGCCGATAGCTACGGCTGCCTTGCGCCGCGCTGTGGGTCAGCGACAGGAACTGCGCGCGTTCCGGCATGGAATCTGCTCGACCGGACCCAGGGCTCCACATCGGCATTCCACCAGCTGCGATCTTGCGCAGCGTCTCGGCCAGCGGGGTGGTCGGGACCCTTGGCTTGACCCGCTCCGGCTTTGCTTTTGGCGTCACGGTCTTTGGCGTGGCTTCTGGTTCCAATCTTGTGAAGTCACCTTCGATGACAGTTCCCGCTTGGGCAGGCTCGGCTGCCGGCAAGTTTGCCTCAGGGCTAGGTTGGTTCAGCAGCGACTGGATCAGCGCCGTTGCCTCGTGCAGCTTGCCAGAACGCGTTAGTTCGGCGGCATTTGCCATGCCTTGCGTCAAAAACAGAGTCATTTGGTGCTTTCTATGTGAATGGATCAAGTGATCCGGTCGGCCAGCGCGGCCTTGACTGCATCACTGGCCTGCAATCCGCCCAGTACATGCAGTGCTGCGATTGTGGTGCGGGCCAGATCGGGGGAGACGTCGGGCGCGATGACGGCAAGGCCCAGAACCCGGATATCCAACATTTCACCCGCCGCCTGTGCCGCGATCAGGTCAGCCGTAGAGATATGGCGCAGGCCCAGATCCACACTTCTGCGGGTGACGACCTGACGCACTGTCTCGGCGTGCCGCTCGATCTGGTTGCGGATCGCTGTGCGGATAAAGTCGCTGCGATTGGAATAAAACCCTTCCTGTACCAAAAGTTCGATCTGGCCCAGATCGACGAAGCCCAGATTGATGGTCAGCTTTTCAGAGTCAGGAGGCCTGACCAGTGAAACGAGGGTGGGTTTCGGCATTTGACCTCCATATACCATCTGTGCGGATGGTATATGGAGTTTTTCAGCGAAACTGCAAGTTGTTTTCTGGTGCCGGAATGCCGCCGCGCGCAAACTGCAAACACAAAGACGTAATTCCGGTACGCGTCACGATCGTCAGGCATGCATCGTCAATTGCGGCGGTCAGGGCGGCCTTTTCCAGCAGTGGTGCGACACGAGCCTGCGTGGCAGCATCAAATGTCCCCAGCGGAAGTGCGGCAAAAACCTGCGGTGGAATATGGACACAGTGGCGATTAGGACGACGATTTGCGTGCTGCCAAGGGTTGCGACATCGCCTGTGCCCAGACAACTGGCTGCCCGGGGCCTTGTTACTGACAGTCAAGAACGGCCTGCCGAACTCTTCCATGCCCGCGTGGCCCGCCAAGGGGCGCGATGACGAGGTTTGGTCGATGGTGGCCCTGCTGCAAATATTGCCGGATCTGGACGCGCCAAAACACGCTGCATTTATTGGGGTAAGCGCAGGTGCGGGATCTGGCATTTCAGATATGTGCGCCATGTGCCACGGGGTTGCGGGCCAAAGCGACGCTGCGGGAACATTCCCACGACTCGACCTTCAAAGTTGCGAGTATCTATTTCCAGCCTGCAGGCCTGTCGTAACGGTCAGCGTCAAGGCGACTTTATGGCTGGCATCGCTGGAGCTTTGACTGATCTTCAGGTGAAGCGGCTTTCGGTACTATCTGCGGGCACTCAAACGGATCAGGCCCCAATCAGACTGCCATCCAGCCCGGCCGATGGTGGCACCGCAGGTCGCCTTTCAGCATGCGCTCCCTGTAACACCCCGGCGCCTATTGCCCGCCCGGCGTTTCCAAACCTGTCCGGCCACTCTGCAGACTGTTTGGCGTCTCAGTTGCGCCTCTTTGCCCAAAACCCCTATACCCGTGGTGGCGGCCCATTCGTCGATATGATGAGGCATGCAGGACATGATCTGACCGAGGCGGACATTCTGGAGGCGGCGGAGTGTTACGCACCGGCCTCAAAGCCGACACACGCCCATTAGACCGGGGGCAAGAACCAACCATCCCTCTCCCGCCCAGCCTGAAGGCACGTCTGCCTTGCAGTTTTCACCGTCAAGGTGAGGGAACCGCTTTGGGCAAGGTTTGAGCAGGCGCAGTGTCTGTCGGGGCCGTTTGCGTGGCGGCAGGCTGGGGGTCGCCGGGCTTTTTGCCGTTTGCGGCCTCGCCCATAAGCCAGATGAAAACCATGGACACGCCAAAGAGCGTCACAAGCGCTATGCCGATCAATGGTCCCTTGTGCCAACGCTTCTGCTTTTCGATGTTCGTCTGAGGGGCTGACATGCTCGTGCCTTTCTTGCGGACTGGCCGACAAATGCGTTGCTTCAATCAATGCGGCTGAAGGGGAAAAGTTCCCTGACCGGGTTCCATTCGGAACGGTTCCCTCTGTTGGACGTTGTGGCAAGGGTGCCATTTGGTGCAGCCACTGCAAAAAGGAACCGAGCATGCCCGCCAGATCCAAAGCTCAGCAAATGGCCGCCGGTGCCGCCCTGTCAGCAAAGCGAGGCGAAACCAAGATTTCTTCCTTGAAAGGTGCGTCAAAGGAAATGGCCGAGTCGATGACCGAAAAGAAACTCGATGATTTGGCATCCACCAGCCACAAGGGTTTGCCTGATCGCAAAGAGGTTTGAGCCCTTAAACGCCAAATCGCTTAATTCGTCAGAATGCCCCGGCACAGTCGTGCGGCTTGAACGCTGCGCCGCAAGAACTGGGCATATCCTTGGCCGAAGGTTCTCTGCAACCAATTGATGGTTGAGGGGTTGTCATACCGAAGCGGTGCTGGCCAAACGGCCCACCAGGCTAAAAGGATCGCACGATGTGGAAAATTCGCCTCCCGCTCTTGTTGGCTGCCAGTTTGGCGGCGGCGGCGCCCTTGAATGCTGAACCGAATTTTGGCGATATCGTCTCTGGGATCGCCCAGTCACTTCTCAATCAAGAGCTTGACCGGACTGCCTTTGTCGAGGCGCAACGGCTCAACACGGCCAGCGCTTACCGCAGTTATCTGACGAAGTTTCCCAAAGGCATCTATCGCGTCAATGCCGAGCAGGCCTTGGCAAAGCTGGACGGATCGGTGACCCCTTTGCCACCAATCGGCGGCAATCAAAGTGCCGCCTCGATTGAGGCGTCGA
The DNA here is from genome assembly GCA_031384005.1 of Rhodobacterales bacterium. Taxonomy (GTDB): domain Bacteria; phylum Pseudomonadota; class Alphaproteobacteria; order Rhodobacterales; family Rhodobacteraceae; genus Stagnihabitans. The sequence goes on along the minus strand of JANNAF010000378.1, from coordinate 63,004 downwards.
TCGGATTGAGCCGCACGCAACGCATTCAGATCCAGAAGCAGTTGACAGCGATCGGCTATGCCACCGGCGTTGCAGATGGTCTCTGGGGCACAAATACCCGCAGCGCCATAATCCGGTGGCAGACCGCAAACAAGCAGGCGGCAACGGGCTACGTCACCGCTGGTCAGGTCAAATTGATTGCACAGCAGGCCGGCCCCGGCGTCGGCATTGATCCTGTCATTCCCGTGGCAGGCGATGATCTGGTCGAGGAACGCCTGCTAAGCCTGACCTATGCCGAGCGTCGCGAAGTCCAAATCAGGTTGACGTCCCTGGGCTACAGCACGGGCGGCAGTGATGGCATTTTCGGTGTAAATACGCGCCGGGCATTGGCCACTTGGCAACGGGACGAGGCTCTTCGGGTCAGCGGCTATCTGACCGCCGACCAACTGCGCGCCCTTCGAAGCCAGACCGGCGGATAGCAAAGGTCGCGATCACGTCTTCTTTGGGGGGCCCGAACCCCGCTTTCGAGATCCGGCACAACCACGGTCAAGTCATGCAGTTGTCGCCCGGCGACCTCTGGAGGGTATGCCCGATCCCGTGAAATTGCTGTTTCACACGACGATCGTGCAAAGCCGCCGAAGTACGGGCCGTCGTCGTGCGAACACCCAATTGTTTGAGGGGCCGCCGCAACAGACGCCAGCGTTTTTGTCCGGCGTCACGGAAGGCCACTATTGGTGGTGTTCGGGCAAAGCCATGACCTGTTCCTTGGTCCAGATCGTTTTGGCATAGACCGCACCGTCGTCTGCACGCAGAAAGCTCAACTCGCTGGCTGCCAGCACCACGGGTCTTGCGCCGATGCCAAAAAGTCCACCAACTTCGATTATCACCTGCAACACGGCGTTCAGCCCATGAATCTGTGATACGCTCCCGATCCTGACGTCACCTGCACCGTAAACCACTGCGCCGACCAGGGTTGCATCATTCAGTTCGGCGTGCGCCAAGGCTTTGGGGGTCGACGTGTTCATGGACCATATCCTCCGGTTTGGGTGCGGGCGAACCTGCCCATCAGAACAACGTGCCGGGCCGACCTGGGTTCCGAACTTCACCGCTATCACAACTTGTCGAGCGATTGGCGTCCTCTGCAGGGTGTCAAGAGGCGCATCTTGCGTCCGGCATCAGCACTTCGGCCAGAATAGGTACGAACCGTTTGCCGCTTGTCTGAATGCAGCCCGCAGAGAACCGGTGGGATGTTCCAGCCGCTTTGGGGCAATCCGGATTGGAGCATCAAAAGATTGGAGGCGGATCGGGCAAAATCGTTTGCCCGACCCATCTTTCGAAACCTTACGCTGCGATCTTGGCCTTGTTGATCGAGGCCACGGCAAGGCTGGTCAGTTTGGAGTTGGCGGCCTTTTCCTGATCCAGGATCTCGCTCAAAAGATCATGCGCCTCGGTCATGCCCAGAACCTTGGCCCATTCGCGCAGCGTACCGTATCGGGCGATCTCATAGTGTTCGATGGCCTGTGCGATACCAATCAGACATGCATCAAGCGCCACGCCGGACGCAACCGCGATGATACCCTCGGTCTCAATCAGCAGACCTTCAATGGCATCGCACTTCAGGCCATGTGGCTTTTGCTTGATTGACGCAAAGACCTTGTCGAGAATGACGATCTGATGCTTGGTCTCGGCCAGATGGACCTCGACCAGGGCCTTGAACTCGGCGCTGATCGCTGCGCCTGCCACCTTGGGCAGAGCCTTGATAAGAGCATTTTCCGCAAAGTAGATATCTTGCAGAGTGTGACTGAAAGCTTCGGCAAGCGTTTTCATGTGTTTATCCTGTGTTGAGCAATTTGAGTTGAAACAGGTGAACCGCGACGGGATCGGAATTTCGTCGTGAAGCCGTGCTTGACGGGTCTGTCAAAAGGAAAACGCCCCATAACTTATTGGGTTCCCGGCCTATCGGACCTTCGTTTGCGAAAGGCGAAGATTGGCTTGTTGCGGCACATACTTGGGAAAAGGCCGATGCAGATAACCCCGGTCAAAGACTGCGAAGGCCACGATCTGCCTCGCACCGTTGGGCAGGGTCACATAGGAACAAGCCCCGCTTTACGACGGAATAAAAGCACTTTGACTTTTCTCGCCCTGTTTGATCAAACCCTGCCAAGCCGGATACTTGTGGCGACGGTTGAAGGCGGCCTCAAGCCAAGACAGGTCTGCAGGCGACAAATCAACGCAAGCAGCAAGTTTTCATGCGAATGGACTGTTTTTGGACCTTTGTGCTTTATATCTTCCGGACGTGAACGGGCATCATGCGGTGAAACTATTTGATCGAATTGCGCCCGATCATGCCGGTCGGGGCTGCTTCGGATCAGTGCCTGAGCGCCGTCGGGGTGGCCGCGATTGCCATGCTGCCGCTCGTCATGGCCCGCACAATGGTTCCGCCGTTAATCCTCGACAATTCTGACGTACTGCCCGTTCGCATCAAGTCCATAAACCATCCCCTGCCACCGCTCCTCGTCGCAACCTGGCGTCAATAGGATAACCCATCAAGCCGCCCCAGCCATCTTTGGCCGTCCAATCCGCCGATTTGCACGATCCGATCTTCACCCGAGGTGCCGACAGAGAGACTCACCAAAACGCTGCCCTTGGCGCGGAATGTCTGAACCCCCACAGGGCATGGTGATCAACGCTGACCAAAATTCGTTGAAGGCCGTTGCGCCGGGGCCAACCCGGCTGGAAGATTTCGCTTTGCACCACAAGATTTTCCACTTCGACCACAAGCGCATTCCCGAGCGGGTCGTGCATGCAAGAGGCTACGGCGCGCAGGGCACCTTCGCCTGGACAACGCCCATGTCAGACGTCACCAGAGCGGTGCCCTTTGCCGACAAGGGCAAGGTCACCCCAGTTTTCGTGCGGTTTTCGACGGTTGCAGGTTCCAAGGGCTCGCCCGCGACATCCGGGGCTTTGTTGTCAAGTTCTACAGCGATCAGGCAACTGGGGTCTGGTGGGCAACAATGCCCCGGTCTTTTTCATTCAGGATGCAATCAAGTTTCCCGGCCTGATCCATACCGTCAAACCCGCCACAAACCGCGACTTTCCACGGGCCACCTCGCCGCACGACAACTTTTGGAGTTTCATCTCGCTGACCCCCCGAGGCATTCCACACGATCCCTTGCGCGATGTCCGACCGCGCCTTACCGCGACCTCTCGCCACGATGAGGGGGTTTGGCGCCTGCACCTTCCGCTTTGTCAGTGCCAAGGGCGACAGGATCTTTGTCCAACGCCACTGGACTCCGAAGATGGGCCAACATTCGCTGGTTTGGGACGAGGCGGTCAAAAGCAACAGCGCCACCCCGGACCGCCACCGCCGCAACATGTGGGCCGCAATCGACCGGGGTGATTTTCCGGAATTGGATCTGAGCGTACAGTTGTTCGATCAGGCCTTTGCTGACAGCTTTGCGTTCGATGTGCGGGACCCAGCACAGCAGATCCCCGAGGAGGAGTGTCCAATCAAGATCATCGCCACCCTGACCCTGAACCGCGCCGTTGACAACTTCTTTGCTGAAACCGAGCAGGTCGCCTTTTGCACTGGCAACGTGATCCTCAGCATCGACCTTACCGATGATCCGCGGCTGCAGGGGCGCAATTTTTCTTGTCGTGACACGCGGGTCAAACGGCTGGGCAGCCCGAACTTTGGCCAGATGCCGGTGAACGCCCCAAGGGTTGCCCAGTCAGCCATTGCCAGCAAGACGGCCATATGCAGACAGCCTCCCCTACGGGACCGTGTCAACTGTGGCCTGGGGTGACGACCCCCAACCCCGATCCGTTAGTGGGTTATGTCAGCTGCAGGGCCCCCGCCACTGGAGACAAGAAGCGCTTGCAGCCGGAAAGCTTTGCCGACCACCACTCGCATCCCCGGCAGTTCTACATCAGCCAGACACCCCCGGAACAAGGCCATATCGCCGCCGCCCTGAACTTTGATCTGTGCAAATCCGCCGGGCGATTTCCACGGCCAGGTCTTGGGTATCATGGTCAGCGACGGCCTTGACGGTAAACTGCTGATCGACCCGCGCCAAGCGGTCGGCAACGCCAGGGATCCCGCCAACGGCGACCCGGCCTTGTACGCCCTGACCGACTCCGCCTTGGCCGGGGCCGTTGTGGTGGCTTGAAAGGTCCTGCGCTATTGGCCGCGCGAAGCCGTTTTCAAACCCTGAAGGATGGTGACGAAACCAAAACTGGTACCTTCGGGCAATCTGGTCGTGGGCGGCTATTACCTTGTCAAAGGGGTGAGCTTTACGTTTGTTCTGCGTAATCGGCAGGACTTGCCAGAAGAGCGCGCCTCCTTCGCGGACCTGGCTTGACGCAAGTGGTATCGAGCCTCTCTAGCCAAAACCTGAAACAGAAATCGGGCGCAAAAAAGTGTGATGTCGAAAATGTCCCACGTGCGGACGGCAGTTTTTTATGTTATAAATCATAGAGTTGACTTTTTGACTTAATCAGTATTTAACCTGTTCGCCGCAGGACCCAACGGTTGATCGCCGTGATCAAAAGTGGCGCTCTGCTTTGCAATGCAATCCACCCCTGCTTGAAACTGGCGTTTCAAGATCAGGCATCAGCCGGGTTTTGCCAGAAAGAACCGAACCATTTGCAGCGATGCGTCGGGGCCCTTTGGATCCGTGTAAGACCCCTTTGCCCGACCGCCTGACCATGCGTGGCCCGCCCCTTCAACCATCCACAACTCGAGCAGACCTGACCCGTCCGCTGCCACAAAATCACTTCGGGTGTAGCCACGTCCCAACACGGATCGTTTGCTGACCTTGGTTGGAGATGCGTGGTCGCCCAGTGCCGCCCTGACGATGAAACCGGCATTGGATCTGTGGGCCGTGGCATCGGCCTCACCGTGAAAAACGATGCGGCGCACCGGGTCCGGGTGCGTGGTGGCTTGCGGTGTGTTGCCCCCGGAGGGTCTGCCGGACCGCATGGCTGTGATGGCCGAAAGCACATCGCTTGCCGCGCCGCGGGCGAGGCCTGAATGAATCCCCGCTGCCGCAAACACATCTGGATAAAGATCTGCCAGAATCGCCGCCATGGCACCGCCAGCGGACAAACCGGCCACAAAGACCGAATTGCGGTCGAGCCTGAACTCTTGCATCAGTTTTCGTGCAATCGCCGCGAGCATTTCAGGTTCGCCCGCGCCGCGCGCCTGATTGGCCGGATTGAACCAGTTCCAGCAAGATGCAGCGTTGTGGCGCCGCGTCTGCGCCGGGTAAGCGATGGCAAGCCCATGCTTTTCCGCCAGCGCGTTCATATGGGTGCCGACGGCAAAGTCGTCTGGGGTCTGGTTGCACCCATGCAACATGAGGATCAGGCCCTTGGGTGAGGCACTGCTGATCGGCAGGTAAAGCTTGTATCCGCGCGATCCAGCGGCATTGCGGTGATTCCGGGAAAGGTACTGCGCGCCGGTCGGAATGCGGGGTGAAACCTTGCTTGTGTTTGACCCTGCCCGCGCCGCAGGCAGTAACCCCTGTGCCGCAGGCAGGAAGGCCTGTGCGGCGCGCAACTGTTCCAGGACGACGCCCAGCGATCGACCGCCTTTGGGCAGTGCGGAAGTCGGCTGTTTGGACCTCACTGGCTTGGCTTTGGCACTGGCCAATTTGACGACAATGCCAGCCATTGCCTTTTGGGCCGACAAGGTTGCTTTTTTCACTTTGGCAGGGCGCATGAGACGGACCGCCCGGCGCAGAGCAGCTGAAAAGGTTTTGGGCATCGCGGCTTTCCTGATGTGAGGCGACCATTGTGACAAGGCAAAGTGAGGCCAGAACCTGCAAGTCCATGCCTGGCTGCACCCCAGATGGACCACGCGACAGCAGGGGCCATCCGTTAGGGCCGTCGCTTCCCCGAGTTCTGGTGGGAAAACGCCGTTCCATGGACATAGGCCCGCTGCAAGATCAATGGCCGTCCGGAGGTTCGCCGCTCTGCACGGCGCATCCTACTGGTGAAAAAAAACGGGTGGCGCGCAAAAGAGCAAGGCACTTTGGCGGCAAACCAACGACCGGTTCAGCCGTGCTTGTCGGACACGTGCTTTGGCTGAACGGACCACGCGGCAGGCTCATCAGCCTTGTCGGCCATGGCAACTGCCTCGGTCGATTGTACCTTGTCGGGCGCATGATGGGCTGGGGCATATATAGCATAGACCTGCATCGGCTCGGTCCCGGTATTGGTGATGTTGTGCCACGCTCCTGCGGGAACCAGAACGCACCAGCCGTCGGACACTTGCTGATCAAAGGTAAGGTCGTTCTTTGCCACGCCCATTTGTGCCCGACCGATGCCCGCTTCCAGGCGCAGGAACTGATCGGTCTCGGGATGTGCTTCTAGGCCAATGTCGCCGCCTACCGGGATCGATATCAGTGTCACCTGCAAATAGCGACCGCTCCAGGCGACGGAACGGTAATTTTCATTCTGGACCGTTGCGCGTTCAATGTCGAACGACTGCGGTTGCGGCCCAATGTCTGCAATTCTGTGCGTGGTGCTGGTCATGTACATTTCCTCTGACGAAGTTCGGTCCGCAGGTTATGGCAGCCTTGTCATCAGTTCGTACTGATCTGGGATGTGCTCACGTTGGCCGCAGTCGCGCTGAACGTGGCGCCGGGGGGGGCCAAGAGCAAAATTTCCACCGGTGACTTTCGCCCCGCCGGTCTGTTTGCCTGCTGTTGGGTTGGCGTTTTCGGGCTGTTTTGCCGCGACAGGCCAAACGGCTGGGCACCTTTTTTTGGCGGTACGACGCTAAGTCCTGGTATCGCAGACATGAGGCAAAGCCGAATCAGTGCGGCGTTCGATGTCGGGTCTGACCGTCAAAAAGATTGCCAAAATACGAAGAAGTCGCCTGTTCACGGCGATATCGCGACTTCGTGAGCGGCGAAGGCCGACTTTCCGCACATAGATCAGTTTCTGCACCTGCATAATGGTCCACGGTTAACCTCGATGAACATTGGTTTGTTAACTGGCTGCCAAGCCCCTTGATCGCATTGCCGCGAATGCCCTTTCGGGGCGTCGCACCACCATAGCTGGTGGTGGTCAAGAGAGGTTTGCGCGCCATCAAGGGACCAGATTCTGCCCCACAGGGATGCGGGGAAATATGCATATAAATCAGAGTGGAGCGGCGTAAATGGTTAGTATATCAGTGTTCGGGATCGGGTATGTCGGGGTCGTCTCGGCGGCGTGTCTGGCCAAAGACGGGCACCGGGTTGTTGCCGTGGATATTGTTGCCGAACGGGTGGCGATGATCAACGCAGGTCAGTCTCCAATCGTTGAGAACGGACTTGAGCCCCTGATAAATGCTGCGGTTTCATCTGGTTCACTGACCGCGACGCTGGATGCCGATGCGGCGGTCCGCGATACGGACGCCAGCTATGTCTGCGTCGGCACGCCCAGCAACAGCGACGGATCGGTCGGGCTGGCCTATGTGTCCGAGGTATGTGGCATCATCGGGCGGGCCATAGCGGCAAAGGCCACCTTCCATTCGGTCATCATCAGGTCAACCATCGTGCCCGGCACCATGGAATCGGTTTGCGTGCCTTTGCTGGAGGCGGCGTCAGGCAAGAAGGCCGGGGTTGATTTCGGTGTGGGCTATTACCCGGAATTCCTGCGCGAAAGCACGGCGATTGCAGATTACTATGACCCAGGACTGATTGTTTTTGGCGCGCTGGATGAGCCGACATTTGCGCTGCTGAACCTTTTGAACCGCGACATGCCCTGCATTGCGCATCAGGTCGATCTGCGCACCGCGGAAATGGTCAAATACACCTCGAATTCGTGGCGCGCGGTCAAAGTGACCTTTGCCAATGAGATCGGCAATATTGCCAAGGCCTGCGGGCTGGATGGCCAGTTGGTGATGCAACTGCTGTGCAGCGATGACAAGGTCAACATCTCGTCCCACTTCATGCGCCCGGGGTTTGCCTTTGGTGGATCGTGCCTGCCCAAGGATGTGCGCGCGCTGCGGCAATTGGCCCGCACCAAGGATGTGGCGGCCCCGCTGATGGGGGCGGTCCTGCAGGCCAACGAAGATCAGATCGAACGTGCCGCCAAAATGGTGACGGATACCGGCGAAACGTCGGTTGGTCTGGTCGGTATCAGCTTCAAGCCCGGCACCGATGATCTGCGGGAAAGCCCGCTGGCCGAACTGGCAGCACGGTTGATCGCGCAGGGGCTGGATGTGCAGGTCTATGACCCCAATGTCAGCATTTCCCACGGGTTGGACGCGCATGCCGCCGGGCGTGGCAATGATGTGGTGCCTGACTTGCGTGACCGCATGGTGCCCACGATCGAGGCTCTGATCGACCACGCAGGTGTCATCCTGGTTGGCAACAGCTATGCCGAGGCAAAGGGCCCCCTGTCGCGCGCGATGGAGGATCAGCCGATGGTCGATTTGACGCGGTTGCAGGCCGGGATCGTGTCGCATGGCACCTATCAGGGCATCTGCTGGTAACATGCAGGTCCTTGGTCACACCCTCTATCTGACGGTGCTGGCGCTGATTGCACTGGCCATCCCGCCGGGGTCGCTGGCCCATGCCCATGGCGCCCTGTTCGTGCTTGGGGTTGTGGGGCTGTGGCGGTACACGTGGGCTGGTACCAACTTTGTGCGGGCCATTTGGTATCAGCGCGTGGCCTTTCCGGCCATGAAGCGCCGCGTTGTTTCCCTGTACAATGCGCGCACCACGGCGCCGCATGCCTTCTTTTTGGTGACCAGTTTCAAGATCGAGCCCGAGGTTACGACGCGGGTTTATCAGTCGATCTTTGCCGCAGCCGCCAATGCCACTGGCGGGGCGAGCGTCGTGGCCTCGGTGGTCGAGGGAGCGGACGCGCGGCTGATCAGCACGATCTTTGCCCAGATGCGGGCAGACATGTCACGTGTGACGCTGGTTGTCGATCAGATCGCCGGAACCGGCAAGCGTGACGCCTTGGCCAAAGGTCTGAGGATGATCGCGGGGCAGGCACCGTCGTGGCGTGACATCGTGATTTTTGTCGATGGGGACAGCTGTGTTCCGGTCGACATCGTCGCGCAGTCGGCACCTTGGTTCAGCGATACTACAGTTGGCGCGCTGACCACCGACGAACAGGCCGAAATCCCCGACGCCCCGACCTTTGCCGACTGGTTCGACCTGCGTTTTACTCAACGCCACGTATTGATGTCGTCAATGGCGCTGGCGGGGCATGTGCTGACGCTGACCGGGCGCATGTCGGTGTTTCGCGCCGATCTGGCCACCGATCCGGCCTTTATTGCCCTGGTACACAGCGACCATCTGGAACATTGGCGGCTGGGCCGCGTGAACTTTCTGACCGGCGACGACAAGTCCACGTGGTTTTGGCTGCTGAAGTCCGGATATCGGATGCTGTACCTGCCAGATGTCCGCACCCTGTCGATGGAGCGGCAACCTTTGCCCGGCTTTGTCGCCTCGGCCACGACGCTGATGGTGCGCTGGTATGGCAACATGATGCGCACCAATGGGCGGGCGCTGGCGTTGCCGGTGTCGCGGATTGGGGCCTTTACCTGGTGGTCGCTGCTGGATCAGCGGTTGACGATCTGGACCACGCTGGCGGGACCAATAGGGGTTGCGCTGACGGCTGCCTTTGTCGGGCCGGGCATTCTGGTGGTCTATCTCGCCTGGGTGCTGTTCACCCGTTATGCGTTTTGTCTGGCGCTGTCGCTGTTTCGCGGCACGGCCTTTCCGATCCGCTATCCGTTCCTTTTGTACTTTGGCCAGATCGTGGGCGCGGCTGTCAAAAGCTTTGTCCTGTTCCGGTTGGACCGGCAACGCTGGACCCGGCAAACCAGTGGCGCGCGGCGCGCTGTCACGCTGTCTGACCGCATATCAACCTTCATCCATGTTCTGACCCTTGGCTGGCTCACGCTCGGCGTCACGATCATCTCTGGCCTGCTTTGACGTCTGGAAAGGCATCTCTCATGGAAACCGCACCGCTCGTTCTGAATACCGCACCGATCGCCTCGCTAAGCGAAGGCAACGATCATGCCGTAGTTGACTTGCCATTCACGGCGATAATCGACGGGAGACAGTTCCGGGGCCATGGCTTGTCGCTGGTCAGCGCCTATGTCGTTGGGCTGTTGGGGGTATCGGCATCCGGAGTGCCGCGCATCGTAAGGTTGGTCTTTGACTTTGACGGCTTTTCCGTAACGCTGGTGGTGCTGGCAAATATACGCGAGCTAGCCGAGGGCAAGGGCGAAATCGGTCTTGATTTCACCCACCCGTCGGGGCCGCACCTACCGCAACTGCGCCACATTCTGAACGCGTATATTGCCAGGGATCTGGTGTCGCTGGGCCATGTTATCGGCGTTGCGGGCACCACACCGCCCAAGCCTGCCAAGGACACGACATCGGCCACTGGCCGCAGATATCTGCAAGGTACTGCACTGGCCGTGCTGGCTGTGGCGCTGATTGGCGTGGCGGGTGCGCTGATCTATCAGCGCAGCTTTGTGCAAATGCTGCCCGAGTTGGGCATCGTCGCCCTGCAGGGCGAGACTTTGCGTGCCACCGCCAGCGGCCAGATCGCCTTTTTGGACACGTCCGCACCAATGGGCCAAGTCGCGCTGGCCATCACCACGTCAAACGGGGATGTCCTGAGCCTGACCATGCCGTGTGACTGTACCGCGACCAGCCTTGGCCTGCGCGTAGGGTCCACGGTTCTGGCGGGCGAACCCATCTTGCAACTGACCACGCCAGATGCGGTGGCGATCGTGCGGGCCGTCATTCCGCCCGATCTCGCCTTTGATCTGGCGCGCGGTGACCAGATTGAACTGACCCTGCCCGATGGCGCCACCGTCACTGCCTCGGCCCTGTCGAACACGGGCCAAAACGCGTTGCTGATGCCAGCAACCACTTTGGCTCCGTCCTTGGTTGGCCAACCTGTCCAGGTGCGTCTGATCCGGGACGACGGCTGGCTGGGCGAGCAGATTGCGATTGTGCGTCAATGGTTTGAACAAGTTTCGGGAAAGTTGTGAGATGCGCAAGATATATCCCCTCATTCTGTGTGGTGGCATGGGGTCGAGATTGTGGCCGATGTCCCGGATCGACCAGCCAAAGCAGTTTCAGCCCGTCAGCGGCAAGGGCAGCCTGACTTATTTTCAAACCACGGTGCAGCGCCATCGCGGGCGGCAGTTTCATGACCCGATTGTTGTGACCAATCATCGCCACACCGACCTTGTCCATCAGCAACTGGACGAAATTCAATGCGGTGGTCAGATCATCGGTGAACCGGTTGGACGCAACACCGGCCCTGCCGTTCTGGCCGCCGCGTTGACTGTGTTGCAAAGTGACCCAGAGGCGCTGTTGCTGGTTTTGCCCGCCGATCACATCATCCTTGGCGATCTGAATGCAACTGTTCTGGGCATGGCCGATGCTGCCGCAGAAGGTCGAATCGTCACCTTTGGCATCAAACCGCTTTATGCGGAAACCGGTTATGGCTACATCATCGACGGAGGAGCGACGGGCTTACATTATGGCCTGCACCACGTCGCCCGCTTTGTCGAAAAGCCCGAAGTGCAAGTCGCCCAACAGCTGATTGACGGCGGCAAGTCCTATTGGGCGTCCGGCATTAGCCTGTTCAGCGCGGCCACGATCGCATCTGAATTCAGACGACTGGAACCTGACACCTATGCCGCAGTGGCTGCCGCTGTGCTTGGGGCGACGCAAGACGCCCATGGCACAACGCTGGAGTTGCACGCTTTCAGCAAGGCCCGCAACGAGCCGACAGAGCGGGCGGTGTTCGAACACTCCCCTGCCGTTTGCCTGGCTCCGATCGCGGTGAAATGGGATGATATCGGTGCCTGGGCCGCCGTCTATGACGTCAACGCCAAATCCGGCGATGGCAATGTCACCTCGGGCGACGTCATGGCGATGGACACGACAAATTCGCTGATCCGGTCGGATGGGCGGTTGGTGGTCGTGGTGGGCATGGATGACGTGATCGTCGTTGATACGAAGGACGCCTTGTTGGTGACCAATCGTGCCCATGCCCAAAAGGTCAAACAGGTGGTCGAGGCCCTGAAATCCAGTAACCGCACCGAAGTGATCAGCCACGCCTATGCCACCAAGTCATGGGGCGGGATCGAGGACATCGTATCGGAAGCGGGATACAAACTGGAAATGTTGACAGTGCGTCCAGGATCGACGGCGCAGATCAACGGGCACGGCGTGGGGGCCACCTTTTTGTCGGTCGTCAAGGGCGAGGGCAGCTACCTTGAGGATCACGCGCAACCGGGTCAATCCATTGGGCTCGGCGCGATGTTGGCGATCGACAAGGACACTCAGGTCAGCCTGACCAATACCCAATCGACCGATCTTCAGGCACTGTTGCTGTCCACCGGCAACTACTCGAAATCCACGGATTTGGTGCATCATGATTAGGTGCCCCCTAATGTGGCCAATGCTGGCCATGCTGGTTGCAACTGCGGCCCAAGCCACGCCGCGCGGTGCCGAAATCGATGCGGCGCTGGCCGCATTGACAATGTCCCAAAGCGTAACCGAGGCCCAGACGGTCGCACAGGCATTGAAGGCCCGGTTCGGCCTGACCGCGGCGGGCATCACCCTGCCCCCAAGCCAAACCACGTTTGTGACCGGCGGAGCGGCGGTGATTGAGTTGGTGGACATGCGCCTTTTGCTGGCACAAATCGCCGTACAGACCGGGGCCAAGGACCATCTTGCCTTGGCGCGTGCTCAGGCAGCTGGCGTGCATCAGGTGGTCTTGTTGCGTGGCGGGTATGTCACTCTGGCCGAATTGCAGTCCTTGATGGCATCCTCTGCTGCGGCCGCATTTGTCACCGGTGGCCCACAGGGCGTGACCTTGACCCGCGCTCTGGTCTTGTGGTCGGATGCGGGGCTTACGCTATCACCTGGCGACAGTCTGATCCTCAGCCGGGCGGATGGCAGTTTTCTGGCAAACCTCGGCTGGCTGAATATTGACGGCGCATCGGTCAGCGGCAGCCAGGCCGCCAATGTCGGCGAGCCGGGCTTTCGCCCCTTTGTGCTGACGGCGGGCAGGGGCAGCCTGACCGTATCGAATGCAAATTTTGACCATTTGGGCTTTGGGGAAACGCCGCGTTTTGGCGGGGTGTCTGTTGACAATTCCGGCTTGGAGCCCCCTGCGACACCGCCGATCATCTCTGCAAGCCACTTTACCGATGTCAGGGCATTGGCACTGATCAGCACTCGGTCTGCAACGGCAACGGCCAACACCATGACTGGCAGCGGCATCATGATTGCCCATTCCGTCAACACCACTGTGACCGACAACCTGCTGAACGGCGCAACCACTGCTGCCATCCGCATTACCAGCGGCTCGGTTCAGACGCTGGTCGCTGACAACATCATCCTGGGGGCACCGGTGGGCATTTCGGCCGATCAGGCCAGCCGGCGCATCACCTTGTCAGGCAATGTTCTTGCGGGTCAGGACACCAGCGGCATCAGGCTGGACAACGTGGAATGCGCCGACGTTACGGGGAATATGACCGTGCTGGGCGGTGGCTCTGGCATATCCTTGTCTGGAACCGGGCGCGTTGCCATCGCCGGCAATGCCATTCTGGACAATCTGGGCTCGGGGATCCTGCTGCGCGGCCAAGGAGACAAGGCCAGCGTGAAAGTCACCGGCAATCAGTTTGCCGGCAATCACGAGGGGTTGCGCGGTGCCACTGCGGGCAGCCTGACCGTGACCGGCAATGATCTGGAGGGCCAGTTGCCCCGCCTGTTTTCGGGCGACCTGTCGCCCCGCACCATCGCCTGGCTGGAGGAACGCCGCAGCCATGGCCCCACCCGTCTACAGTTTGACCCTATCCCCGTTTGCCCCGATGAAGGGAAATTCTGATGGTCTTTTCTTCTGAAACCTTTCTGTTTCTGTTTCTGCCGCTATTTTTGGCCGTGTACTACCTGACCCCTATGCGGTTCAGATCGGTTACTATTCTGATCGGCTCTTACGCCTTTTACGGCTGGTGGCGGGTCGATTACCTGGCGCTGCTGTTTGCAACGACGCTGTGGACATACGCCCTGGGCCGCCGCATCGGTACAGCGCGCAGCCAATCTGCCGCGCGGGCCTATCTGATCATCGGGCTGACGGGCTGTCTGGCGGTGCTGGGCGTGTTCAAGTACCTGAATTTCTTTATCGACAGTTTTGCCGCGCTTTGGGGCACTGACGCCGCAGGTCTTGGCGTGCATTGGCGGCTGATCCTGCCGATTGGCGTGTCATTCTATGTGTTTCACGCCGTCAGCTATCTGGTCGATGTTTACCGCAAGGATGCCGAGGCGACGACCCGCTTTTTCGACTTTGCTGCCTTTATCGCACTGTTCCCGCAACTGGTTGCCGGACCCATCCTGCGGTTCAAGGATTTGACCCACCAATTCGCCCATCGCACCCACTCCTTGCCCCTGTTCATCGACGGCACTACGCTGTTTGCCATCGGTCTGGCCAAAAAGGTGCTGCTGGCGGATACGGTCGCCCCCTTGGCCAATCTGGCCTTTGCCACCGACAATCCCTCAATGGTGGTGTCGTGGTTGGGTGCTGTCGGCTACATGATGCAGCTGTATTTCGACTTTTCGGGCTATTCCGATATGGCCATCGGTCTTGGCCTGATGATCGGCTTTCACTTCCGGCCCAATTTTGACACGCCCTATGTCAGCCGTTCGATCACCGAGTTCTGGCGGCGCTGGCATATCAGCCTATCGGTCTGGTTGCGCGATTATCTGTACATTCCCTTGGGTGGCAATCGGTTGGGCGCGGCGCGCACCTATGTAAACCTGATGCTGGTGATGCTGCTGGGAGGGTTGTGGCACGGGGCCAACATGACCTTCGTGCTGTGGGGGCTGTGGCATGGCGGCTGGCTGGCGGCGGAACGGGCAACCGGTCGGGCGCAGGGCAAAACCGGCTTCGCCCTCGTTTCGACATTGCTGATCGTTCTGCTTGGCTGGGTGATGTTCCGCGCCGTCGATCCGGTACAGGCAGGCGGCATCTATGCCGGGATGATCGGTCTGAACGGCTGGGCAACTGCCCCGGACGTGGCACTGCAGATCACGCGGGAAAGCCTTATCTTCCTTGCGCTTGCCATCGCCTTTGCCACCTATGAGCCGCGCCTGAACCGCTTTGCCGCCGCGCATCTGACCCCCGGTGACGCTGCTTTGGGTTGGGTCAACACCGTGGTTCCGGCAGCCTTGCTGAGCCTGCTGGCCACCTTGACCCTGATGAAGATGGCCGAACAAAGCTTCTCTCCCTTTCTCTATTTCCAGTTTTAGGTGCCATGATGCGTCCCCCTTTCCATGCTGTTCGCCTTGTCTTGCCGCTGCTCTTGTTCGGCTATGGCTTTGCTGCAAACCTGTCGGTTCTGACAGGCCCCCCCACGCCCCTGACCCTGCCGCGCGCCGATCTGCTGGCCGGCGGGTTAACCCGCGATTTCGAGCAGCAGTACAAAACCACCTTGCCCCATTTTGGCCCATCGTTTGGCGTGATCGGCGCTGTCCGGTATGCCGTGCTGGGAGAGGCGCGCCATGGCGCCTTGGTGGGCCGTGATGGCTGGTTGTTCACCAGTGAAGAAACGCGGCCACTGCCTGGTGCCGAGGAATTGCGGGCAACCATCCAGAAGATCAAGAACGTGCAAACCCTGTTGGCGGCACAAGGGACGCAACTGGTGCTTTTGGCGCTGCCCGCCAAGATCGACGTGGAAAGCGCCAAGTCACCCGACCCGGCGCTTTCGGATGCCATGGCCGGGCTGCACGCCGCATTCCTGACAGACCTGCGTGCCGCAGGGATTACGGCCATAGACCTGCGCCAGGCTATGATGGGTCAGGAAAAGCCAGTGTTTTTTGCTACCGACACGCATTGGACCCCGTTTGGCGCGGCGCAGGCCACGGGTGCGGTTGCGGCCGAATTGCCGCAGGGGCCGCTGACCTATACCACCGGACATGGCAGCGCCAAACCCCTGACGGGCGATCTGATCCGCTATGTCACCGAGGATAGTTTGGCCCCCATGATCGGGCTGTTGCCCGAAAAGGTAACGCTGACCCCCATAACCGCAGACGCCGCCCCCGGCGACATTTTTGGCGAGGCGCTGGTGGATATCGTGTTGATCGGCACCAGTTACAGCGCAAATCCCGATTGGGGTTTTGCGGATGCCCTAACCCGCGCCTTGGGCCGCGAGGTTGTGAACCATGCTGAAGTCGGTCTGGGCCCGGTCAGACCGATGCAAACCTATCTGCAGGGTAACGAGTTTCGCGACACTCCGGCCCAAGTGGTGATTTGGGAATTTCCTGTCCGTTACCTGACCGACCCCAACCTGTGGCCCAGCAATCCTGCAACCTCACCTTTGGCGGGCAGTGACGCCAGCGCGGTGGCCTCCAATGGGTAAATCGTTGATAGTCATGCTGTTTTTGTCGCTGCCTCTTGGTGCCCTGGCCGAGCCGCCCCCGGCAGACCTGGTTCAGGTGGATTTCGTCTTTGACAACAAGGTCACGCATACCCGCGATCTGCCCAGTGCGGCATTGCAGGCCGCACGCAAACGCATGGTTTCAGGTGGAAATGTCACGACCAGCCAATTGCGCGCCTTGGCGGATGCAGGCGACGGGCTGGCGGCCTATCGCTATGGCAAGCTGTTGCAAGCCAGCGTTCCGCCCGCCAAGGCAGGCGCGGCCGCGCATTACTATGCCATCGCCGCTTATACGGGTCGCGCCTTTGCCGTGGCCCCGCTGGCCAAGCTTTTGGTGGCAGAAGGCGACGACTATGGCCCAAGCCTGCTGCAGCAAAGCCTGAACGCCCTGACCATTCAGGCGATCAGCGGCAATGCAAAGGCGGCTCAAGTACTGGGTCAGATGTATTCCGAAGGTGTGCCGTTTGGCCGCGACCTGATGCAGGCGCAGCATTTTCTGGCAATGGCGGGCCAAAACGATCCTCTCGCCGCGCTGAAACTGGGCATCGTGCTGATCACTGACCCTGCCGACACCGCACTTGACCATGTTGGCGCACGCGCCGCCCTGACCCTTGCCGCAAACAGCGACAACCTGTCGGCGCAGGTTACCGCACAAAACCTGTTGCGACTTTTGGACACCCCCGCAACCATTGCCACAAAGGCCGCGCCATGATCCCTTACCTTGCCGTTGCCGCATTGCTGGCAACCCCTATTGCCGCAGAAACCTCCGCCTTCGGGTGCGCCTTTACCGCCACACAATCGGCCCTGCCGTCAGTCGAGGGCCAAGATGGCACCTTTTACCGCGTCTTGGCAGATTTGCGAATGCGTCATCCAATGGAGGACCCGGTGATTGCCCGCATGGCCGCCCTGTCCGCCGCTTTGGCGACCGGGGGCACAACCCTGATCTATGTTGCCATCCCGACCAAGGCCGAGGTCATGCCTGACCAGTTGCCTGCAGTGGCCGCGGACTACCTGTTTGATCGCGCCACTGCGGTCCTGGTGTACGACGATATCATTACCCGATTGTCCGCACAGGGCATAATCGCACCCGACATTCTGGCGGCATTGAGCAAGTCTGAACCCGACGCACCTCCCTTCTTCAAGACTGACTTCCATTGGACTGCGGCCGGTGCGCTGCGCGCTGCCAATGCCATCGCGGCGGAAATCAAGGCGCAACCGTATTATGCCGACTTGCCGCAGGCAGAATACCTGACAACTCCGGGGCCAGTGACAGCCTCATTCTCGACGATGCGCCGTACCTTGCAAAGCTTTTGCCAGTCTGAATTGCCACGGGTCGAGGCGCAGGCGCAAACGACCGTCAAATCCACCGATCCCGCCGCCGTTGCGGATATCTTTGCGAGCGATGTTGCGCCGCAGATTGTGCTGGTCGGCACGTCTTTTTCCGACGCGCCACTGGCAAACTTTGCGGGCTATATGGCGCAAACCACCGGGCTGGAAGTACAGAACTATGCGGTCACCGGGGGCAATCAGTTCGGAGCCATCACGTCATACCTGATCTCACGCGATTTCGCGGAGGCCAGACCACGGTTTTTGATCTGGGAAAACCCGATCTATAACAACCTTGCCCAGTTCGGCCCCGACCCCATGGAAGAGCTGATCGCTGCCGCAAGCGATTCGTGCACTCTGCAACTGAGCGTAGAAAAGACCGATCCGAACACCCTGACGGCTGATCTCACCGGACTCAACCTGCAACCGGACGCCTCAATCCTGGCCGATCTGGGCGTGAATGGCGGGCGTCGCGCGGATTTCCGCTTTGTCACCGCGTCGGGCATCACCCGCACCGCGATGATTCAGCGCGGCGACCGCGTTCTAGCCTCGGGGCGGTTCTTCAAATCATTGGGCACGCTGTGGCACCCCGATCTGCAAACCCTTTCAGTCACATTCGATCACCCTGTCAGTGCTGACACGACGCTGTCGCTCTGCCGTTCCGGAAAGGAACCGTCATGACCATCAAAACGCTTTTTCTGCTGTCCCTCGTTGCCCTTCCAATTCAGGCCATCGCCCAAGACCTGTACGAGGCCCCCGCCGACCCGACCTCCTCTTTCGTGCGGGTCGTGGCCCCGGGTGAGACTTTGGCCGTGATCAACGGCACAACCTTTGACAATTTCAAGGGCGGTGTGACGCCGTTTCTATTGGTCGCCCCCGGCCCCATAGCGGTCGCGGTCGGCAGCCATGAAGGAAAGGGCGAGATCGCCCCGGCATCCTTTTACACCTTTGCACCTGGTGCGGACGGGGCCATGCACATGATGCAGGACATGATTACCAACAGCCCGGCCAAGGCAGATCTGGTGTTCTACAACGACTCGGACCTGCCATTGGTCGATCTGTATGTGCCTGCCGTCTCGGCCATGGCGCTGAAAGATATCGCCCCCGGCACGTCACGGCAGGTCAGCCTGAAGGCTCCGTTGACGTTGGATTTCGAAGTGCAATCCGGGGGAAAAACATTGGCCCTATTGCCAGGCATCGCGATGGAGCGGCGCGCAGGTGTGACCGTGATCTTTTCCGGCACCGCCGGGACCTACACAGCCTACAGCACGCAAAACACCTACGCCAAATAGTAGGGAAGGAGGATGCAATGACCATGTTCAGTTGGGCAACAACCGCTGCTCTGATCTGCGCTGCAACGGCGGTGCAGGCGCAAGTCCAAACGACCCAGACCCTGACGCTTGACTTTGCGCCTCCTGACATGGTGGTGCAGCCGATTTGTCAGGCACGCGCCCCAGATGCCGAACTGACCGCCTTTTGGGGCGCATGGGACGGCAAGACCTTGCCCGACCGCGAGACCAGCCTGATCACCCGCGACCTGCGACGTCTGGCCGAGATGGACGCGGTGGCCTGGGACGCGACCATCCAAAAGGCCATTCTGGCCTTGGCCAAGGCGTCGCCAAAATTTACCGCCGATGACGTTTTGTTGGCTCAAATCACCCAGATGATTGCCATAGGACAGCTCAACGCCTTGGCCGACGCCGGGCTGGTTGCCAAACTGCTGGCGAACAGCGACGAAGCGTCATCGCGCATGCAGTTTGTGCTGTCGGGCCTTGTCACTGAAGGCACGGGCATCGCCCGCGACCCTGCCCGAGGCACTGACCTGCTGGTGACGGCGGGCTATGGCGGAAATGCCGATGCCCTGCTGGCCCTAACGCGGCTAAGTGTGGCGGGGAGCGCCCCGGCAGGTTGGGACATCACACCCGATCTGGCGGTCACCATGGCCTTTGGCGCATTGGTTGGGCAGATGGACCCGCTGATCTGTGACCGCATCGCCCGCATCGCCCGCGAATACACTGCAGGCACGATCGTGACCGCCGACAACGCCATGGCGATGCGTTGGTACCGATTTGCCGCCGATCTGGGCGACCCCATCTCGGCCTGGCGTGTGGTGGAATACCAAATGCAGTCCGAACTGGTGGTCAAGGACAACTCAGTCCTGATGACCTATCTTACCAAGGCGGCGCAAGGTGGGCTGCCCTATGCCATGGTCACACTTGGCCGCATTCTGGAGGTTGGAGCGCTTGCCCCACAAGACATCCCTGCGGCCCTTGACCTGTATCAAAGGGCCGCGGCCATGGGGGATCATGCCGCTCTGGTCCGCCTCTCCAACTCTTTGGAAGCGCGGCTGAAAGCTCAGCCCGACCTGCGCCCGGACTATCTGGACGCGCTGCAGCGTCTGACCGCCCTGCCTGATGCCCCCGGATGGGCATTTGCCAAACAGGCTGGCCTGATCCTGCAGGATCAGGGCCGCTGGCAAGGTCAGGCAGCCGCTCGTCCCCTTTGGGTCGAAGCTGCCAAACGTCAGGATCCGTCCGCCATCCACGCCCTGTCGCAGGCAGATATGGGTCTGGCACAGACCGAAGCCCAGTTTTATTCCGCCGTTGACCCGCTGATCCAGATGGTTTCAAACCTTGGCGAAGTCGCCCCTGCGACCGATGTCGAAAAAGCCTTCATGTGCAAAGCTCCCGATGCCCCGCATCTGCGCGAGGTGGCTTATTGGCAAGATGTCGAGGCGTCCATCGGCTCCTCGTCGCTGGATTTCACCCCGGCGATGTTGGCAGCCCTGACCGCAAAGGCTGACCCGCTGGCCATGGCAGCGCTGCAGACCCAGGCACTGTCCGGACGGGCCACGCCGCTGGCCAACATGCTGGCAGTCCTGAAGGACACCGGAGCCGCCCCCTCTACCGCTGAATTCTGGTTCAGCTATGCTAAAGGCATTCCAGAGGTGACCACCGCTTCGGCCACGCTGGACCTGTCGCGCGCCAGAACTGCGGCCCAGCAAGACGCGGCGTTTGACCTGTTTAGCAAGGCGATTGCCTTGGGGGATACCGGTGCCGCGCTGAAACTGGCGGCGGCCCTGTTGCAGAAGCCCGACCTTGCCAACCGTACCGAAGCCCTTGCCCTGCTGGAGCCCTTGGCAGCCCAGGGCATCGGCGAAGCTATGACGCTGCTGCAAATCGCAGACCCTGTCGGCTATCCCAATCCTGACGCGGTCTTTGCCAAATATGCAGGCGCCATCGCAAAACGGGGCGATTTCAGCGCGTTGCTGCTGGCGATCCCCTTTCTGCAAGATCCGGCTGAACGCGAAATCTACCGCGCTCGGGCCACCGAGGTGATGAGCTGCGCGTTCCCCGAGGCGATTGCCTTTGCCAAAGTATGGGGAAAACTGGGGAATGAACAACAGGCGCGCCGCTGGCTGGCCATCGCGGCAGAATTGGCTGGTCACGACGAGTGGCAGATGGTCGTTTTGGGCGACACGCAGCGTGAACAGCTTGGGGCCGAAGGATTGGTGACTGCGGTTGCGCTTTATGAACGGTCCAACGCCTTGGGCAGCAAGACCGCAGTGCAACGGCTGCTCAAGCTTTATGGCGTGCGCGGGGACCCGGGCTATGACGCTGAACGTGCGGCCGATCTATTCGTCACTCTGATCGCCCGCAGCGACCCCACCGACATCCCCGAACTGTTGGCAGAGCTGACCCGTCGCAACCCGGCCCTTGCCGTGACGGTGGACATGCGGCTGGACCTTGACGCCCTGTACGAAAAGGCGGCCGAGGCTGGCAGCCCTGCGGCCATGCGCGAACATGCGCGCCGTCTGGGCGACGCAGCCAGAAAGCCTGCCCAAATTGCCACCGCAACAGACTGGCTGATCCGCGCTTCCGAAGCGGGGGATGCCAAAGCCATGGTCCTGCTGTCACAGGCATATTCACTGGGGGTGGGCGTCGAGCCCTCGATCGACCTTGCCCACAACTGGCTACAACGCGCCGCCGATGCCGGAGATTCAGACGCCATGGACCTAGTCAAACTTCTGAATATGCAAGGAGAATCGAATTGAACCGCCTTTTACCCTTGGCCATGTTGGCCTGCGCTCTGTTGCCCGGTATGCCCATACAGGCGCAAGAAACGCCAGAGCCTTTTGCCTGCCCCAGTCTGGTCGATCCTGTGGTCAGGCTGGACCATGGCAGCCGCTATGCAAGCGATGACAAAAGCCGTTCGTCGTTTGACAGCACCAGTAATGCAGACGTGAATGCCCAGTTAAAGCCCGTCGATGACTTTGTCACCGATATGATCCTTGCAGCAAATGCGTCGCTGGAAACCACAGACCAGAGTGCAGCCGATTGCGTTTTGGCCGGGTTGGGTGCCTGGGCGAAAGCCGGGGCATTGGGCGAGATGGGGTCAATGAACGCCAATCTTTCGGTGCCATCACGTTTGTCCGGGTTGGCATTCGCCTGGGATCAGGTGCGACCTTTGGTGGGCGATGACCCCGACGCTGACGTGATCGAGGCTTGGCTGGCCGGGCTGGCGCGGTCCACCATGACGTTCTTTGACACCGACGCCCCGACCAATTCGCAAAAGAACAACCTGCGCGCCTGGGCTGCCCTGGCAGTGGCGCGGGTCGGGCTAACCTTGCAGGACAAGGCAATGATCGACTGGGCCGCCGCCAGCGTGCAGCTTGTCGCCTGCAGCGCCAACCCCGACGGCAGCCTGCCGCTGGAGATGGCACGCAAGGATCTGGCGCTGCATTACCAGTTGCACGCCCTGACCGCGCTGGTTCCGGCAGCCATGCTGTTGCAGCGTGACGGTCATGCGTTGTTTCAGGCCTGCGACGGCAGTTTGCACCGCAGCATCCGCTTTACCCTGGCCGCCTTTGCCGATCCGGCCGAGGTCACCAGCCTTGCCAAAAGCAAGCAAAGCTATTTCGATGGATCGGACAAGTTGCAGGGTTTTGAACTGGCTTGGACCTATGCCTATCTGACGACGTTTTACGCACCTGACATTGCGGAATTTGCAACCCCGTTTGGCGATCTGTCCAATTCCAAAATCGGCGGTCTGCAATCGCTGGTTTGGCGGGATATGCCGTGAATTGGGGCGGGGGGAGTTTGGTCGGGCCGCAGGAACCGCATGGTCTGCCTGATCCCTTTTGGTATCCGGGATCAGGCAGGCGGCAAGCTTGGGCTTTTGCAGGGTGATCCCGGTCCGTTACAGCAAGATATCCCCCGCCGTCACGGCATGACTGCCAAACGCGATCGCCAGATCCGCAATGCCGTCACCATTGACATCACCGTAAAGCGTGCCCGACGCCAGCCACAAGGCAGCCGCCCCGCCTGGCCCGGATCGGAATATAAAGGCCTGATCCCCCGCAACACCGCTATTGGCATCAATGCCCCGCAGGTCAACGAAATCGACCCCGGTCGCGAAATCCTGGATGGAATCCGCGGCCGCCCTGGAACTGTCCGCGACCGAGGCAAAGACAAAGACATCCGCCCCGGCATCGCCCTTGACCTTGTCGCGCCCAGCGCCGCCGTCAATCACATCATTTCCCGCCCCACCAAACAGCGAGTCCACCCCTTTGCCACCCAACAGGCGGTCATCCCCCACATTGCCATAAAGCGAGTCACTGCCCGCTGCCCCCACGATCAGATTGTTCGCCCCGTTGCCATAGATCTGATCCGACAGGCCTGATCCCGTGCCGTTGATTGCGGCGGTTCCGATCAGGTTCAGCCGCTCCACATCATCAGGAAGGGTAAAGTCAACTGTCGAACTGACGGTATCGGCCCCGGCGAGCCCACGGACGACCGTTCCCTTGACCGTCACTGCAAACAGATCCGCACCTGCAGTACCCGTCAACACAAGGTGCGGTCCAACCTGATAAGTGCCGGGGCCGCCAAACACCCCGTCCACAGCTGACGTTGCCAGAAACGTCATGTCCGACAGCCGCAAGGCCCCATCGCCGAAAAGTAGCCATTCAACCTGGTTCACAAGGTCAAAAGCCTGACCACCGACCTTGTCCGTCACATGAACCCCATCCGCCGACTTTGCGACCAGAAAGCTGGCCCGCAGCCCAGCAAACGTTGCGATGTCAACGCCTGTCCCACCGAACAGGATGTCATTGCCCGCCCCCCCGGTCAAAAGATCATTCCCGGCCCCGCCTGTCAGCGTGTCGTCGCCCCCCATCCCCTCCAGCCAACTGCCGGTGTCATAACCCTGCACATCATCCCCCAGTCTGGAGCCTGTGAGATGCCCGAACTTGGTGACGTTGGTTGTGGGGTCGGTCGCTGTGCCGTAATGGGTGGCCTCGGAATTGACGTATACCGAAGCGCCTATGATATCCGACGCGACATCCCGGATCGAGGCATCGACCATGACTACATTGTCATGGTCCCGCCCACCGTGAAAGTTGATGTCACGGTCGGTTTGCAGAACATGAACGAGATTGCCAGCGGCCGAGGTCCACGAGGCAAAGACCACTGAATGGCGCATGTCCTGATCGGTCAGGTTGGTGAAGGTACTGTCGTAGACGTCGCGGATCTGCAAGGCATAGCCATTGCCACTGTCGCCCTTGTTATGCGCCCCCGTCATGGTGATGTGGTCAACCGTTGCCCCGATGCTGGCGGCCACATTGACACCCAAGCTGGGCACATCGCGTGAGGTGATATCGAACAGGTGCAGCCCAGCCGTACCCTTCACCTCGATCACCGCGTTGCGACTATAGTTGGACATGGTGTTGCTAAAATTGGACGGGTCAGCGGCAGGCAGGCCGTAACTGACCGTAAACCCACCCACACTGACCCGTTCGGCCATCGCGATTTCGGAAACCTTGGTTTCGCCCGGCACAAAATCGAAATGCACGCCATTGGCCAGTGTGATCACGTTGCCGTTGACCGACGCCACTTGCGCAATCGAGGTTCGCAGCGCCACATCGGTATTTCGCCAAACAGTGTCGCCGATAGAGTCGAAAAAGGCAGCCGTGCTGGCGCGCGACAAATAGACAAAATCCCCTGCAACAAAGCTGTGCGCCCCTGTCAGGGTCAACGCAGTGGCGCCCTCCGCCACATCCGAGGCCAAAGCATAATTGCCACTTGTCGTGCCCTGACCAATCCGGAAGGCTTCGGCACCCAAGGTTGGATTGACGTCGATGATCGTCTGGCCCGACCCCGCACCCGACACCGTTATGTCATCACGCGCGATGATGACGGTGCGGTCAAAGCTGAAATGACCCTCTGCAAGATGGATGATGCTGCCCGCCGCCGCGCCGTTGATCAGGCTTTGCAGTGCGGACGCACTGGTGCCGGCTGGCACGAACAACTCTGGGTTCGCTGCTGGCGCAGTTGCGATAGCCAACGCCATTTTTGGGCCCGCATCTGCCAAAGACACCGGAACGTCCAACACAGCACCCTTTTGCAAGACGGATGCGAAAGAGGCCGAAAGATCTGCCAAATTCATTCGGGCGCTATCATGGATCAGGATGCCCGCATGTGCGACTGCTATGGTTTGATGGTTGGCCGGGTGGTCTTCGCGGACGGAACCGCCACGCTGTTCTGCAGTTTGGGTCATGGGACGCCCTTTGATGTGTTGGATTGCGCCCGTGCCGAGGGCTAGATCCAAAAGACCGCAAAGCACTGCAAGCGCCAGCGCTGCTTTTCGGCATGACCAAAACTCGCCCAAAGGGCGATCGTTCGGCGTTGATCCGCTTGACCCGGAAATCTTCAGGTATGCGGCAACTGGCCTTGGGCGCATGTTTCTGACTTTATGTGATGTCGGCTTGCATCTCGCGTCTGAGACATCGGCGCAGGACCTTTTATCGTGTCCGTCGTCGAATGATCTGGAACGGTCCGCCTGCGTTTGGAGCCGAGAGGTCGGGGCCCCCGCAAAAGGTTTCGGGATCAGTCGGCCAAGAGCGCCTGCCTTGCGCGGCCCCTCCATCGGAAAGGGTCGCGGCAGAGATGAGTGAATTGCCGACATGGTTCAATGCAACTGCGGCCACCGACCCGGTGATCAAGGCGGTGCTGGAACATCTGTGGTCTATCACAATCCATCCGTTCGAGGATGCCACGGCCGCATCGCCCGTGCCAACGCTGATCTTGCGCTTGCGCGATCAAAGGTCAGCCCGCTGCGGTGCTACGGCCTGTCGGCTCAGATCAGGATCGCGCGGTCAGATTACTGGTGTTAACCGGAGCACACCCAGTAGCGGGCGACGGATTGGTTTTGTCGCGTATGCATGCCGCTCGAATAGCTCGGTTAGGCCACCTTGTGTTCTAATACCAGGGGGCGTTTCTCTGGCCATGCTGAATGTCGGCGGCGCGGGTCATAGAAGCCGTTGATATATTGGAAAATGACGGGTTTCCCAAAACCTGCGCCATATCAGACCGTCCTTGATGTCGTGCAGCAGGTTTCGACAGCGGCATTGTCATTGCAATTGCCTTCGCCCCTCATTGACGGCTGCGGGCCATGTTCGCGCAGTATCCTGTGGTAGTCGTGCGCACATTATTGGCTGCCCCTGTCGCTAGGGACGTTGCAGCCCTTGGGCGGCGCCCGCAAGGCAACGGCCATCCTCAGCCCCCGGATCGCCAGGTCGCTCTTCATCCGGTTGCTGACGGCCCAAGCGGTTACCCGGAAGGGATTTGGGTGCAAATCACGCAGGGCGACGACGCAGCTCGAATACAGGTCCAGTATCACCACAAGATACTGCCAGCCCCCGCGGGTCCAGATGCAGCTGATGTCACCCACCCATTTCTGGTTTTGGCTGACCCGCGGTGAAGTCGCGGTCCGGCAGGTTCGGCGCGATGCTGAAGGTGCGATTACTGTCTGTGGTTGCCCTGAATTTGCATGTTCTTTCAACGGCGATCCCGTTTTCACGCATCAACGACCCGACCCGCCCCCTCTCGGGGATTGCTTGCACTCACCTCCCGGGCAAGGGGTGACCCACATCAACGCCGACTTCCCTCAGTTCTTCGGTCATCCGGGGTCGACCCCTTACGGCGAAGCAAGGCAGTCGCCTACCGGGCAACGCATAGCTGCATAGGCTCAGGCCCGATTGTTCCTTGGTATGGGCCAGAACGACCCTCTCTGTGTGCTGCCTGCGACTGGCAGGGCGGCGGCATATGGCCCGCAACCCGCATGGGCCGACGACCATCACCTGACACAACTGCTGCGTTCGCAACGCCCAATATGGTCTTTGACAAACCGGAACCCTCGCGCAGGATGCGGTTTTCGCGCCGCAGCCGTTTATTCTCAAGCGCAAGCTCGCAATCCTCATGCGACACCACATCCGTATCGCCCCCCTCATGGTTTGCCGGGCAACGGATGCGCGATGATCCACTTGTCCAGCGTCGACATACCGACCCCTGGACCCTCAGCGATCTGTTTGCCTGAAAGCCCGTCGTCAGGGAATTGCCCCCCCCCGGATCAAATCCTGATCCTGCGAAATCAGCGCGATCCGCACCGCATCCTTGCGAAATTCAATCGTCCTGACTGGGCCCACAGCTCATTTCTTTTGCTGCGCATCACCCTGTCAAGAGAGCGGCACCAAACCGTGACAGGCCCAAGTTCGGCGCAGACGAACCGATTGGTGGCCAGTGCCCACCACCCGCCAGATTGCGGTCACCGCAAGGGGGAGGCAAAGGCCCCCGCAAAGAACCTGCGTGTCAGTTGGTTGATTTGCCGGTGGGCGACCGGACCTCCATTGACACCTGATTGCCCCAGCCAGCCGAATGCAGGTTGCAGGGCGGACAGGTCGGTGAAGTCGAGATGGAACAGACCGTGCAATTGCACCAGTTCACCTTGCGGGCTGTTTGACAACGCCGCGTCGATTGTGGCGGCCTGAGCGTCAATCTCGACTTCGGACCAGCCGCCTGATGCTGCACGTTCCAGCCGTTGATCGGCCTTGGGGCGGCTGATCCATAGGGCGGCTTGTCGCAGGCCGGCACGGGCCACCGCTGTCGGAACCGGCGCGTCCATCATCAGGCAGGCGTCGATCCGGGGTTCGGTCGCGCAGGCCTGTGCCGCGACAATTGCGCCAAGCGACATACCCATGACGCCGACGCGGTCAAGGTCCAGCATCCCGTACAGCAGATGCGACGGGTTGGCATTGATCTGCGCCAGCCGGTCAAGGACGGGCCCGACATCTGCGGCAAACCAGGGCACGATGCTGGCGTCTGGTTCCAGGGCCCGCGCAAAGCGGTCGGGCAAGGCTTGGCCCATGATGCGATAGGACGGTGCGATCAGGGCTGCGGCCTCGGTGCGGGTCAGCCCGGCCACGACCTTTCCGCCCGGCAAAACAGCCGCCGCCACAGCACCGGGCTGGTTCAAGGTCACGACAACAAAACCTTGAGAGGCCAGATCGACCGTCTGAAAACTTGCCATCTGCATGTAGCCAGTCACACCCGGCAGATAAAGGATGACCGGAAAAGGTCCGCCGCCCGACGGCTTGGCCGCGTCGGTCCAAGGGGCCGCTAGCGCGCCGATCCGCCCCAGCAACAGATGGGACATCCGGCCATGAATTGTGACAATGGCATCCAACTGTGGCCCGGCATTTGGCAGATATTGCAAGGGGGTGCCCGGCGCGCTGGCTGGATAAAGCATCTGGAATGGTACAACGCGATTGACCGCACCAGAGAACAAGTCGCGCCGGGTTGGGTCGATTGCCAGGTCGCTGATTGCGCCGACTGATGCGCCCGTTGGGACCTGCAGTGCCGTCATTGGCAAACCGATGCGCAAAAAGGTCAGGAAACCGGCCCCTGACAGCGCAACCGCGAGCAGGAGTGCAGCCATACCCCGCCTCATGGAACACCGGACGCTATGGCATCCGCACCATATCTGAACCGCATCAGGGTCGCCGGTCCCCACAGGACGACCACCGTCAGCACAGGCAGGACAAGCACAGCGCATAGGATTTTTGGGTCATAAAACGGTTCATAGTTGGAAAAAAGACCCCAGGCCGAATTGCTCATCGCATGAAACAGCACCGCAATCGTCAGGCTTTGCCCGGCGTTCACGACCAGCCAGACGATCAGCACCCGCATCAAGACCATCGCGAGGGAGTGCCAGACGATCCACGCAGCACCCCGGCCCATCACCGCGAACGGGATCACATGCCACAGGGCCCAAAAGGTGCCGATGATCAGCGCGGCGCGCAATGCGGTATGCCCCGTGGCCAACGCGGGAAAAGCGTAGCCTTGCCATCCGACCTCCTCGCCAATCGCGCCAAGGAAGAACAGGGCGAAGGCGGGAAGGACAGCGCCAACGGGTAGCAAGGTCAACGCGGGAAACGTGGCACCGGACGCCCACAGGATTCCCGCTGTCGCGGCGTAGGCCGCAGGCATGATGGCCAGCGCCGCAACGGCCCAGCGCAGCTTGGGGAGAGAGCGCCCCGGAAACGCCCAGGCGATCTTTCCGTCACGACGCGCGACCAGAAATAGGGCGACAGCCATCGGCACACAGGCCATCAGCGCAGTGATCGGCAAGGCGGGCGCAAAGGGCAGCGCTGCTCCCGTCAGCCCCAGCGCATAGAACGGCAGCGACACGATCAGCACCAGTACGAAGAACCGTCCGGCCATTCCTTGGGTCATGGTGCAAACTCATAAGTCAGGGTGGCAGTGATGCCTTTGAAATAGGGCCTTTCGCCTTGCGGGGTCAGATACAACGCTTCGCCCACCATAGGCACGCGCATGCCGTCCCTATTTTGATAGTCCGTCATGCGGCACACCCAAGGCAGCATGACCGTGGTCTTGCCCACCGTCGCCGCGCGGCTTTCGACAAAGACCGCGCGCACCAGATCATCTCCGCCAAAGTGGAACACCATGGCCACAGTGACAGGGCCATCCGTCAAAGTGGCCCTGGCGGATCCATCGTCGACCTCGTGCCAGACCACGCCTTGACTGGGCAACAGGGCGGTGGGAAACCAGACCGCCTCGGCCAGATAGCGCAGCAACTCGCCCCGGGCGATTTCGCCGCTGCCGTGCTGAGCGCCCAGCGGAACCAGCCCCAGAACCGTGGGGCGCAAAAGGCCAGTCCCTGCGATCAAGGCATCCACCACGCGCACAGGCAGTCCGGGAAACAGCCTGATTTGGGCGTCCCAGACAAAGCCCGGGCGGGCTGTGACAAAGTGCTGGGTTGCCGTAAAGGGTTTCCACTGCTGCGCGCCGGCGCTGAGGTTAAATGTTCCGTTTTGGGTCAAAGTGGCGGCCACGACGATGCTTTGGCCATCGGTCAGCGCGGCGCGAAAATAGCGTTGTACCGGGGCTGGCAGGCCCTCGAGTTCGGCCACGTGATAACGGGCGATGCGGTGGGGCATGCGGGCGGCGTCCAGTTGCGCCAAAAGACCGTTGATGGCAGCAGACCAGCGCCATACGCCAAGGCCAAAGACCGCACCGTAGGCCACGCCAAGGCGGACCACCCAATTCAGGGCCCGCATCGGAAATTCCATTCTGCGATCGCGCCCATTTGGTCACCCATCCTCAGGATCGGGCGACGACACCTGGCCGGCAGGGCGTCTGCGCGCCCAAAAGATCCCCAAACCACCCAAAGCCAACGCCAGCCCCCCAGCGACAACCCAGGTGATCGAGGGCCCTTGTACAGGCGCGCAATCGGCAAAGCACAGGATGGGCCGAACCTGAACGGCGCCCAACCCCTGCAATAGCCAAAGCCCGCCGAGCAGGACTGCGGCAATACCTAAAACCAAAGCTACGATGCGCATTCGTGCGGCCCCCTGTGCGGTAAGATTGCGTCAAGCAAGACAACGCTGCGACTGACATCGAACAGGGTGCGTGACCCCAACTTCACCAAAGAGCCTGCGTGTATTTCGGCAAGGCCCCATTGATGTCGATCAGTCGGGCTGGCGAAATTGCTTGCGTACAGGTCCTATTTACTGTCGGCCAAGGGAACTGAGCCTTTGCCGCGCATATCCAAAGAGCCAATTGAACCGCGCCGCGGGAATGCACCGTGGTTTGACGATGCCATGATCCGGATCAGCACCATGATGTGGCGCGAGGTTGAACACCGGGATGTATGATCGACCGATTTTTCGGTGTCATATGGCGGTTTTTTGTTTGCGCCACTGCGATGTTGCTTGGCGGTCTTTGTCGCATGGCGGCACCCGGTGCACTGCAAGCGGGCGACGGCCTGTCAACCGACGGGATACTGGCTGCCATCCTGGCAATCGGCACCGTTCTGACAATCAAGGCCTATGGCCGGACCACAAAAACGGCCAGGGACCCTAAAGGTGAACGGCAGTTTGCAAACCTGTCCAGCCCTACCCATTTCTGACGACCGGACATGGCCTGCAAAACCGCAGGGGCAATCGGATGCGGGATAACCTGTGCTTCCCGGTCAACTTTGATGGCGTTTGCCAAGGGGCGTGTTGGTGTGGCCCTCTGGCCATTTTGGCACCAAGACGGCTGCGGCTGACGCCCCGATGTCCGAACACGATTGCCAGTCAGACAACAGAAAAACGCTGACGAACCCTCCCGCTGTCATGGCGCCGACACTGCGGGTCAAAGCACATATCATCTCGATTGGGGTGATCCTTGCTGTTCGCAAACCAGCCTGCGGCCCAAGGGTTCCAAGGTCGGCACAGGGAACGACGGTCGGTCGTCTGCAACATGTGAACTTTGACGACCGCCACGATGCTGAAGCCCCTCGAAATAGGGTGAAAATCGCAACATCGCTGGCAAAGTGAGCCAGGACGATGGACCGCCCGTCAACGTGAAAAACCAGATCGGCCCCGCCATCGCGAAAATGTCCAATTGCGCCGTCAGCGGGCGCACCGTGGCAGGCCCGCGGGCCTACATCGCCACCATGACTGTGCGGTCAGGGGATAGATGTTTCCCGAAGGTGGCGATGACCTTGACATCGGATATGATGAACGGTGTCCTTTGATTGCAGATCGTGCGGATCGACCCATGTGGCCAAGAGGATAAGGGGCTGGCTTGTCTGTGGCGTGGCATCAACTCACGGTTCCGTCCATTTGAAAAAGCCTTGGGATCCATGGCTTTACACAAGGGCGGGCATTGTGCCGATGGTTTTGACATCCCGCTAAAACGGGTTGCGCAGGTGCGTGTCGGTAGAGGTAGCGAATACCCCCCTGGCCTGGTTTTGTGTCGGCGGGTAACCCAAGGGTTGGCATCCTATATTCTGCGAACGTACCAAGTGCGATTGCGCTCCTCGAGGACACGCAGTTTGCCTGAACAAACAAAGACCAGTCGAAATCACGCCGAAACGGCTGCCGCTCGGCCCAAAGATACGGTGGTTTGAGCAGGCGAGCACCCGTTTCAAGGGTCGAAAGGATTTACCCGGCGCCGGGTTCGGTTCAGATGATGGTGAATTCGTCGCGGCCGGTTCGATTTTGGCGTGTGAATGGCCGATGAGCACCCGCAGGTGTTGCCTGTCGGCTTGTTCAGCGGCCATATCCTACGGCGAGGGTCCCACGACTGGTGATGACCCATCCCGCATTGTGCGCCAACGCCGCCATTCGGTCATGTTCCTTGGTGACAAGGCCCGATTGTCCGCCATCAGCACCCATGGAACAGACCACCGGCCGACGCGATGCACCACAATCCTGTCGCGGTCACCGCGAAGTCCCCAGCAGATTGGGTCCTGTCAAATCAGTCGAATTTCCAACCGGCCCTGCGCCAAATTCCGGGGCAGCGTAACTTTGCCATCCAGCACCGGCAGTGCCTTGCCATTCAGCCAAGCACAATCAACGACATGGCCGGTCTTGTTGGGGTTCAGAATAACAATATCACAGCGCCCCCCCCCGTTGCCCAAACTGGCAGTCAATTCAGGCCAAGCCTTTGGAAAGCACGGATCGAGGGTCAAATCCGGGCCGGCGCGTGTCAGGCCCAACAAACCTTCGATCCCGGCGCGGTACATCCAGGCGGCAGAGCCTGTGTACCATGTCCATCCCCCTCGGCCTTCGTGCGCGGGGGCGGAATAGACATCGGCGGCAATGACGTAGGGTTCGACCTTGTACAGCGCCGCTGCATCCGGTGTCAGCGCGTGGTTGATCGGGTTGATCAGGGCGAACAATGCATGGGCACCGTCGCCATCGCCCAATTGCGCCTTGGCCAAAATCGCCCACATTGCGGCATGGCTATACTGGCCGCCGTTTTCACGCAGGCCGGGCGGATAGCCCTTGATATAGCCCGGGTCTTTCGGGGTGTGATCAAAGGGCGGGGTGAACAGCAGGGCAAGGCCGCTGTCGGGCCGGATCAGGCGGGTGGACAGAGACGCCATCGCCGTTGCCGCACGCGCGGGGTCCGCCGCCCCCGACAGCACCGCCCATGATTGCGCAAGACTGTCGATCTGACATTCCTGCGACGCAGCCGACCCCAGCACAGTGCCATCATCATAGGTGCCGCGCCGATACCAGGCGCCATCCCAACCTTCACGCTCGATGGCTTGCGCCACGCGGTCGGCATGGGCCTGCCATAGTGCGGCGCGGGCAGGATCGCGGACCTGCACATGCGGGGCCATCGCCCGCAGCGTGGTGATCAAGAACCAACCCAGCCAGACACTGGTACCCTTGCCCGCCTCGCCAACCCGGTTCATGCCATCATTCCAGTCGCCGGTGCCGATCAGCGGCAACCCGTTGGCCCCGGTCAAGGCAACAGCCTGATCCAGGGCCAGCGCACAATGCTCGAACAGGCTGGCAGAATGATCAGACGCTTGCGGCTGAAAGAAGTCGTCATGTGCGCCGGGCAGCAGACCAGGGCCGTCAAGAAAGTGCAAAGGTTCATCAAACACTGCCAGATCCCCCGACACCTGAACATAATGTGCGGCAGCATAGGCCAGCCAGACCCGATCGTCTGAAATGCGGGTCCGCACGCCCTGTCCGGAATGGGGCAGCCACCAATGTTGCACATCGCCCTCGGGAAACTGCCGCGACGCCGCCCGCAGCAGATGCGCGCGGGTCAGGTCGGGGCGCAGCGCGGTCAGCGCCATGCCATCTTGCAGTTGATCGCGAAAGCCGTAAGCACCGCTGGCCTGATAAAACCCCGCCCGCGCCCAGATACGGCACGACAGGGTCTGATACAAAAGCCAGCCGTTCAACATGATATCCATGGCCCGGTCGGGCGAATGAACCTGCACCTCGGTCAAAAGCGCATCCCAGTGCAGCGTGACCTCGGCCAGCATCGCATCGGTGCTGCGCGCACGGGTGGCTGTGACCAGCGCCACGGCAGCCTCAGTTGACTTGGCCTGCCCCAACAGGAAATGCAGATCCACCGTTTCACCGGGGGCAAGCTCGATGCGCCGTTGCAGCGCAACACAGGCATCAAGCGCAGTGCCATGACGGCCAGACAGCGCGGTTCGGGACAAGGCGGCAGGGGCGTGCATCTTGCCGCCCTGCCCCAGAAATTCGGTCCGATCACAGGTCAGGCTGCCCTCACCTGCGCCGAAATCGGCAAAGGCAACACGGCCCGCAAAGGCCATGCCCCGCGGGTTTCGCGCCAGAACCGCCCCGGTTTCGGCATCAACTTCGGTGATGATCTTGCCCGCCGTGGCGCTGCGTGAGGTGCCGAGCACCCATTCGGCATAGCCGGTCACCGACAGCCGCCGCGTCCGGTCCGACAGGTTGCGCAGCCGCAGACGGGACACCTTCACCGGTGCATCGATCGGCACGAATTGCAGCAGTTCCGTCGCAATTTCATTGGCCGTATGCTCGAATACCGAATAGCCAAAACCGTGGCGGCACAGGTATCGGCCCTTGTCACGGATTGGCAGGGCGGTGGGTGTCCAGGTCTGCTGCGTGTCCAGATCATGCAGATAGATCGCCTCACCCGCCGGGTCGGTTACGGGATCATTCGACCACGGTGTCAGCTGATTTTCGCGGCTGTTTTCCGACCAGACCGCACCTGAACCATCGGCGGACACGCCAAAGCCAAACTCGGGATTGGCGATCACATTGATCCATGGCGCCGGCGTCGTTTGGCCATTCTGCATCACGATCAGATATTCGCGGCCATCGTGCGCAAAGCCACCAAGACCATTAAAGAATTCCAACGGCGGCGTGGCTGCATTGGCTGGCCGCGTTTGGTTCTCCGGCAGGCGGGGTGGCGTGGCCGTCGCAAGGATCAGCGGCACCGTGTTGGGAAGCGCGTCCAGCTGGCTGCCGATGCCTCCGCGACTGGCGTTTAATATCACATCCGCCGCCGCAACCAGCATCGCCCGCGCCTCGGGGGGCATCAGGTCGCTGCGCAGGGTATGCACAGCCCCTTGCGCATTTGCCTGCCCCGACGGTCTTGGCCGCGCCTGCGCCGAGCGCACAGCCGCCTCAATGGCAATCTGCAAATCCTGCACATAGGACGAGGCGCGATCATTCAGGATCACCAGATCGACAGCCAACTGCCGCATGCGCCAGTAATCCTGCGCCGCCAGAACCTCGCGCAGGCGGGCTATGTCTTCGGCGTCGGTGATGATGAACAGCAATATCGGCAGATCGCCGGAAATCCCCAATGCCCAAAGCCGTGACTGAGGGCCGTCCCCTGCGGCAATTCGCGCATGGCTGGCGCGCAGACGGGCATCATTGCGGATCAACATTCCCGCAAGCCGTTGGAAATCCGTCGAATCGACCGGGGCCACGCCATGGTGACGCAACTGCACCTGACTGTGCGTCCATGCCAGCGTTGCCGCCCGCCCAAACGCCGAGGCGTCGCGGTGGCGATCCACCATGTCCAGCAAAATGCCAGAGGTCGGGGCCACCATGGTCCAGAACGTCACCCGAGCCCGCCCGCCCGCCGGGATACGAACGCGGCGGCGCAGGCTGAAGATCGGGTCCAGCACGGTGCCCGTGGCGCCAGACAGCGGGGTATTGGCCATGGCCGCAGATGCCACGGTTCGCCCGCGTCCGATAAATCGTGCCCGGTCGGATTCGTGTTGCAGCGGGGCAGATTCATCGCCCTCGACCACCGCAATATGGGCGGCCCAAACTTCGGGATCTGAAGGTGCGCGGCGGCGGCGCGTGGCGATCAACACGCCAAGTTCAGGCAGAAAGTCCGTAACGACGAACAGCTTGGAAAAAGCCGGATGCGACAGATCGGCGGCAGCCGGGGCCAGCACCAACTCGGCGTAAGAGGTCACATTCACTTCACGCATATGACGCCCGGTGTTGGTCAGGGTCACCCGCCGAGCCTCGGCGTCATCCTCGCCCGACACCACAACTTCGGTGTGGGTGATGAGATGCTGGGCCTTGTGAGTGAAGGCCGCGTGATGATCGCAAAATACCGCCGCATGGCCCGCATTCACGCCAATGGGTTGCACCGCAGCCGACCACGCAACCCCGGATTTGACATCTTGCAAGTACAGATAGGACCCGTGCCCCGCCTGCGTCGGATCGGCCCGCCACCGGGTTACAGCCAAGTCACCCCAGCGACTGAACCCCGCACCTGTGGGCGTCAGGGTCACGCTATAGTTTCCATTCGACAGCAGATGTGCGCTTGGCCACGCGTCGGCGGGGCTGTCAAAGCGACGCAAATTGTGCGAGCCAATGTGTTCCACCGGCGAGATCTGCACATCGGTCGCATGGGGGGCAGCAACCGGGGCATCGCGCGGCACCCGTTCTTGCAGCAACAATTCCACCGCCTGAATCATCGGCTCGGCATGAAAGCGGGCGCGCAACTGCCCATCCAGCAGCACATTGGCAAGGGCCGCAATCGTCATGCCCTGATGATGTGCCATAAAGCTGCGCACGATGGCACAGGTGCCGCCTTCCGGCACGCGGGTGGCGGTGAAGTCCAGCGCCTCATAAAACCCATAGCGGCTT
Organism: Rhodobacterales bacterium; assembly: GCA_031384005.1. GTDB lineage: Bacteria > Pseudomonadota > Alphaproteobacteria > Rhodobacterales > Rhodobacteraceae > Stagnihabitans. The sequence goes on along the minus strand of JANNAF010000378.1, from coordinate 26,525 downwards.
TGTGCCCCAAGAGCGGTGAGAGCTGCGAAGTTCTGCATCGCAGCCTGCGGTTCAACCATGGCACCAAGGGCCGTGGCATAGGGCGCAATCACCCGATCCTCGGCCAGACCGCGTTTCAGCCCCAAGCCCGGCACGCCAAAGTTCGAATACTGATAGGTCATCTCCAGATCACGGGCGTTATAGGCGGATTCCGAAATCCCCCAAGGCAGGTTCAGCCCCGTGGCATAACTGCGTTGCCGTTGCACCACGCGGTGGCTGGTTTGTTCCAGCACAGACCCGGCAGGCGCGCGCATTACCAGCGCAGGCATCAGATATTCAAACATGCTGCCCGACCACGAAATCAACGCCGACGCCGCACCAATCGGGGTGGCGGCACGGCCAAGGCGGAACCAGTGCCGGGTTTCAACATCGCCTTTGGCAATCGCAAACAGCGAGGCCAGCCGCGCCTCGGAGGCCAGAAGATCATAGCAGTTGGGGTCCAGCATATTGGTCGACACCGTAAAGCCGATCGACAGCAGCTTTTTTTCAGGGTGCAAGAGAAAACGGAAATCCATCGCCATCGCAAAGCCGCGCGCCATGTCCGCAAGCCCGCGCAGTTTGCCTTCTGGTGCAAGCGCCGGCGCATGGCTGGCGATCATGGCATGTGTCCAGAACGCCGCATCCGAGGTTTCGGGCAAAGTCGCAGCCAAGGTCTGCGCCTTTGCAATCAAGGCGTCCGACACGCCACCGGCGATCTGCGCAAGCACGGCAGACAGCGCCGGAACCGGTTCGGCCAACAGCGCCTGCTGCGCCAAAGCCCGCGCGTCATGCAGCCCTTGCGGGTTGGCTGCGGGCCGTAGGGCCCAGTCCTCGCAGGCCTGCGCCACCGCGATCAGATGGCCGGCCAGATTGCCGCTGTCGACCGACGACACATAGGGTGGGTCCAGAACGCGCAGATCGCTGGTGTCGTGCCAGTTATAGAGATGGCCACGAAACCGCGGCATCCGCAGCATGCTGTGCAGGGTTTGTTCCAGCCGTTCGGCGGCCTCGGCCTGACTGATCCACCCCATGTCATGCGCCACCGTCACAGACAGCAGATAAAGGCCTATGTTGGTAGGCGAGGTGCGACGGGCCACCACAGATTTAGGGATTTCCTGAAAATTATCGGGCGGTAGAAAGTTTTCTTCGGCCGTCACAAAGGTTTCGAAATAGCGCCATGTGCGGCGCGCGATCAGCCGCAGGGTCTGACCATCGGCTGCGGTCAGGGTTTGTGGTGCCGACGGCGCGCGCGGCTGGCTGATCCGCCGTGAAACGGCCGGGGCTGCCAGCCATGCTAGGCCAAAGGGCAGCAGGATTGGCAGGTTTTCGGGGCGGATTGCATAGGCCAGCACGCAAGTGCCAAGCCCGAGGCAAAGCCCGCCCATGTGACGCAAGTAATACCTCAGATAGGACGGTACTGCCTGGCTGCCCGCCTGCGCCGCCGTCGTCCATTCCAACAAACGCCGCCGCGTCCGCAACCGCACAACACTGCGGCCAATGGCATCCAGCATGGCATAAGCACTGTCCGCCAGCAGGATCAGGTTCAGCCCGATGCGCGCCGCCGCCAGTTGGACATCCGACCACAACGCCTCAAGATGGCTGCGGGACGTGATCCCTGCCCGCCCCGGCAACACCGCAAAGGGCAGAGAGATCAGATATGGCAGCGCCAGCAGCGCCAAAACAGCCGCCGTCCAGACCGCCGCATGAGGACCCACCCAGCCCACAACAAGCGTCACGATCGCCAGCGGTGCCATCACGCTGCGCCGCAGATTGTCCAGCATTTTCCAGCGCCCCACGGCGGAAATGCCGCCAATGGTCTGCCTGCGCCCGACAATCCACGGCAACAACTGCCAGTCCCCACGTGCCCAGCGGTGCTGGCGCGCGGCATCAACGTCGTGTCGGGCGGGAAAATCCTCGACCACCTGAATATCCGACGCCAACCCGGCCCGCGCAAAGACACCTTCAAACAGATCATGGCTGAGCATGGTGTTTTCCGGCACCCGCCCGGCCAAGGCATGAGCAAAGGCATCAACATCATAGATGCCCTTGCCGGTGAACGACCCTTCGTCGAACAGGTCTTGATAGACATCCGAAATCGCCGCCGCATAGGGCTCGATCCCGCCGGGGCTGGAAAACACCCGCTGATAAAACGACCCGTCCAGCGTCATTGGCAGACTGGGGGCGACGCGCGGCTGCAAGATGCCATAGCCCTTGGTCACACGCTGGCGGGCAGCATCAAACTGCGGGCGGTTCAGCGGATGGGCCATTTTGCCCACCATCCGGCGCACCGTTTCGCGCAACAGCCGGGTGTCGGCGTCAAGCGTGATCACATAGCGGATGTCTTGCCGGATCGATGGGGTATCGGCCACAAAACTGGTGTCGGTCGCGCCGCGCAGCAGGCGGTTCAATTCCTCCAATTTGCCCCGCTTGCGCTCCCAACCCATCCAAACGCCCTCTGCCGCGTTCCACAGCCTGCGCCGGTGCAACAGCAAGAACCGCGCGCCATCCTCGGACGGATAGCGGCTGTTCAGGCGGGCAATCTCGGTTTGGGCAAGCACCAGCAACCCGGCGTCTTGCGGGGTGGTCTCGGCAGCCGCGTCGGGCCCGTCCGACAGCAGGGCGTAGCTGACCGCACCACCGATGCTGGACAGATAGTGCACCTCAAGCCGTTCAATCTGATCGTGCAGATCATTTGCGTTGGACAACAGCACCGGAACTGCGACCAGAACCCGCAGTTCGGGCGGGATGCCGGACAACAGTTCCAGTCCCGGCAGCTGTTTGGGCGCAAAGCTGCGGGTGACCGCAAGGTTCACCAGCGCCATGCCCGCCTCAACCGCTATGCCCACGCCGGTCAGCGCCAGGGCGGCCACGGCCCAGCCAGACGCCCCTGTGGCCAGCAAAGCCGCAGCCAGAACCACCGCCGAAGCCGACCCGATGGCGAACAGATACCCAGTCAAACCCAACCGCTGCATCCCACGCCGCAAGGCCAGACGGTACGGCACCGCATAACCCAGTTTTTGTTCCAGCGCGCGCCGTTCATCGCCAATCAGCGCCGCGCCGGGATCGCCGTGCGTGGCCATTTCCAGGGCGGCCTCTGTCACCGATGCCTCGGAACACTTTGCCCCGCGTGCCAAAGTTTCGATGGCCGTGCGGTAGTCATTGCGTGTAGGGAAATCCATCGCGGCAAAGTCAAAGGCCGCACACAGGCGGACGTCGATCAGGCTGACCGTCTCGAAGAACTCGGCCCAATCCACCTCGGATATCAGCCGCATCGAGGTGACAAGATTGCGCATGGTGATATTGGAGGCACCTTGGCGGTGCTGCGCCGTCATGACGATGGCCTCGATCGATGATCCGGCCTTTTGCTGCCGATCTTGCAGCCATCCCAGCAGCGGCGTCTCGGACGGGTCCGCCCCGCGCATCCGTTTGGCAATCTGCGCGCAAAAGATGTCAGGAGCATCTGTGCCGGGTGCGTCGGCCCTGGTCAGCCCCGCTACAAGGCTCTCAACAACACTCAACCCCCCCGGATAACCCGCAACAACGCGGTCCACCACCTGATCCGCCTGCAACCGAACCTGTTGCGCCGCCACGATCTGCATGGACAAGCGGCGCATGTTTTCGATCATGACGATGCGCAAAGTGATCGCAATCGCCCACAACTCGCCAATCGTCAGCGGTTGAACCGTCTGATATGCTTGAACAAACCTTATCAGGATCGGCGCAGAGAACAGGCTGTCGGTATGGGCGACATAGGCCCATGCCAGTTCCAGCACACGCGGATACCCGGCAAAGGGACCGTCCTGCAGTTTTGGCAATTGGTGATAGTAGTCTGGCGGCAGGTCAGCCTTGATCTGCCGCAACTGCGCATCAACCGTGTGGAAATTGTCCAGCAGCCATTCAGCGGCGGGGGTGATGGCGTGCCCGGCCCGCAGCGAGGCCGCACTTGCCTGATAGGCGACCAATAACTCTGCGGCATTGTCTTTCAACCGCCTCGACATTCTGCGACCCGAACCGCGCACCACCACCACCCGGTGTTCGGTGGCCAATGAGATGGCGTGATGCTCTAGCCGTTCGGTGCCGAAAAGATCGGCACGTATCGCATGCGGATCTTGCCAAAAATCAACCGGGCGCGCGGCCAGCCCCCAGTCGTGCAAAAACCCGCTTTGCTTCACGATGCCGTACGATCAAGCGGTTGCGGCGCGCGCAATTCGGCAACGTCATCCCGCAGCGACGACTGTTGCTCTGGCTCACGGGTGATGACCATGACGTCGTCATCCCCTGACTGATCTGATTGCACCCGGCGGGTCATGGCGGCCCATTTGGCTTGAATGTCGGTCCAGTTCATAGCCGGGTTCCTTTCAGTGAGGTGGCCTGCCCATCAAGACGTCGGGCAGAGGGAGCAGAATCAGCAAACCAGGCGTGCAGTTTGGCAAAGCCACGGGAAATGGCATGACCCGGTCCGAACCGACGCTTTGGAAACGCAAACGCCAGATCACGGGGGTCTGGCACATGAAAGGTGGCCAAGGCCGCGCCGGGCATGGTTGTGCGGCGGGCGATCAACCAACCGATATAATCGTTGTCGGGCCTCAAATAGTCGCGGATGGCCAGCGTACCGGGGTGCATAACCATAGCGATGCCCTCGCGCCCGCCCTCAATCGCCTCAGCTTCGGCGAATTGCAAAACCGGGCGGTGACAGACATTCAAAGGCGCTTTGGACACCGCCTTGGTGGCCGACCAAAGCCGTGTCCCCAGCCCGGCGACTGCAATAGTGATAGGTCGAGGATGCATGGCCGTCGTCTCCTGCTGGGGTGACACTACGCAAGGAACTGGCGAACCTTGGATCTGGTTCCATGACAAAGTTATTCCCTGCAGTTCCCAAAGCCTACGCGCAGCGCGGCGGGGCTGAACCAACACACATCAGCTTGGCTGCGATTCCCGAGCACCAATCGGCACCCCTGACATGCGACGCGGCTGTGATCTTTGTGCAGAGCCTTTGGCGCGCCGTACTCACGGCATTTCGTCGCGTCTCTCGACGCGCAGATTGGCGTCCAGCGCGGACAGGGGGTCGTCCAAAAGCAGCCCCTTTGGCCTGAACACCGGATAGGCGCGCAAGGGCCATTCGTTGCTGTTGCCTGCCGGGCAGGCCACTCGGCCCGCGCTGGACCCGACCCCAACAGTCACACGTATCCGCCCCCCGTTCCGGGGCGCGACACCTCGCATGTTGGGCGGACGGGCGACGCCCTCTTACGCCCGCATGTGCGAAAAGGGGCCGCAGGATTGGGACGCCATTCAAAGACAGCGTTTCTTGGGCAGCATCCCTTTTTGCAAGTGCGCCGTGGTTTTCAACCTGACCTGAGCGGCCGTTTCAGCTCGGATCAAGCCCCGCTTGAGACAGGCTTTGCTCGCCCCCGGGGCGGCCACGGGGCCGGAGCCGGGGCCGGAGCCGCATCGCACCCCGGCCCGCCACACCCCAGATACCAAATGCATGATGCTGCCCGACAGGGTGATCAGCGCCGACGAACCGAGTTTCCGCCGTCGAGGATCTTGTGGATCAACACAGCCACCTGGCTGTGCAGTTCGGCCAGTCCATCCTCGCCCGGATCCTGCGCATGTGCCGCCGCCGCGTCCTTGAGCACACCCAGAATTTCATGTTCCGGCAGGATATTGCGGTCGTTCAGGGCTAACAAGAGCGACTCGCAGATTGCGAGGGCAGCGGTACCAGCCACGTCGTTGCCAAGGGACATCTGTAACCTTCCATTCTATTCATTCAGTCTGCGTGCCGCAGCGCGTCAGCCAAAGCCCAGCGCTGTGGCGTGCTGCGGAGAGTGGTGCCGGAATGTTGGGCCGCCGACGGTGCCAGACCACCGCTGTTTGGCCCTGAGTTAGTCGGAGTTGAGACCGCCGGTCGGCATGATCCCTAGGCGACCGCGTGCTGCAAGGTCTCGGTTGAGGCAAAGAACATCGCCTGACTGACCGCCGAACGCACCTGCTCGTCCGTGAAAGGCTTGCCAATCAGAAAGGTTGGCTCTGGCCGCGCGCCCGTCAGCAACCGGTCTGGAAAAGCGGTGATAAAGATGACCGGGATATCGCCAAGCAATGCCAGCAAATCGCGCACGGCATCAATCCCCGAGGAATTGTCGGCAAGTTTGATATCAGCCAAAATCAGGTCAGGCCGGTCTTTGGCCCCAAGGGCAACGGCCCCGGCATGCGTGCGCGCGATACCGGTTACCCGGTGCCCCATGCCTGTCACAATGCTTTCGATATCCATCGCGATAAAGGCCTCGTCCTCGATGATCATGACCGCGCCGCGGATAGATTTTTCCATCTCTACCATCGCGGTCTGCACCAATTGCGCAGCTTCATCGGCCGTGGTCTGCAGCACTTGGCCAAGCTCGTTGCTGTCAAACCCCTCGATCGTGGACAAAAGCAACGCCTCGCGGCTGTCTTTCGTCAGGCCGCTCAGATGCAACTGGGCGCGTTGTTCAAGGGTATTGCTGTCGTTCTCTGAAATCGGCGCACCCGCGCTGGACCAAATCACATGGAAAGTACGAAACAACGCAATCCGTGGGCTGATTTCTATGTCAAAGGTTGATGGATCGGCCAAGATCGCCTCAAGGGTCGCAGCGGCGTACCGATCACCTGTGGACTGTTTGCCGGTCAGCGCACGCGCGTGACGCCGCAAGTACGGCAGTTCTGCTGCGATGACGTGCGAAAGGCCTGTCGCCTCAGATCCCGAGGTGGTTGTATTCGCCATGCTGTGTCCTTTTTCTTTGCGGTTCTACGGAACCAAACGACCTGTTGCGCGTTTGGTTCCGCCACTTTGAAAAGAAAACCTCAGAAATGATGAACATCCCGATGCCATCCAAGTCCAAGACCCCAACGACAGTGCCCCCCAGCGTCCAACAGCAGATCGACGAGAACCTGCGCCGGATCTATGCGGAGAAGGTGAAAGAGGATATTCCGGACCGCTTTCAAGAGCTGTTGAAGCAGCTTCGAGAAAAGGATGCCTCAACATGAACGGCACCGATCCGCGGGACCAGCTTATCGTGCACCTGCCCGCTTTGCGTGGCTTTGCCCTTAGCTTGACGCGGAATGGGTCCGCCGCTGACGACTTGGTACAGGAAACGGTGATGCGTGCCTGGTCCAGCTTTGACCGATTCACCCAGGGCACCAACCTGCGGGCGTGGCTTTTCACGATCCTGCGCAATTGCTTTTATTCCGACCTGCGCAAGCACCGCCGCGAGGTTCAAGACAGTGATGGCGTCTTTGCCGAACGATTGTCGCAAAAGCCTAACCATGACAGCGCGCTTGCCATGCGCGACTTTCAACGCAGTTTCGAACAGCTGATCGACGAACACCGCGAGGCTCTGGTTCTGGTTGGTGCGCTGGGATTTTCCTACGAAGAGGCTGCAACCACCATCGGTTGTGCCGTGGGCACGGTGAAAAGCCGGGTCAGCCGCGGGCGCAAACGTCTTGTCGAATTGCTTGATCTGAAAGAGGGCGACAGCATCATGCCGGTTGATGCGATCCAGATAGCCGTGGCCAGCCACGAGACTTCGCTTCATGGATGATGTCAGACCGACATCTTTTCAGGGCCGTTTGTCGCGCGCAGTGACCGGCATCAGCTTTCAGTTGCTTGCACTGCTGTCGCTTGCGGTGCTGCCCATCGGGGTGATCGCAGTCTGGCAGTCGTTGGCCTTTTCGCAAGATACCCGGCGGTCGGCCGAAACATTGCTTTTGGGGCTGACCGAAGAGAGTGTCACCCTAGAGCGTCGCCTGATTGCAGCGGGTCTGCAAATCGACCCGACCTTGATTGCCCTTGCACCCATGGTCGGGAACAACCTGGCCCAATGCCGCGAAGAACTATTGCGTTTCATCGCAAGGCACCCGGTCTTTCAGTCAGTATCCTTTGTTCCCTTGGACGGTGTTGCGCGCTGTGCATCGGATGGCCTGACGCGCGACCTGCGCATCGACGGGACCCATAGTCGGTTCCTTGAGAATCCCGAGCCGACGGTCACCCGCCTTGGTGGCAGCATGGCGGCCGTGTTGCGTGTCTTGCAGCCCGTTCGCGAAAACGGATCACTTGTCGGGTATCTGGCCTTTGTTCTGCAATCCTTTGTGCTGCCACCTGTCCGGAATCCCGCGGGTATTCAAAATCCCAGCGAAGTCGTCCTTTACAGCACAAACGGCACCGTTCTGACCTCTACGCTGGATTTTCAAGGGGTGGCGGACCGTTTGCCAGCCGACGCGAACACAGACCATTTGCTGACCCGCCCAGACGGCTATGTTGAAGCAACCGACAGTTCAGGCACCCGTTCCGGTTTTGTGAAGGTGACACTGATTCCCGACGCCCTGTTTGCCATCGGTATCTGGCCGCAGGACAACTCGGTCAGCCAGATTGACCAGGCCTGGGCGCGTGCCGTCGTCTTTCCGCTGATCACCTGGCTTGCCGGGATGGCGACAGCCTTGTTTGCGGCGCGGCGTTTGGTGATCCGGCCGGTCAAGATGCTGCGCGACGAGATGCGCCGCTTTGCGTTGGGGCAGCGTAACGCCTCGATTGTGCTTGCACCGGGCGCTGCACTGGAAATCCAAGAGACCGTCAACACCTTCAACAAGCTGGAGTTGATCGTCGCCCGCAAGGAAGCCGCTCTTGCGGTAACCGCCGAGGGCAAACTCTTGTTGCTGCGCGAGGTGCATCACCGCATCAAAAACAATCTGCAGATGATTTCATCGATCATCAGCATCCAGCGCCGCAAGACCGATAATCCCGAAATCGGCAGGGTTCTGCGCAGCCTGCAAGACCGGGTTCTCAGCATCGCCATCGTTGATCAAAGCCTGTATTCGAATGGCGATATCGAGGACGTGCGCGCGGATCTTTTGATCGGTTTGATTGCGGACAGGTTGGCCAGCGTAAATCTGGAACCGGGCCATGCCGTTCAAATCACCACCCATTTCGAGGTGGCCATGCTGCACGCAGATCAGATCGGCCCCCTGTCTCTGCTTGCCAACGAAAGCATCACCAACGCGCTGAAATATGTGGGCAAGCCCAAGAACGGCCCGCCCACCATCGACATCTCACTGACTTGGCAGGGCGATTTGATTCATTTCTGTGTTGTGAACACCACGGGTACCGTTGTGCGCGGCGCAGGTGGCGGCACGCCGGGCACACAGCTGGGCATGGACATGATCCGCGCCTTTGGCGACCAGCTAGCTGCCGAATGTCACTCGGGACTGGACCCCGCCGACGACAGGTTTCACTTGTCTGCCAAGTTCAAGCCCAACGGCTTGGTGGCGGTACAGTCCCCCGCCAAGTGATGCCGACCACCGGACCTATGCGGCCATCGTGGACGGCATACCTTTGTAAAGCGGCCCTTCCTGGTCAAGATAGTCGGCGTCAAACCCCGAAAGTTCGACCAGACCTGCGAAATCAGTGAACTCGACCTGCCCGTTGCGAAAGATCACCAACCCTTCTTCGCGCAACTCGCGCAGGACGCGGTTCACGTGAACGGCGCTTAGACCAAGGGCATCGGCAAGCAGGTATTGCGACAGGGGACAGGCGTATCCGCTTTTTGTACCCAATCCGACAAGGGCCAGCCGTGCGCCCAATTCCAGCAACAGATGCGCTGTTCGTTCAACGGCATTGCGCCGCCCAACCCCAACCAGATGCTCGATCACCATGGCATCTTCGCGCGATGCGGCCCAAAGCAGCGCCGTACCAAGCCGCGGCATGCGCGCAAGCACCTCTGTCAGTTCGTGCGCGCTCATTGGTGACGCCTGAACTCTGGTCAAAGGCTCGACGCTCAGCCCGGCGGTACGACTAAGGATCGACCGCATGCCGGGAAAATCGCCTGGGATTTGAAAGTCCACGATCTGCCGCCCGCCACTTGCCAGCAACCGGTACGAACATGCCCATCCGTCAGCCAGGATGTATGCTGGTTGGTTCGGCTGCCCCTGATGTACCAGATCACGCCCGGACACATATGTTTTGCGCCGCCCGTGCAGGGCCTCCAGCGCATTCGTCTCGGGCAAGGACAGTGTGATAAAGCTGGCGAGTTTGCGCGCCAATGGGCTCTGCTGGTTCAACATTGCGATCCCCTGTTCTTGACAATTTGTTTTGTCAGCTTCCACCCTCACAATGCGCAAGTTGCAGAAATGGTTCCAAAAGAGTTGATGGTGTTCAGCGTCTGGCCTGAACATCCAACCCCGCCCGAGATCCTGAACAGTAAAGCAAAACGGAAACCCGCAGACCTGGGGCCGGGATCAGCGGGTGGTTTCCCGGGGGTAAGACTGGTTCAAAGAGGGGGCGCCCTCGCCGGATTCGGCCTCCACTTGAACGCGCATTGAAAACCCTGTTCCATATATCTGACGCCCCCCCTTTCGCGACAATGCCACGCGTTGGGTCAGGTCATCTGCCGGTCACCGACGGCAAGGCCGGATACCGCGATAACCATTTTGATCCATCGGTTGCGGCGGCCCCTGCAAGATCAGTGCGTGCCCTTGTACGCCGGGGTTACCGCGTCTTGCGCCAAGGCCGGCGTCGGGCGCGGGGTCACGTCTTGCAACCACCTGCGGCCTAATGCGCCCATGACGGACAACCGGCCGCTGAAATCGACTGAAACCACATCAAATCCGGCCACAGGGTGCTTACAGGCGGTTCATCACCCGAAAACCTGTTCAACACTTGCGTAGTAGGTCATATTGCGTTCGGCGACAAAAGTGTCGGCAAGCAATGCGATGGGTTTGGACGAGATGAAGATCAACCGCCGACCGACCATTATCGACGTGGCCAAGCATGCTGGCATCTCGAAATCAACGGTCAGCCTTGTTTTGCAAAACAGCCCCTCTGTGCGCGAGGAAACGCGGCTGCTGGTGCGAAAGGCGATGGCCGAGATCGGCTATGTCTACAACCGCGCCGCCGCCAACATGCGGATGTCGAATGCCGGGTTGATCGGCCTTGTGATCAACGACCTGCGCAACCCTTTCTTTACCGAATTCGCCACCTCGTTGCAGATGGCGCTCGCCGAAAGGGGGTATTCAACTGTCATCGCCAACACCGACGAAAGCCCTGAATTGCAGGATCAGGTCGTGGGGTCCATGATTGAACATGGCGTGTCGGCGTTGATCATCTGCCCGGCTTACGGCGAGACACGTGCCACCTTTGACGCCCTTGCGCGCGGCGCAATTCCCACCATGCAGATGCTGCGCCATGTGGATGAGCGGTTGGATCTTTTCCCTCTGATTGCGCCCGACTACCTGACAGGCAGCCGCGATGCGACGCGGCATTTGATTGCCGCAGGGGCACGCCGCATCGCCTTTGTCGGCGGTCTGGATGGCCGCGCCGTGACCGAAGAACGCAAGGCGGGCTATCTGGACGTTCTGGCGCAACAGGGATTGGAGCCAATCATCATGACTGGCAAGGCCAGCCGCGCGTTTGGTCGCGACGCCGCCCGCCAGCTGTTCGCCGACCGTGCCGGCGTGGATGCTGCCGTGTGTTTCAATGACCTGGTGGCCTTGGGGATGCTCTCAGGCTGCCACGAGGTCGGCTGGCGCGTCGGGACGGATTTCCTGATCATGGGATTTGACGATATCGAAGAGGTGGCGCAGGCCTATCCGTCGCTTTCTTCGGTGCGCTGCGATATTGCCGGGATCGGAGTGCAAGCCGCACTGACCGTTGTGGGCTGGCTGGAAAACGGCAACGCCCCCCCGCCCGAGACCCGCACTGCGGTCAGCCTTTGTATTCGCCAGTCCAGTGGGCACGGTTCTGGCAGTTTGACATGATCGTTGTCGGTCAGGTTGCCACCATTTGGCGGGGTGCCGCCCATCGCAACGGCTGGCGTGCTGCATTTTGCCGACGTGCTGGCAAGCGGTGGACCAAGCGGCATCGGGGTAACCTGTCGTAATGCCTTGCCGCCATCTGCATCAACCTTTCCAATCGGCCGGGATATTGGCCGGAATATGGGCCGGTTCGTGCGGTTGGTGGCACATGGATTGCCCCCAACTGCCGTCCCGGCTGCGAAAGATTGCCGCCGCTACGGCTGGCCACGTGCGCCAGTTGTGTGGCGGTTGAACCGTCTTACGCCAGTGAGGGGATCAAGGCCTTTTGCAGACGCGCGCCAAAATGCCGGATCACCTCGCCCGAAAATCTTTGCCCGGCAGCGACGGCCGCTTCCGGCGTCTGACCCAGCAAACGGGCCGAGAGATAGCCCGCGTTGAACCCGTCACCTGCCCCGGTGGTATCGCAGATGCCGGGAACCTCTGGTGTTGGCAGGGTGTTGATCTGACCGTCTGACCAGACTGAAACCGGCCCTGCCCCATCCTTGACCGCAATTTCGGCAACGCCCGCGGTTGCAAAACGCGCAATGGTCGCCTGCGATGTCGCGTCACCCCAGACCACCGCTTCGTCGTCAAAGCTGGGCAGGGCAATGTCGGTCAGCGCCAGCACCTGCGGAATCGTTTGCCGCACCTCGGTCATCGACGACCACAGCCGGGGCCGAATGTTCGGATCAAACGAAACCCGCGCCCCATTTTTCCTTGCCATGGCCAGCGCGGCAAACAGCGTTTCGCGGTCAGCTGGGGACAGGATCGCCAATGTGATACCTGACAGATGGATCAGCCCGACCCCGGCAAAAGCCTGCGCCAGGGCGCTTGGGTCAGCGGCCAAGCCTCGTGCGGCGGAACTGTCGCGCCAATAATGAAAGCTGCGCTCGACCCCGTTCAGTTCGATCAGATATAGCGCCATGTTGCGCAGCGGATCGCGCCCGATGACTGACACGTCCAGACCATCCGCCGTCAGTTCGGCGATAAAATCATCGGAAATACCGTCCTGCCCAACCCGGGTGGCAAAGCCTACCGATGCGCGGCCCTGCAACGCCTGCGCCATATGCCAGGCAGTGTTGAAGGTGTCGCCTGCAAAACCGCGCCGGTACAATGCGCCGCCAACCGGGGCCAACTCTACCATCGCTTCGCCGACAGCCACTGTATTCAAATTGATGAATTCAATCATGGCCCGCCGGTCCTTGGTCCAGATGAAACACCGCACCGGTCAGCCAAGCCGGCCAATCCCGTTCGAAAAACGGTTTGGCTGCTTCGTCAAAGCGGCGGTTGGGGCGCGAGGAAAGCTGGAATTCACCGTCCACCAGACGGACCAAAATCTGCGCGCCCTGATCCTGCCCGCGTTCCTTTCGGAAACGCACATCGTGCAAGGGGCCCGATCTGGCCATCGGCGTGGCCTCGCCTGCGGGGTCACAGATCGCCCGCGCGCCACGACTGCCGCCGCCTTGAACAATATAGTGATACAAAGCGGCCAGCACCGCCTGCGATGCCAATGCCATTTGCTGCCATTGCAAAACCCGTGCAATCTCGCCGCTGCGCGTGAACGAAATGCCACTGGCACGGATCGCGTGGTTCAGTTGTGCTGCCGCCTGCAGCGCCGCGGCGACAGCCTGCGGCGCACATAATATTCCGGCATGGTCGCTCATCCTTGCCTGAATCTGGTCCTTTATTACCTGCATGTTCAGCGCACTGCCTGCCCGAAGAACCTGCTTGATCTGCTTTATTGCCTCGTCAAGCGGTGCGTCAACCGGCCCCTTTGGCGCGGCAGTCGCCCGTCCGTCTGCCGCGATATGTTCGGCCACTCGGGTCCCCAACACCTGCCCCGCGTTCAACGCCGCCCCACCGGGCCGTGTGACCCCATGGGTCCCAGCCGCCTCGCCAATGGCATAAAGCCCGGCCAAAGTGCTGCGCCCCCATGTATCAACCGCAATTCCGCCGTTCATATGCTGGTTGTTGACCGCAAATTCCAGCGGGTCGCGCCGGATATCAACCTTGTACCGCAGGTAAAGCTCGATCGAGAGCGGGTTCATATGGCGCAGCCGGTCAATGGGCAGCCCCTGCACCGCACCCGCCTTGCCCAGATAGGCGGCAACGTCGGCATCCAGCCGGTCAAGGCTGAAGGGCAGATCGCCGGGTACCGCCAGTGGGTTGCGGTTGAAATCCATGAACACCCGCCGCCCGGCCTGACCTTCACGCGTGATCGCCAGGTCAACCAGACTGGACCCAAAGTCCAGCATCCGGGTGGCATGAAACGGCCACTGATAGCCTTTGCGAAAGATGTTGGACGCCAGTTCCTGCGTGGTGCGGTAATACTCGGCCAAAAAGTTATGCTCGGTGCCGTGCTTGTCCAACGAAAAGACATAAGGCATTGCCTGAACATAGGTGCCCGACAAGTTCCACGGAAACCCCTCGCGTCTTGTGCCGATGCCAAACTGACTTTCGGTCAGGTTCACCAGATCGACGCCCGCCTCCAGTGCCAAACCCAAAGAACCAAAACAACCGTTCGGAAACACCGAGTCGCGATAAAGCTCGCCCGGGCCGCCCGCCGCGATGATCAACGCCCCACAGCGAAACAGCGTCAGACCATAAGGATTTTCCGGTGTCTGGGCCTTTGGCCGCACCGCCAGAATGCCCGCCACCCTGCGCTGATCTGCCTGACCCTCGACCAGAATGCGAACCCCCGTCGTCTGATTGAAAACAGGAACCCCCAACCGGATCGCCTCGGTTGCCAAGACCCGAACCATCAACCGCGAGGTGCGCGGCCCGCAACTTGTGGCGCGGCCCACATCGTCATGGTCGGTCTGATAGCGCAGCGTACCGCCGAAATCGTCCTGCGGCAGCGGCAGCCCAAGAAATTGCAGCGACGCCATCGCCCGCACCGACCCCACCGCCTCGACATAGGCGGTGTCCTCGTCCATCGCCCCGCCGGCCCGGATCGCACGGGCCATCTCTTTGAAATTGTCCCCCCGATCCGAGGTGTTGGCGGTGTGAACCGTCTGTTTATCTGACCCCGAGCAGGCCGAGGTGCCGCCCCACGCGCTTTGGCTGATCACCACCACATCGGCACCGCGCCGTTTCAACTCGACCGCCGCCCGCAGCCCGGCAGCACCGCTGCCCAAGATGACCGCGCCACAGGCATGAACCGGAACGTGATAACCCTGCACCACCACCTTGGTTTCGATCTCGGGCTCGGTCCCAAGGCGGGGCATGTCTACATCCGTCAGTGCATTCAGGATGTCTTGCGGAATGGTGTCTGCCACGGCGTTATGCTCCATCTCTGGGGTCAGGCGATAGAAACCCACCGCCCAAGGCGGGAGGATTCCATGCAGGCGTCAACAATCTGGCAGATGTGATGCCCGGTCTCGAATGTCGGCCACATTTGCTGGCCCGATGTGATCGAACGGATCACTTCGGCCGCCTCGATGATCTTGCTTTCGTTATAGCCAAGCCCAAAGTTCGGCAGCGGCAGAAACGCGCGAAAGGTTTCATTCTCGGGACCTACATCAATTGCGCGGAACCCGCGGCGACCAATGCGGTCGTCATTGGTGTAAAACCGCAGACGGTTCACCTCGTCATAGCTGTAGGAAAGGCTGCCCTTGGTGCCGTAGACCTCATAGGTCTGCATGAACTTGCGGCCCGTCGCCACGCGGCTGAAATCGATCAGACCGCGCGCGCCATTGGCGAATTTGCACAGGATGTTGGCAGCGTCAGGATTGGTCACATCCGACCACTGCTCGTTTCCCGTTAGCGCGGCCTGTTCGCCATAGCCAAGGCCAGAAACCACCGGACGGCGCGGGGTGACGATAAAGGTGTCGGCGATCAATTCACTGACCCGTCCCACCAGAAAATCCATGAAACTAAAGACATGGGTGCCAGTATCACCCACGATGCCGGTGGGGGCAAGCGTGCCGTCAGCCCGCCACATATATGGGGCAAGCGGATCACCATACATGTCGACATGCTGGCAGGCCTTGAACATCTTGATCTCGCCGATCTCACCCGCCGCAATGATCTCGCGGGCCAGATCATGCACCGGGTTGCGCGCAAAGGCGTGGCCGACCCGCGTGATCAGGCCCTTTGCCTTCGCGATATCGGCAAGCTCGCGGGCCTGCGCGGCGGTTTCGGCCAACGGCTTTTCGCAATACACATGTTTACCCGCCAAAAGCGCGGCTTTCGCCACCTGATAGTGCAGGTGGTCGGGCAGGCAGATGTCGATCAGGTCAACCTCGGGGTCGTCAACAGCCTCCTGCCATGACGACAGGATCCTTGCCCCCGGCGCACGAAAACCAAGGTCTGCTGCGGCTTTGGGATTCTCCTCGACCAAGGCCACAACCAATGCCGTACCACCGGCCGTGCCCATGAAATGCGGAAAGGTCTGATAGGCCATGGTGTGAACCTTGCCCATCCAGCCCGACGCCCCCAAAACGGCAACCCTGACTTCAGCCACTTTTGTTTCCTCCAGATTGAAATGCGCCGCGTCGGGCACAGTGCAGACCGTCGCAAAATCCCAACCAACGCGAAAATGGAACGTTCCATTTTTGCTACTTTGAGGGTTAAGGCTTGTCAATGGCTGAATCCCACCCCACGCAGGCACCCCTGCCCCTTCCGGCCTCACGGTCCTGCCGCCCAAATGGTCCGGACGCGATACTTGCCGCCGCCTGTCATTACCAAACGCACCGCCTCTGCCGCAACGCCGCCAGGGCACGTCCTAATCCAAGGTTTCGAATCAACTACTTTCCCTTGGGCCACCTGCTATCGTCAGGTGTCCAACGCGGGTCACACGGCCCGCTTTGGCCAGAAATGACGGAGCCCGAACTTTGCGTGATCCTCGGTATGATATCCTGTTCCAGCCGATGGCCATTGGCCCGCTGACCGCAAAGAACCGCTTTTATCAGGTGCCGCACTGCAACGGCGGTGGCTACCGCGACCCCTCGGCGGCGTCGGCGATGCGCGGGATCAAGGCCGAGGGCGGCTGGGGCGTGATTTTCACCGAACAGACCGAGATGCACCAAACGTCCGAGATCACCCCATTCATCGAGTTGCGCCTGTGGGAGGACAAAGACATACCGGGTCTGCGCAAGATGGCCCGCGCGATGAAAACGCATGGCGCGTTGGCCGGGATCCAACTGGCCTATTCCGGGATCAACGGACCGAATTTCTATACCAAAGAGGTGCCGCTTGCCCCAACGGCGCTGCCGATCCGCACCTTTACCAACGATCCGGTGCAGGCCCGCGCGATGGACAAGGGCGACATTCGCAACCTGCGCCGCTGGTTCGTGAATGCCGCCAAACGGTGCAAGATCGCCGAGTTTGACCTGATCTGCCTCTATGGTGCCCACGGTTTTGGCATCTTTCAGCATTTCCTGTCGCGCGCGACCAACCAGCGCAGCGATGAATACGGCGGCAGTCTGGAAAACCGGTCGCGCTTTGCGCGCGAGGTTGTCGCGGACATTCGCGATGCGGTGGGCGATACAATGGCGCTCAGCTTGCGGGTTTCTCTAGACGAAAACATAGGCAACTTGGGGTTTTCCAACGCCGAGTTGCGCGAGTTTGTCGCGATGAACGCCAATCTGCCAGACCTGTGGGATCTGGCGCAGGGGTCATGGGATGAATGTTCCGGCCCATCGCGGTTCAAGGATGAGGGCGCGCAAGAAGTGCTGGTGAACGGTATCCGCGCTTTGTCGGCCAAACCCGTGGTGGGGGTGGGGCGGTTTACCTCGCCCGACGTGATGGCAAGGATGATCAAGACCGGCGTGCTGGATTTCATTGGCTGCGCGCGACCGTCGATTGCCGACCCGTTCTTGCCCAAGAAGATCGAGGAAGGCCGGATCGACGACATCCGCGAGTGTATCGGATGCAACATCTGCGTGGCCGGCGACATGACCCAGTCGATCAGCCGCTGCACGCAGAACCCGACCTTTATGGAGGAATGGCGCAAAGGCTGGCATCCCGAAAAAATCGGCGCGCGCGGCGACAGCGAAAACGTGCTGGTCATCGGGTCCGGCCCTGCGGGGCTGGAGGCAGCACGCGCGCTTGGCTTGCGCGGCTATGACGTGGCGGTGGCCGAGGCAAGCACGGCATTCGGCGGCCGTGTTGCGCGCGAGCGGTTGCTGCCGGGTCTGTCGGCTTGGGGCCGGGTGGTGGATTACCGTTTGCATCAGATCGGGCAGCGGCCAAATGTGCAGATGTATCCCGGCTCGCGCCTGTCGGTCGATGAGGTGATGACGTTCGGGTTTCAGAACATCTGTGTGGCCACCGGCAGTCATTGGCGGGCAGATGGTGTGGCACGGCAGCATGTGGTCGCCATACCGAAATCGGGCGATCTGCCCGTGTTCACGCCCGATGACCTGATGGCGGGGCGGGTACCCCCTGGCCGGGTCGTGGTCTATGATGATGACCACTATTACATGGGCGGCGTTCTGGCCGAACTTTGTGCCCAAGGTGGCGCCGATGTCACGCTGGTGACGCCCGCTGCTTTTGTGTCAGACTGGACGCGCAACACGCTGGAACAAGGCGCGATCCATCGCCGTCTGGTGGGCGCGGGCGTCAGGATCGTGCTGAACACCGGCGTGGCGGCGCTGCTGCCGGGCGGGGTGGAGACGACGTGCAGTTATACCGATATCCGCGGCCAGATTGCCTGCGATGCAGTCGTGATTGTCGCGTCACGCCAGTCGGAAGATGCGCTTTATCATGGACTTGTGGCGCGCAAGGTGGACTGGGCCGATGCGGGCATCCGGTCGGTTCAGCTGATCGGCGATGCCGCGGCCCCCGGCCCGATTGCCTGGTCCACCTATGCCGGTCACCGTTATGCGCGTGAATTGGACACCGGGGCATGGGGCGATGATTGGGGCGATACCCTCAGCTTCCGCCGCGAGATCACCGAACTGGCCAAGGATTGACCCCAGCCCGATGGCCAGCGTCAACGCATCGCATTGGCCCGCACATTGGCCCGCACACCCGTGGCTTTCCTGCGGGACCTGAAATCAGGGCGGGCGATGCGGGATCAATCGTCTGCGCGGCACAGGGCCACCGGGGTCATGGCCCTCAATTTAGCCCATGATCCGGAAATGGCGTTGAATTTGGCCGACCGGATCTGCCTGCCGGAATTGACCGGATCAAAGGGATCACGCGGTGGACGGTCAGATCACGGCGGGGAACGATAGGGACGGCTTCACGCATTTCACCGCTGATCGACCGGGCACCGCCCTGCAACGGGCGGCGCTTCTTGTTCCACGGTCATCCCCGCCACAGTTTTTGCGGTCACATTCGCGTTGCAATGTTCCACAAACGCGGCAACCGTCAGCACGCTGGCCGCCCCTTTGGCCATGACCAACCCCAACATCAGCGGGCGCGCCGCCGTCAATGGCACAAACCGCAGTTTGCGACCGTCCGGGGCCAGATCATTCAGCGGGCGGATATTGGCGATGGAATAGCCAAAGCCGTTGGCAACCAATGACCGCATCACCGCCATGTCGCGGGTGCGTTCGGCGATCCTGGGTTTGATCCCGGCATCCTTGAAAAAAGACAAGAAATAGTCGCTGCTGAACGGCAGATCCAACAGCACCATCGGGTGGTCGATCAACTGTTCAACCGATACCGCCGGAAAATGCGCCAGCGGATGGGTCTGGGGCAGCATGACATAGGGCGGCAGCCTGACCAGCGGCAAGAATTGCAAATCGTCAGGGATTTGAAGGTCATAGGTCAGCGCCACGTCAATGTCACCGCGGCGCAAGCTGCTGAAAATCTCTTGCTGGTGCTGCTCGACCTGCGAAACCCGCACCAGAGGATAGCGCGTCTGGAAACTGCGCCGCAGTTGCGGGGCCAATATCTGCGCAAATGTCAGCAGGCAGCCAATTGCCAGATTGCCCTGCACATTGCCTGCAATCGCACCGACCAGCCGGTTCAGCGCCTCTGCGTCGGACAGGATCTGCACGGCCTTGGCCATCAACTGCCGCCCGGCTTGGGTCAGTGACAGCCCCTTGCCATGGCTGCGCACAAACAGTTGCAGCCCGAAATCCGCCTCCAACTGGCTGATCGCCGTCGATATCGACGGCGAGGAGACATGCATCTTTTCCGAGGCGGTCGCAATTGAACCCGTCTCGCCCACAGCGACGAAATACTCCAGTTGGCGCAGGGTGAAACGAAGGGGCATGGTGGGTGGTCCTGCCAAGGCGGCGATCAATTCGGGTGTTTCGCCCATAAGGTCTGTACTGCGGCCTATTTGTCCAGCGACTGCAACGTCAGATCAACGCATCTTTGGCGGTCACCAGGTCGCCCCCGACTGCACCGCCTATGCCCGGGCCGCCGACCGCGCCACAAACGCGCGCTGGATCGGCGCTTTCATCCCGGAACCTGTTTTCGCGCAGGCGGGACCCGGCATTGCCCTGAACAAGGCCAGATCACCCCGCGCATCGATGGTCACTAACCTGTGTCGTTCGCCCTGAACACCGCAGTCAGAGGGTCACAGTCGACGGTTCGGTCACGGTTGACGGTCCGGTCACAGTCGACGGTTCGGCCACAGAGGCGGCAGCACCGGCTTTCCAATCGTCCCGGGTCATGGGCGCGTCATTTCAAACGTCGCCGGGCACGCCGTAGGACGGGGCTGCACGCGGGTCGATCGCGCGCTGAACATAGGCATCAAGTTGCGGCCGATAGCGGTCCCACAACAAACCAAGCGCCGCAATCGGGCAATCATCGGTCCAGTCGCAGCGCAGATCGGCCACCGGCCAACTGACCTTGTCGACCAACCGCAGACCCGCCGAGTGGACAGGCCCCGCCTCGCCACCCGCCGCCAGACCTGCACGCATCGCCGCAATCAGCCGATCCCCCAGATGACCCTGCGCAGATACGAACCGATCCACCATCGCTTGTGGCACCCCTGCATTGGCCAACATATTGCCACCTGCTGCGACATCGGCACCCTGTGCCTCGGCCCAGATACCAAGCGCGTTCGGGCCGGAATGGATGGCGCAGCGACCCATGGCATCAACGGCCAGCACCTGACGGTACGCAATGAAACGGGCATCGCGCCGGATTTGCGCCACCGCCTGCGCCGCGGTCTGCCCGGCCTCCATCAGGTCCAGCGCCAGGGGCCCCAAGGTCGGATCGGTCACGTTCTGCGACGCGACCGCCCCCACGCCTGCACGGGCATAGGCGCAGCGCGCGGCAACGGCCGGGGATGACGATGCAATCGCAACCCCAAACATCCCAGTCAGATTGCAACGGGCCACCAGCGAAAATGTCATCAGATCAATCCGGGATGACGGCAGTGCCGTCGATTTCGACCAGCCAATTCGGACGCGCCAATGCGCTGACCACCAACCCGGTGGAGACAGGATGCACCCCCTTCAGATACTGGCCCATCGTGCGGTAAACCGCCTCGCGGTGGCGTACATCGGTGACGTAGACCACCACCTTGACCAGATGCTCCATCTGGCCACCACATTCCTCGATCAATTGCTTGATGTTCTGCATGACCTTGTGGGTCTGTTCGACCGGGTCATGACTGCCGATATCCGTGGCGTCATCCAGATTCTGCGGGCACTGACCGCGCAGGTAAATGGTGCGCCCGCCACAGGTGACCACGGCCTGACACAGGTCATTATCCAGATTTTGTTCTGGATAGGTATCTTTGGTGTTGAACTTGCGGTGGCGGGTGTGCGCCATGGTCAATCTCCGGTGTGATCAGGTAACGTATTTTACCGTGCCGCCTGGGCTGTGTGATAGTCCAGATAGCTGCGCTGCGTGGCGATATGCCCGGCGATATGTTTGGCGTCATGCCAGACCCCCCAGATAAAGGTCGATCCGCGCCGCGACAGCCACGGCAGGCCAACGAAATAGATGCCCGGCTCTGCCGATACGCCGCGCTGATGCTTTGGTTTGCCCTTTTCGTCAAACGCGCCGACCTGCAGCCAGCTGAAATCCTGTGTGAACCCGGTGGCCCAGATGATCGACGTGACCCCGGCCACCTCCAGATCCAACTCTTGCAGCGGTGATGTCAGGCAGTCCGGATCGGGCCACACACGCCGCGCCTCGGGGTCGGGCGGCAGGTCCATGCCGTTGCGGCGGACCCATGCATCAGCGGCATCCAGCAATGACAAAAGATTTCCATCCCCGCGCCGGATGTTGCAGGCCAGATCGTCGCCAAAACTGACCTTGTGATCCGCAATCCCCATGGTCAGGCCGACCAAAATGATCCCCTGGTGCGCCAACTCACGGAAATCTATCGTCTTCCCACCATAGGCCCCGCTCACCGCAATCGTGACATGTTCGGTCCCCGGGGCCATAGCCTCAAGGTCCCAAAGGCCCAGGACACCCAACCACCACACGAAATCGCGGCCCCGATAGGCGCGCGGCGGGCGGTCGTGTGCACCAACCGACAAATACACCTTGCGGCCTGATCGGCGCAACTCATCGGCGATTTGCACGCCCGACGACCCCGCACCCACCACCATCACCGCGCCCGGCGGCAATTGCCCGGGGTTGCGGTATCCGGCCGAATGGATCTGATATAGCCCGCTGTCCTTGGGTGCGAACGGCGGGATGGCCGGCTTTTGAAACGGCCCGGTGGCCGACACCACACGGAGGGCTTCGATCACCCCAGCTGATGTTTCAACGATGAACCCCGGACAACCCACTTGCCGCGTCACCCGCTTTACCTCGACGCCGCAGCGGATCGGCGCACAGAATTTCCTGGCATAAGCCTCGAAATAGTCAGCCACCTTTTCCTTGGGGACGAAATCGTCCGCGCCAAAGCCCGCGAACTTTAACCCCGGAAAGCGGTCATGCCAGGCCGGGCCATTGGTTACCAACGAATCCCACCGTTCAGACCGCCAGCGTTCGGCGATCCGGCTGCGTTCCAGAACGATATGTGGCACGCCAAGCTGGGTCAGATGTTCGCTCATCGCCACCCCGGCCTGCCCGGCGCCCACGACCAAAGTGTCGATCTGTTCCGCTGCCATATCCTGATCCCTTTGTATCCCGGCCAGCGTTCCACGCGAAACCCAATGCCGAATTGCAGGAACCCTCATGCAATCGAGAACCGGGGGGAAGTATTACATCTTGATACTAGGATTAGGCAAAACCTAAGCCACCATCAGTCACCCGTTGCCCAGCACATCACCTTTTTTGGCGGCAGGACATGCGCGGATCGTCTGGTTGGCTGCACAAGGGACGCGGTTTGCCGGCGCACACCCTGCCTTGCCCACCGACCAGACGCATTTGCGAACGGCCCGCACCCCGGGCGCCGGATTGCGTTATGGCCGGTCGTTATGGCCAGTCAATGGGGGGGATGCCCGTCACGCGCCACGTTCGAACAGCCGTTCAGGCAACACGACTTTCCCTTCACCGAACCACGGCAAAGGACCGGGCCCCGCTATGCCCATCCCCAATGGCCTTGGCCCGTCAAACGCAGATCGGACATGCGGCTTTGGCCAGGCGCCAGCCGCGACGATGTTTCAATCGCCGCGACTGGCTAGCTTTGGGCGGCCAGGTTCACAGGATGAAATCACCCTGCGTCAGCCCAACCTGGTTGCCGATCTCAACCTCGAAATCGGCCCGCCCATCGCCGTCGACATCGCCGCTGACCACGCCATTGCCAAACCGCAATTGCCCGGCAACCGCCGAAAACTGCGCAGATCCGATATAGCTGAACCCCTGATTGCCCAAGTTGGCGGTGTCGGCGTCAATTCCTGAAACATCAATCCGATCGGTCGACGCCAAAAAGTCCAGAATCCGGTCGCGGCCGGAACCGCTGCGCGCCTCTTCCGCAGTACCAAAGACAAAGACGTCGGCCCCGGCACCGCCGCTTGCAAGATCAGTCCCTAACCCGCCGCGCAACACATCATTGCCACCGCCGCCAAACAGCATGTCGGCCGCACTTCCGCTGCGCAACAGGTCAGCGCCCAGACCGCCGCGCAGAATATCCGCACCCGCGCCCGTGGTTACCGTGTCGTCCCCCAGGCCCGTGGTGATGTCAAAGGATTCTGCCCGCTGGAAATCAACATGGCTTCCCGCCAGATCGGCAATCAACCCGACATAGCCAGACGTCATGTTGCCAGACGTCACGCCGCCCGTCACCGCCGTCGTCATGGCCGAATAGTCGATGATCAGCCGGTCAAGACCCGCACCGGCATCAACACTGTCAGCACCACCCGTCAGGAATATCCGGTCAGCGCCGCCACCGGCAACAACCGTGTCGGTTCCCTTGCCAACATAAATCCTGTCCGCTCCGCCGCCAGTGGTGACCGTGTTTGCCCCATTGCCAGCCCGCACCAGGTTGCCGCCATCCAGCGCCGTCACCGTGTCCGAATTACCGCCGCCAATGATGGTATTGCGGCCTTGCCCCGCCGAAACGGTCGATGCCCCACCGGCGGTATTGATATAATCATTCCCCGAGCCTGTGGTGATGGTATCAGCGCCCGATCCGGTCAGGATGGTAAAGTTTTCGATTGTGCCGCTGGTCACCGTCACCACCCGACCGCCCCCGCCCGCTTCCGAGAAATTGGACGTGCTGTCGCCCGTCACCGCGCCCGTGGCCGCGCGGTAATCAACCACCAGCCGGTCCTGACCCAGGCCCCCGTCGACGGCGTCGACGCCACCCGTGACAGTGATCCGGTTATCCCCGGCATTGCCAACGATACCGTTGGAATCGGCGGCGTCATTCAGTTGAAACGGGCTGTTGCCCGTCATCGTGACCGTCGCAATTCCGGGTGCAAGGTTCAAGACAATGCCCTGCGACCCGATGCCGCCAAAAATTGTCATGCCGCTGAACCCGATCGTCGCCGTTTCATTGCTGTAGCCACTCTCCAGCTGGATCGTATCGCCCGGACCGGAGCTGAGCATCGCCGCAGCGATAGAGGGGAAGTCGGACGATGGCCCGACAGTTCTGATAACCATGAATGTCTCCTGTTGCGTTCAGATCATGTAAGTTTCTCGGCCCTGAGCGTGAAGCGATGCGTTGAGGCCTTGGGGCCCGGAACGCGCTGCATGATTTGGACGAGACGGAACGCACCAAAGGCAAATTGGTTCCCGGCGCGGCTGAATTTCGCACATCAAGGCGGGATTTCAGGGTCAACCATGCCCCGCGCGCGGACCGGGTTTTGGTGACATGGTGCGACCGCGTTGCGACCGTTTTCGTGGGCACAGACCTGAGATCATCACCAGGACACCAGCGCGCGGACAAGACCAGATGCAAGTTCCGCGTGATCATCACTTTGGCGGTCCGCCCCCCGTGCCCCAACAACCTGTGCAGGCCGGTTTGAACCACATGGCGCGATCTGCGGGCAGGAATGAACCGCGCAACGACGACACCCAGCCGCCTGCCCCCATCGCCCGCGTCCAGGGCGCCGTGAACCGGGGTCCTTGGTGACGGCGGCCACCGCCCCAGTGTCATCAATCGTTGGTCAAGCCGTCGTCCAATCGTCATACAGACGGGCTAAGCGGGCAGCGCACCAAGGAAAAATAGGAATACGCTATGAAACAGATCCTCGCCTCCGGCCTGATTGCCCTCAGCGTTCTGGCCGCCTCGAACGTCGCCGCACAGGACACCATCCGCTTTGCCTTTACCGACATTGATGGTCTGGAGGCGCTGCAGCGCGAGATGGGGCCGTTCAAGGACGCCTTCGAGGCCGCCTCGGGGCTGAAGGTCGAATTCTTTCCCGTGTCCGGCCGCACCGTTGCCGTCGAGGCGATGGCCGCCGATCAGGTTGATTTCGTCATGACTGGCCCGGCTGAATACGTCGTGTTCAACGCCCGCCTCAAGGCGCTGCCGGTCGTCACATGGGTTCGCCCCGACTATTATTCGACCCTCGTCGTGCTGGACGCCAGCCCGGTGCAGGCGCCTGCCGACCTCAAGGGCATGAAGGTGTCCTTTGGCGAAATCGGGTCCACCTCGCAGCATCTGGGTCCGGTCACCCTGATGTCCGAAGCGGGCCTGACCTACAGCGTTGATTACGAGCCGGTTTTCCTGAACCGCAACGTGGCCGTCGAAGCCCTGATCGCCGGGGACATCGGCGCAATCGGTCTGAACCGCACCCATATCGACAGCATCACCAAAAAGTTCCCGGACCAAAAGTTCCGCCCGATCGCCAAAGGTGTGACCCTGCCGAACGACGTGCTGCTGGTTTCGCCGACTGTCTCTGCCGAAGTGGTGGAACTTGTTCGCAAAACCTTTGCCGAAAATGGCGATGCGCTGCTGGCTGCAGTAACCTCGGTTGAAGAGAACGCCAAATATGTCGGCGGCAGCTTTGGCTCGACCGTGACGGATGCCGACTATGATGTCATCCGCAAGATGTACGAAAACATCGGCATCACCGAGTTCACCGCGTTCGTCGAGTGATCTAGCCCATGAACGCGCGCCTTGCGCCTGCAACCACGCTGACCGGCCTCACCACTGTGGGGCCGGTTTTGGCCGTATCCGGGCTTGCCAAGTCCTATGATACCCGCAGCATCCTGAACGGCTTGAATTTCACACTTGCCCCCGGCCAGTCCACCGCGCTGATCGGGGCGAATGGGTCGGGCAAATCCACGCTCCTGAAATGCCTGATCCGGCTGACCGAACCGACGGGTGGCCGGATCGAGATGCTGGGCCGCGACGTGTGCGCGCTGACCCCGCGCGATTTGCGGGCGTTTCGCGCGCAGGTCGGCATCGTCTGGCAACGTCACAATCTGGTGCC
>JANNAF010000359.1:0-3957 GCA_031384005.1 Rhodobacterales bacterium | reverse complement strand
CCCAAAGCGTCGGGTGCGGCAGATGCGCGGTCAGGGTTTGGCCGACACAGCCGACAACCCGCGCAGGATATCAACGGCATAGGCCAGTTGGTAATCGTCGTCGCGCAGCTTGGCGGTCTCTTCGGTGCGGGCGCGGTCCTCCTCCAGTTGCTTGCGCTCTTCCTCGGTCATCGAATCGTTGGACAGGATGCCGCGCAGATCAGCCTCGGACCGGGTATCCGCCGGGGCGGCCTCATCCGCTGCGGCCTTTTCGGGGTCAAAGGGCGGTTGGTTCACCACGATGTCAGGCATGACGCCCAGCGCCTGGATCGACCGGCCCGAGGGCGTGTAATACCGCGCCGTAGTCAGCCGCATTGCGCCATTGCCGCGCACCGGGATAATAGTCTGCACTGACCCTTTGCCAAAGCTTTTGGTGCCAACCACAATCGCCCGGCGATGGTCCTGCAGCGCCCCTGCCACAATCTCGGACGCCGAGGCCGAACCACCGTTGATCAAGACAACCACCGGCTTGCCTGCTGCCAGATCGCCCGCCACCGCATTAAAGCGTTCGTTGTCCTGCGGGCCACGGCCCCGCGTTGATACGATCTCACCCTCGTTCAGAAAGGCATCCGAAACGTCAATCGCCTGGGTCAGCAACCCACCGGGATTGTTGCGCAGGTCAAGGACAAAGCCGTTGACCTTGTCGGCACCGCCCGCTTCCTCGACCGCCTTGGCCAGTTCGCTTTGCAGTCCGCTAAAGGTTTGGTCGGTGAACGAGGAAATCCGCAGCACAACCGTTTCGCCCACCACACGGCTCTTGACCGCGGCCACCTTGATGGTTTCGCGGATGATCGACACGTCGAACGGGTCGGCCACGCCCTCGCGCACCACGGTGATCACAACCTCGGACCCGATCGGCCCGCGCATCAGGTCCACTGCCTGATCCATAGTCAGACCCAGAACCGTCGCCCCGTCAACCTGGGTGATGATGTCGTTGGTCTGCATGCCCGCCTTGTCGGCCGGGGTGCCGTCGATCGGGCTGACGACCTTGACGTAACCATCTTCCTGCGTCACCTCGATGCCCAGACCACCAAACTCGCCCTTGGTCTGCACCTGCATGTCCGCGAAATCCTGCGCGTTCATATAGCTGGAATGGGGGTCAAGCGAGGTCAGCATGCCATTGATGGCCGCCTCCATCAGCTTGCCGTTGTCCGGCTCCTCGACGTATTGGCCACGGATGCGTTCAAACACATCACCAAACAGGTCCAGTTGTTCATACACGGACGACGTCTTGCCCGCCGTCTGCGCGATCAGCGGTCCGGCGAATTGCGTCGTAATTAGCGCGCCGGCCAGTGTCCCGCCCAATGCGGCCATCAATAGCTTGTTCATGCGTCCTATTCCTCGTTTGCCTCAAACCAGTCCAGCGGATTGACAGGTTCGGCCTTTTCCCTGACTTCCAAGTAAAGCGTTTCCGTCGCCTCGGCGCCACTGCCATCTGTGGCGTCAGACAGAATGTCGGCCCCATCCGGCGCCGCACCCTCCATCAGACCCCCCATCAAACCCAGGGGCTGCCCCGCCGCAACCACATCGCCCACATCGCCATACAACGTTTCTAAACCCGACAGGACCAATAGATAGTCCCCGCCGGGTTCAATAATCATCACATTTCCGTAGTCCAAAAGCGGCCCGCGATAGCGTACCGTCGCGGCCCAGGGTGCGGTGACCAGTGCCAAGGCCCGCGTGGCCAGCGTGACACCCGGCCGCGTGACACCCTTGGCATCGGTTTCGCCCGGTTGCAGGATGATGTTGCCCAAGACCGGCCACGGCAGCGCGCCCTTGGCATCGGCAAATCCCTGCACCGTGCTGTCCTGCGGCGACAACCCGCTGGAAAAGGCGTCCAGCGTATCGGCGCTTTCCAACAGGTTGCGCAGCGCCTCGGGATCCTCGGTGAAGCGTTTGGGCAGATCGGTCCGGTCCGATATGGCCTGCGACAAGGCGGCCCGCGCCTCTTGGGCCGCCTGCAACCCACTGGACAAGGTGACGCCCGCCGATTGCTGCAAACTGCGCAGATCCGCCAACTCTTGCAGGTCTTGGCGCAATGCCTCGGCCTGGCGTTGCAGGGCGGGGGTGACATCGGCCAGCATCATGCCCGACCGCGCAGTGCCCAACGGTCCGCCGGGATGCAACAACAACAACGGCCCCTGATCGGCGTCCAGACTGGTGAGCACCCCCAGCAATTGCGATAACCGGTCCCGCTGGCTCTCGAATTGCAGCGACAGCGTTGCCTCGCGCAGTTCCGCCTGCCGCAACGCCTCGCGCAGCGCAGCCAGACCCGCCTCATAGGCCTTGATCGTGCTGGTCAATGCGGTGACCCGGTCCTTGGCGCTGTCGGCGGCATCCAGTGCCCCAACCGATGCCTGCAACGCGGCAGACGCCTTGGCCGCCGCCTGCGCCACATCGCCGGTCACCTCCTGCGCCGCAGCGGGCAGGGCCAACATCACCATCAGGGCGGCGGCGCGTATCATGCCAACAGCAGGCTCCGCCCTGTCATCTCGGGCGGTTGCGGCAATTCCATCAGCGCCAGCAACGTCGGCGACAGATCCGCCAGCCGCCCGCCATCGCGCAAAACCGCATCCGCAGGCCCGCCCACCAGAATGACCGGCACCGGGTTGGTGGTGTGTGACGTGTGCGGCCCGCCCGTCACCGGATCGACCATCACCTCGCAGTTGCCATGATCCGCCGTCACGATCATGGCGCCGCCGGTGCGCGTCAGCGCGTCCAGCGCCCGGCCCAGCGCCTTGTCCACCGCCTCGCAGGCGGCAATCGCGGCGGGCAACGACCCGGTGTGGCCCACCATATCGGGATTGGCAAAGTTGACGATGATCAGGTCATACCCCTTGTCGATCGCCATGACCAATTGGTCCGACACCTCGACCGACGACATCTCGGGCTGCAAATCATAGGTCGCCACCTTGGGCGATTTCGGCATGCACCGATCCTCGCCCAAAAACGGCACCTCGCGGCCACCGTTCAAAAAGAACGTCACATGAGGGTACTTTTCCGTCTCGGCCAGACGGAACTGGGTCAAACCACGGCTTGCCACCCATTCGCCAATTGTGTTGGGCAACACCCGCTTGGGGTAGGCCGCCTGCATATAGGTGTTGTGGCTGTCGGAATATTCCACCATCCCCAGCAGCGCCGCCCAGACCGGCCGCGGCCCGGTGTCAAATCCGCCAAATCCGGGGTCCGCCAGCGCCGCCAAAATCTCACGCGCCCGGTCTGACCGGAAATTCAGGCAAAACAGCCCGTCGCCATCCCGCGCCCCGGCATAGCCGCCGATGACGGTGGGGGCCAGAAATTCGTCCATCTCGCCCTTGGCATAGGATGCCGTCACCGCTGCGCCCGGCGTGTCGGCCACTGCGCCCCGCGCGTTCACAATCGCCTCAAAGGCGCGCTGAACCCGTTCCCACCGCGTATCGCGGTCCATCGCCCAATACCGGCCAATCACCGTCGCCACCTGCGCCCCGGCGGGCAGGGCCAGCATCAATTGAGTGATGAACGTCTCGGCGGAATTGGGGGCCACATCGCGGCCATCGGTGATCGCGTGCAGCGCAACCGGCACCCCGGCCAGCGTTATGGCACGGGCTGCCGCCAGCACATGACTGATATGGCCATGCACCCCGCCATTCGACACCACGCCGATCAGATGCGCCGTGCCGCCGGTTGCCTTTAGCTTGGCGATGAACCCCACCAGCCCGTCATTGGTGGCAAAACTGCCATCCTCGACCGCCAGATCAATCGCGCCCAGATCCATCGCCACCACCCGGCCCGCGCCAATGTTGGTGTGTCCAACCTCGGAATTGCCCATCTGCCCGGTTGGCAGGCCCACATCCGGGCCAAAGGTCGTCAGCGTGCTGTGCGGACAGGTCGCCCAGATCCGGTTAAAGTTTGGAACATAGGCCTGCGCCGGGGCCGACA
>JANNAF010000295.1:0-13006 GCA_031384005.1 Rhodobacterales bacterium | reverse complement strand
GCCGACCACAGGTCGATCCGCATGCGCAGATGTGCGGGATGCAGGAAATCGGGGGCAAAACCGGCCTGCAAGAACGCGGCAAGCCGGTCAATTGCGCTGGCCTTTTCCGCCAGAAATTGACTGCCGACGGCGCGCAGATTGTCGGACGCCAGTTCATAGGCGGCCGCCAAAAGGGCATCCATCGAGGCGAAATGATAAGAGATATGGCCCAGCGACATGCCCGCCTCGGCCGCAATCTTGCGCGCGGTCAGGGTTGCGTAACCGTCGCGCTGCAGGCAGCGCAGGGCGGCGGCGGCAAGGTCGCGCCTGCGGTCGGTGGATTTCTGACGCGGTTTGGGGTCCATTTGTGCCTGCTTGCCTCTTTTCATTTTCGGGGGTTTCGCCCAGAAGGGCAATCGGTAGTTGGAGCGGATCATGGCGACGGGCTTTGGGTTTTCGGTAAATGCCACGGATGGCCGCGCGCGGACCGGGGTGATCAATACCACGCGGGGCGACATTCGCACGCCCGCCTTTATGCCGGTGGGCACGGCGGCGACGGTCAAGGCCATGCTGCCGGAAAGTGTGCGTGCGACCGGGGCCGATATCCTGCTGGGCAATACCTATCATCTGATGTTGCGACCAACGGCGGAACGGATTGCCCGGCTGGGCGGATTGCACAAGTTCATGAACTGGGACCGGCCCATTTTGACGGACTCTGGTGGGTTTCAGGTGATGTCGCTGTCTGCCTTGCGCAAGCTGACCGAAGAGGGGGTGAAGTTCTCCAGCCATTACGACGGGTCCAAGCATATGCTGAGCCCCGAGCGCAGCATGGAGATCCAAAAGCTGCTGGGGTCGGACATCGTCATGTGTTTTGACGAGTGTCCGGCGTTGCCCGCTACGGATGAGGCGGTGGCAAAGTCGATGCGGATGTCGATGCGCTGGGCGCAGCGGTCACGCGATGCCTTTGGCGACAGGCCGGGGCATGCGTTGTTTGGCATCATGCAGGGCGGGGTCGATCAGGACCTGCGGGGCGAGAGTGCCGAGGCGTTGAAGGCGATCGGGTTTGACGGTTATGCCATTGGGGGCCTTGCGGTGGGCGAGGGGCAGGAGGCGATGTTCTCCGTGCTGGACTATGCGCCGGGGATGCTGCCTGAGGACAAGCCGCGCTATCTGATGGGGGTGGGCAAGCCCAGCGATATCGTCGGCGCGGTCGAGCGGGGGATCGACATGATGGACTGTGTCCTGCCGTCACGGTCCGGGCGCACCGGGCTGGCCTGGACCCGGTGGGGGCAGGTCAACATCAAGAACGCCCGCCATCAGGACGACCCGCGCCCCTTGGACGAGGATTGCACCTGCCCGACCTGTCGCGGCTATTCGCGGGCCTATCTGCATCATGTGTTCCGCAGTCAGGAGATCATCGCATCGATGCTGCTGACATGGCACAACCTGCACTACTTTCAGGAATTGATGCAGACCTTGCGCGAGTCGATCGCGGCTGGGCGGTTGGCGGCGTTTGCGGGGGTGTTTCGGGATATGCAGGCGCGCGGGGATATCGAGGTCCTGTGATGTCCCACGCGCGGACGTTTGGCAAAAACGTTTAAAATCATATGGTTGCTGAATGTCGTTAACTGCATTTTCACCTTTGACGCGAGGGATAGCGGCGCTGCTGAGCTGGGTTTGGCTGGCTGGGGCGGCGGTGGCTGACCCCTATTGCCGCCCGAACGCGGCAGAGAAAGCGGCGCTGCCCGGCGAGTCGTCATTGGATGCGCAGGAGTTTCTGGGGCCTGTGCTGGCCAGGGCAGGGATACTGTCTGATGCTGTCGATCTGCCGCAGTTTCAGGGCGTGGTCCCGGCCATGGCTGGGATGGTCAGCAGGTTGCGAACTTATGCCTTGTCCGACAAACAGATGCTGATGGTCATGCTGGTGGACGAGGCGGCTGAGCCCAGGCGGAACGGTATGCGGGCGCTGCTGAGCTACCAAAGGTAGCCGCGCCACACTGGGCGCGGTGCCATGCACAAACTGTATCCAAAACCCCTCTTGCTGCCGCACGATCATGTGCGCATGATTGCACGTCTGCACAGGTTGACTTGTGCCCGCCGCGCACACAGATACAAATCACGAACAGGGGATGGCCCAGATGTTGCCGACAGTCGGGACCAAAGCCATCCTGCCAGAAAGGAAGTCACATGACTGACAATTTGTCCCAAAGCTATCCGGTTTTGCCGCTGCGCGATATTGTGGTGTTTCCCCACATGATCGTGCCGCTGTTTGTGGGGCGTGAAAAATCGGTGCGGGCTTTGGAAGAGGTGATGGCGGATGACAAGCAGATTTTGCTGTCCAGCCAGATCGACCCTTCGGTGGATGACCCCGCCACGGATGGCATCTACAAGGTTGGCGTGCTGGCCAATGTGCTGCAGTTGCTGAAACTGCCCGATGGCACCGTCAAGGTGCTGGTCGAGGGGCGTGCCCGTGTCAAGATTACCGAATTCGTGGCAAACGCGTCGTTCTTTGAGGCGCGCGCCGAACTGCTGGACGAGACGCCCGGCGACAAGGATGCCGTGGCCGCCATGCTGCGCACTGTCGGCGACGAGTTCGAGAAATACGCCAAGATCAAAAAGAACATCCCCGAAGAGGCGTTGTCAGCGGTGGCCGACACGCATGAGCCTGCGCGTCTGGCCGATCTGGTAGCGGGCCATCTGGGGGTCGAGGTTTCGGTCAAGCAGGACCTGCTGGAGACGTTGAATGTCGCCGAGCGGCTGGAAAAGATCTTTGGCCACATGCAGGGCGAACTGTCGGTCATGCAGGTCGAGAAAAAGATCAAGACCCGCGTCAAGAGCCAGATGGAGCGCACCCAGCGCGAATACTATCTGAATGAGCAGATGAAGGCCATTCAGAAGGAGCTGGGCGACGGCGAAGAGGGCCAGAACGAAGTAGCCGAGCTGGAAGAGCGGATCAAGAAAACCGCGTTTTCCAAGGAGGCCCGCGAAAAGGCCGAGGCCGAGCTGAAGAAGCTGAAGAACATGTCACCCATGTCAGCCGAGGCGACAGTGGTGCGCAACTATCTGGATTGGCTGCTGGCGGTGCCATGGGGCACCAAGAGCCGGGTCAAAAAGGATCTGGGTGCAGCACAAAGGGTGTTGGATGCCGACCATTACGGGCTGGAAAAGGTCAAAGAGCGGATCGTCGAATATCTGGCGGTGCAGGCCCGTTCGGCCAAGCTGAAGGGACCGATCCTGTGCCTTGTCGGCCCTCCGGGTGTTGGCAAGACCTCGCTTGGCCGTTCGGTTGCCAAGGCGACGGGGCGCGAGTTTATCCGCATCTCGTTGGGGGG
Organism: Rhodobacterales bacterium; assembly: GCA_031384005.1. Taxonomy (GTDB): domain Bacteria; phylum Pseudomonadota; class Alphaproteobacteria; order Rhodobacterales; family Rhodobacteraceae; genus Stagnihabitans. Next base: position 9,695 of record JANNAF010000295.1, on the reverse strand, counting down.
GGTTCGGGACGAATCTGAAATCCGGGGGCATCGGCGCACCTATATCGGGTCGATGCCCGGCAAGATCATTCAGGCGCTGAAAAAGGCCAAGACGACCAACCCGCTGATCTTGTTGGATGAGATTGACAAGATGGGCCAGGATTTCCGGGGCGATCCGGCGTCGGCCATGCTGGAGGTTTTGGATCCGGAACAGAACGCGACCTTTACCGACCACTACATGGAGGTCGAATACGATCTGTCGAACGTCATGTTCATCACCACGGCGAACTCTTACAACATGCCGGGGCCGCTTTTGGACCGGATGGAGATCATCCCGCTGGCCGGGTATACCGAAGATGAAAAGCGTGAGATCGCCAAGGGGCATCTGATCAGCAAGCAGATCACGGGTCACGCCCTGAAAAAGGGTGAGTTCAAGATCACGGATGCGGCGCTGACCGAGGTGATCCGGTCTTATACGCGGGAAGCCGGGGTTCGGAACCTTGAGCGTGAGATTGCCAAGCTGGCGCGCAAGGCGGTGACCGAGATTGTGAAGAAAACCGCGAAAGTGGTTGAAATCACACCGGAAAACATCGAAAGCTATCTGGGCGTCAAGCGGCATCGCTGGGGTCTGGCCGAGACGGAGGATCAGGTTGGTGTGGTCACGGGGCTGGCGTGGACATCGGTGGGTGGCGAGTTGCTGCACATCGAGGCGCTGAGGCTGCCGGGCAAGGGTCGGATGAAGACGACGGGCAAGCTGGGCGATGTGATGAAGGAATCCATCGATGCAGCCGCGTCCTATGTCCGGTCGATCAGCCCCGAACTGGGCGTCAAGCCGACCAAGTTCGAGATGATGGACATTCACCTGCACTTGCCTGAGGGGGCAACCCCCAAGGACGGGCCATCCGCCGGGTTGGCGATGGTGACATCGATCGTGTCCGTGATCACCGGAATTCCGGTGCGCAAGGATGTGGCGATGACGGGTGAGGTGACGCTGCGTGGTAATGCGTTGCCGATTGGCGGGTTGAAGGAGAAGCTGCTGGCGGCACTGCGTGGTGGGATCAAGACAGTGATTATCCCGCAGGAAAACGCCAAGGATCTGGTCGAGATCCCGGACAACGTAAAGCAAGGGATGGAGATCATTCCGGTAAGCCATGTGCGCGAGGTTTTGAAAATCGCACTGGTGCGTCAGCCCGAACCCATCGTCTGGGACGAAGAAGCCGAGGAGGCGGCGGCGGCAGCACGCGCCGCAGCCCGCGAGGCTGGGCAGTCAGCCACGGCGCATTGACCTGACAGGGGCGCGGTCCAGACGACCGCGCCCTTTGTTCTGCCACGATTTTCGGCTGACGCAGACTGTGGCAGGTTTTCATTTGCAAAGTTTCACGCTAGGTTCATGGCGAATTTTGAAACAACAGCGAAAGACCCGATCATGGCCACAAAACCCACTTCTCCCAATGCAGCCAACAAGGCTGGCGTCAAAGCCAATGGTCCGCGCGCAGCCAAGGCCAAGGCCGCTGCGGTCGCTGATCCTGTTGTGGCAGGAGAGGGTGAAGGCGACGCTGCAGCCAAGGGTGTTGCCGGTCTGCGCCTGAAACAGCTGGTGGACCGTGTGGTTGCGGCCACCGGCGGCAAGAAAAAGGGCGTCAAGGAAATCGTCGAGGCGACCCTGCTGCAGATGGGCGAAGCACTGAAGAACGGCGAAAATCTGAACCTGCCGGCCTTTGGCAAGGTGCGCATCGCCCGTCAGGCCGCCGAGGGGACCTCGGGTGCCATGACGCTGAAGATGCGTCAGGGTGGCGGGGCTGGCGGTGGTGCCGGGGCCAAGGCGAAAGCGGAAAAAGAGGCTCTTGCAGACGCGGCGGATCAGGACTAAGAAACGCGCGACCGAGTTTGGCATGATTGCATTGACCCGATAAAGGAAATGCAACCCAGCCGTTTCGGGCGATTAGCTCAGCGGTAGAGCGCATCGTTCACATCGATGATGTCAGGGGTTCAAATCCCTTATCGCCCACCATATTGCCCGGACCGGGGTGCGCCACAAGCGCGCCCCGGTTTCGTTTTGGCTTCACAGAATTAGAAAATCGGTCGCGACCAAAACGGGTTTTGGCGTGATATCAATGAAATGCACGGCTGCTGTGCCGCCGGTGCCGTCGGCGTCATACCAGACCTGCCCGGTGCTTTGGTCATACAGGATGCGGTCGCTGGTGTCTTGGGCGGTGGTGCCCAGCACAAAATCCGCTGCCGCCAGCGGGCCATTGGTCAGGCCCGCAAAGGCCGCCGAGCGCAGGGCGATGACGTCGCGGCCAAAGTAACCGCTGTCGGTAAAGTCGTTGATGCGGTCAACTTCGCCTGTCAGGGGGGGGGTGCTGAACAGAAACATATCGTAGTCGCCGCCGCCAACCAAAACGTCCGCCCCGGCACCGCCATCGATCCGGTCATAACCATACCCCCCCGACACCGTATCGTTGCCACCTGCACCAAACAGCCGGTCATCGCCGTCATTGCCGCCGATCAAATCGCCATAGGCCCCGCCGGTCACGGTGTCCGCATGGATGGACCCAGAAAAGGTGATCTGTTCAATGCCTGCGAATGACAAAACCCCGGCCAGGTTTTGCACGACATTGGGTCGGGCCAGCGACAGGCTATAACCGATGGTGGCGATGGATTGAATGTCGAGAGACAGATTGTCGCGACCCGCACCGCCGCGCACCACATCGTCCTGAATGCCGGTTGATCCCCAAAACTGAAACACTTCGAAACGGTCATTGCCAGTGCCGCCGAACAGGGTGTCGCCGCCTTGGCCACCTTGCAGCGTGTCATTGCCGCCTGCGCCATCATAAAAGTCGCTACCGGTTTGACCGCCCAGAAAATCGTTGCCGCTGCCGCCGAGGATGTGATCGTCAAACCCGGTGCCAAAGGTGTCAAGATGGTCGATACCGATAAACCGCGTGCCATCCTGCAGCACCTGCCAGACGGTCGGATCGGCCAGCGACAGGGTCAGCCCGGTGGTGGCGTCATGGGTTGTAAGCCACAATCCGTCGGTGCCCAGTCCGCCAACAATCTCGCAGGCTCCGCTGAACAGGGTGTGAAAAAAATAGTCCTCTCCGTCGCCGCCTGACAGGGTGTCATCGCCCAGACCACCGTCGAATTCGTCGCCGCCGGCACCGCCGGTAAAGCTGTCGTTGCCGTCGCCACCGGTGAAATCGTTGCCAATATCACCCCCTGTGACAGTGTCACCATGCGCGCTGCCGATAAAGGTGATGGATTCGACATTGCGGATTGTGGTGCCGTTGGGCAGGATTTGCAAAAGGTCGGGGGTGGCAAGGTTCAAAACAACTGCCTCTGCACTGTCCCGGACGGACAACTCAATCCTGTCCAGACCGCCGCCGCCGTTGATCATATTGATCGAGCCTGGGCCGGTGATGAACACGTCGCGTCCACCCCCGCCGAACAGGGTGTTGTTGCCGACCGTATCCTCGATCAAATCATTGCCGTCGCCGACTGACAGGACATCATGGCCGCCCGCGCCGTTGATCGTGTCGCCCAACTGGCCGCCGGTCACGGTATCGGCAAAATCGGTGGCCACCAGATCGATGCGATCAATCCCAAGCAGGAACAGATTGCTGGGCAGGGTTTGGCTGCGGGTCGGATCAGCAAAGGACAGGGTGACGCCTTGGTCCAGACCTGTCAGGTCGCAGGTCAGGCGGTCAATGCCGCTGCCGCCGAAAATCTGAACGTCCGGACCATGGTACAGGAAAAACATGTCGTCACCGCCGCCGCTGATCAGGGTCGAGGGGCCGTCGTGGGAAAAGTCGCGCAAGGTATCGTTGCCGCCCGCGCCATCCAGCCAGCTTTGTCCCAGTCCTGCGGTCAGGTCGTCCGCGCCGTTGCCGCCGGTGACGTGGCAATCGCCGTCGCCGCCTGTAAAGAACAACACCTCAATCCCGGTGACGGTCGATCCGTCGGGCAACGTTTGCACGGTGTTGGGATTGGCAATTGTCAGGGTGAAAAGGCTGGATTGCGTGTCCAAACTAAATTCCAACACATCCAGACCATTGCCCCCGTCGATGTGAAAGCGGCCGTGGTAACCCCAAGCCGAGATCAGGTCATCGCCGCTGCCGCCCAATAGGGTGGTGTTGCCACCGTTGCTGAACAGTCTGTCATTGCCAATGCCGCCGTCCAAAAGGTCGCTATAGGGGGCTGGGGCGCCTGAGAGGGAGGACGCTGCGCCGAACAAGTCGTCGTCACCTGCCCCGCCAAACAGGTGGTCAGCGCCGTTGCCGCCATTCAGGCGGTCGTTACCATCATGGCCAAACAGGGTGTCAGAGTCGGCGGCTGGCCCCATGTTGCCAAAGGCGTTGGCAGGTGACCAGCCATAGATATAGTCGTCAGACGAGGTACCGTGAACGGTGTCAGGGCTGTTGGTGCCGCCAAGTGTTGCCATATGTTTTCCGCCCCGAATATTTGGCTCAGGTTAGGCGGTCGATGCAATATGTCAATCCGAGCCGTGCTTTGATGGCTTGTGTCGGCGTGCAACCTTGGCTAAAGGTGCCGCCGTCGGGTTGTTAGCTCAGTTGGTAGAGCGTCTCGTTTACACCGAGAATGTCGGCGGTTCGAGCCCGTCACGACCCACCATTTCCCCTGTTTTGGACGCGTTGACACCGATAGGGGTGTTGGCTGGGAGTAAGCCAAGCGGCCGGGCGGACCTGACTTTGCCCGGCGCGGCTGCTGTGCCCGCGATCATCCTTGGGGTTAAGAGGCGGAGCGGGGCACAGGACCTGTGCGAAAATCGGTCTAAGGGTGCCGGGAGATCTGCGGTATACCGTGTGACTAACAGGAGACTGACATGAGCTGGAACCCCGCACTGGACGCAACCATCCCAATGGGAAACGAGGTGGACGCCATCGCCGCCGTGATCATCCCGCGTGCCCGTGATCTGGGTGGATTCGAGGTGCGCCGTGCGCTGCCATCGGTGCAGCGGCAGATGGTTGGACCCTTTATCTTTTTTGATCAGATGGGTCCGGCCGAGTTTTTGACTGGCAAGGGCGTTGATGTGCGCCCGCATCCGCATATTGGGCTGGCCACCGTCACCTATCTGATGAAGGGGCGCATCCATCACCGTGACAGTCTGGGCACCGATGCATGGATTGCCCCGGGCGAGGTCAATCTGATGATTGCGGGTCTGGGGATCACCCATTCCGAGCGGATGGACGGCCCCCCCGGACCGCAAAGCCTGTTCGGGCTGCAGACATGGCTGGCGCTGCCGCTGGAGCAAGAGGACAGGCCGGCGGGGTTCGTGAATACCCCTGCCGCCGACCTGCCGATGCTGGAGGGTGAGGGCAAGTTGGTGCGCGTGATCCTGGGGCATGCTTACGGTGCCGTGGCCCCGGTCGAAACGCCGTCAGAAACGCTTTATGCCGATGCGCTGCTGGCCCCCCGGGCTGCGTTGCCCATGCCGGACGACCACGAGGATCGTGGCGTCTATGTGTTGACCGGTGAGGTGACGGTGGCGGGTCAGGTGTTCGAGGCGGGGCGGATGTTGGTGTTCCGGCCCGGCGACCGGGTCAGCCTGCGGGCCGGCGACAATGGCGCGCGGCTGATGCTGCTGGGGGGGGCCACGATGGAGGGGCCGCGCCATCTGTGGTGGAACTTTGTCGCCTCCAGCAAAGAGCGCATCGATGCCGCGCGTGAGGCGTGGCGGGCGGGCGATTGGCGGCATGGCCGGTTCCAATTGCCGCCGGGTGACGCGGGCGATTTTATCCCTGCCCCTGACCGATAGGGCCCTGTTCGGATTTGACATCCTGCCGTGTCCCGTGAATGTTCTTGCGGGTATACTCGCGCCAGGGTGGCGCGCACCGGGTTGGGGTTAAGGAGTTATCATGGCCATTCTGACATTTGGCGAAGCGTCGACCGATTATGCCGATCCGCCAAGTTTTCTGGATCTGGACAGCCTGCGTCCTGTGGTGGGGGTGGAGACATCGGCCACGCTGCTGGACGATTTTGGTTTTGGCATCAACCTGACTGGTACCGCGCTGACCTATGCGCCCGCCGGGATCACGGGCGGCACGGTGACGGGGATTGACGTGTTTGCACCGGGCGGTGCCAGCATCTTTACTATCACGGGCCTGTCGGCAGGGGCTGCAGAGGTGGCTGCTGACCTGTCAGTGGGCAAACTGGACATTGCCCTGCTGCGCGGCAAGGATCAGGTTTACGGGTCGTCGCATGGCGATATTATTGCCGGTGGGGGCGGCAATGATCGGCTGTTTGGTGGTGGTGGCCGCGATATCGTCGCTGGCATGGATGGGCAGGACCGTATGACGGGCGGAGCGGGGGGTGATTTCTTTATGTTCAATCCCAACAAGGGGGTGGATACGATTGTGGACTTTACCGACACCGGGGGGCGCCAGGACGATATGATCGTGGTGCGGCGGGCAAACTTTGCTGAAATAGTGCTGGTCGAGGACGGCAATGATCTGTTGATCGAGTTTGGGACCAAGGGGACCTTGCGGATCCTGAACCAGACCGCGGCCGACTTGGGCGCGGATGATTTCACATTCTCGCTGCCATTTTGACCTGATGGGGTGACGCTGGCCGCCGCCTGTGCAGCCAGCGTCCCGCTCTTGACCCGCGCTGGGCCTGATGTCACGCTGGGGCGCGAAGTGCGGGCGGTTCACCCTTGGGGAGGGATTTCATGGCGAGATTTGTGATTGGCGCGGCATTGGGCGATTTGGGAAGCCCGAACACGTTTTTGAACCCGCGCTCGTTGGAGCCGGTTTTGGCGACCACGATCAGCCTGCGTTACGAAGATGCGCAGGGTGATGGATTCCAGATACATGGAACTGGATTTGCCTATGCCGGGGGCGAGCCGGTTGGCGGCGTTGTGGACGCGTTGGCGGTCTTTTCTGCGGCGGGTGATCCGCTGGTCACTGTCACGGGTTTGTCGACACCTTTGGCCCAATTGGCGCAGGTTTACGCGGTTGTCGGCCTTGAGGCGGCCTTTGTCCTGCTGGCCGAGGGCAATGACAGTTTTGTTGGGTCGCGCAACGGTGATATCCTGTTGGCGGCCAATGGCAATGACACCGTCAAAGGCAATGCCGGGGATGATTACATCTGGGGCGGTGCGGGCCGTGATGTGTTGACCGGGGGGGCAGGGGCGGATCAGTTTGTGTTCGCGCGCGGCGAAGGCAAGGACAAGATCACCGATTTTGCCGATGCCTCGATGGCGCGGGATGACATGATCATTTTGTCGGCCCGCCAGTTCAACGCCATGACCGTCGTGGAAACTGTTACCGGGGTCGAGTTGCGGTTTGGCACCAGAGACGTGTTGACCGTGATGGGTTGGGACGCGGCAAGCGTTGGGGCCGATGATTTCCTGCTGATCTGACGCGGGGACCCGCGCTGGGCGCTGCAACAACGGACCGGATGCCACGGCGCCCGGTCTTTTTTGTGCCGCGTTCGCCCTGTCGGGTGGGAAATCCGGAAGGCACGCGGCTGGTGGCAGAAATCTTGTCCCAGCCGCTTGACGCCGCCCTGCGGCTTACGTAATACCCCCACACGTTCGGGCGGGCCCGGGCAGCTTGCGGTGGTAGCTCAGTTGGTTAGAGTACCGGCCTGTCACGCCGGGGGTCGCGGGTTCGAGCCCCGTCCACCGCGCCAGCCGCCAAGCCCGCCCGAACGTAGTGACTGTTAATGCGCGGTGGTAGCTCAGTTGGTTAGAGTACCGGCCTGTCACGCCGGGGGTCGCGGGTTCGAGCCCCGTCCACCGCGCCACTTTCATCAGATACAGTAGATAAAATACGTTTCATCCAGCGGGAAACCGAGGGAGCGCATATGTCTGTTTTGGTCCAAATCCCGCCAAGCCTGTTGATTGTCGCGGCGCTGACGGTGGGCCTTGGGCCATTTGTTCCGGAACCGCAGCTTTGGGAAAAGCTGAGGATGTTGGTGGCGGGTGATCTGGTCAAACCGATGGACAGGTTCGATCTGGCGCTGCACGCGGCCCTGTTCGTAATGCTGGTATTCACGTTGGGGCGAATGGCGGTTTTGGCGGTTTTGGTGGGGCGGGGCGGGTCTGACGTGAGTGTTCCGTTTCCGTCGGTCACGTCTGCGCGACATGTCCATGGTGGGCGATAATTTGCCATGCCTTTTCAGGTATTTGGCAGCTTTTCGCCCGCTATTTTTTGATCTTGGCCCCAAGGGTTTCAACTGTGGTTGGGTTTCCCCAGATGAAGTTCAGCGCAAGGGAAGGCAGACCTGCCACCCAAAAAGCGCAGGAAAGCCCGGCCAATGCCGGGTCATCAACGGAGATTTTACATGTTTACGAAAATCACTTCGGCCCTTTTGATTGCAACAGTTTTGGCCACCAGCACGGCGGCAATGGCCACACCCAATATGGGTGCCCAAGTCGATGTCGGCTTTATCGTCGAGGTCAATGAAACCGAACGGACCATCACCCTGCAAGATGGTTCTGTGTTCGAGGTGCCCTACGGCGTGGGTCTGGGCGTTTTCAATGCCGGCCAAAAAGTCAGCGTATCGTTTGACCAAATCGGCGTCACCAATCTGGCCAAGTCGATCACCTTTTCCAGCTAAGCCGCTGACCTGAAACCAACGGGGGCCATCTGGCCCCCGTTGTCATGTCAGCCGCAGGCGGTAGCGAATATGGCCGTCCGCAGGAACGATACTGTCATACAGCGCCCGCGCCGTCGTATTGCCCTGATCGGTATGCCAATACAGGCGGTGCCAGCCCCGGTCACGGGCCAAAGCCTGCAGATCGGCAATCAGGGCCCGCCCCGCCCCCTGACCACGCGCGGCAGGCGAGACATACAGATCCTCTAGATAGCAGTCGTCCCCCATGACCCAGGTCGACGGGTGGTGCTGGTGGATGGCAAATCCGATCACTTGGCCCTCCACCGTGGCCAGCCGCATTTTCATGGGGCTGGCGGGGTTCATCAGGCGGTCCCAGGTGTGGGCCGTGATCTGTGGCGCCAGGGTGGTGGCATAGTGGTCAAGAAAACCCTGCCACAGGCCCTCGAATGCGGTGCGGTCGGTCGGCAGGGCATCTCGGATGATCATGCCAGTTTGGCCAGAACGCGCGCCCAAGACCGGATGCCTTTGTGGAAACATTCCAGATCGTATTTTTCATTCGGTGAATGGATCTGGTCGTCGTCTCGGCCAAAGCCGATCAGCATGGCGTCCATGCCCAGATAGGTTTTGAAGTAACCCGCAATCGGGATCGACCCGCCGCAGCCGATATAGGCGGCAGGGACCTGCCATTCGTCGGTCAGGGCTTGGCGGGCCGCCTCGAACGCCGGGTTGTCGATGGCCATGACGCCGGCGGGGGAGTTGCCGTGGCCTTTCCATTCGACGGTGCAGTCGGCGGGCAGTTGGCCTTCGACCCACGCACGGAAATTCTGGCGGATGGCGAAGGGGTCTTGGGTGCCCACCAGTCGGAAGGACACCTTGGCATGGGCCTGCGCGGGCAGGACGGTCTTGAACCCGTCGCCGGTATAACCGCCCCAGATGCCGTTGATTTCCGCGGTCGGGCGCGACCACAGCATTTCCAGCGGTGTGCGGTCTTGTTCGCCTGCGGGGACCGACAAGCCGACATCGCCCAGAAACTTGGCATGGTCAAAGGACAGGTTTTGCCACTGGGCGCGGATGGCGTCGGGCAGTTCGGTGACGCCGTCATAAAAGTTGGGGATCGTGATGTGACCCTGCGCATC
>JANNAF010000243.1:0-9454 GCA_031384005.1 Rhodobacterales bacterium | reverse complement strand
CGCCCTGACCGCCGCCCGGCATGAGGAGTTGCTGCGCCAAGCCACCGTCGCCCGCATCTTCAACGTCGATGTGTCCGAGATTTCGCCGAACGAGGCGAAGGCGATGTATCCCCATCTGAACATCGACGGCGTCGTCGGTGCGGTCCACCTGCCGCTGGACGGCCAATGCGACCCGGCCAACATCACGATGGCCCTGGCCAAGGGTGCCCGGATGCAGGGTGCGCAGATCTTTGAACATACCAAGGTCGTGGGCGTCACCCAGGCGGATGGCCGCGTGACTGGCGTCAACTATATGACCAAAGACGGCGAACCGGGCCATATCGCCGCCGATGTCGTGGTGAACTGCGGTGGCATGTGGGGCCGCGAACTTGCAGGCCAGTCCGGTGTCACCTTGCCGCTGCACGCCTGCGAACACTTTTACCTGATCACCGAACCCGTGCAGGGTCTGGGCCATCTGCCCGTGCTGCGTGTGCCCGACGAATGCACCTATTACAAATCGGACGCGGGCAAGATGATGGTCGGCGCATTCGAGCCCAAGGCGAAACCCTGGGGCATGGACGGCATCCGCGACGATTTCATGTTCGACACCCTGCCCGAGGATTGGGACCATTTTCAACCCATTCTGGAAAACGCCATGAACCGCCTGCCGTTGTTCCAGACGGCGGGCATCCACACCTTCTTTAACGGCCCCGAGTCGTTCACCCCCGACGACCGCTATTATCTGGGCGAAGCACCGGAACTGGGCGGCTACTGGGTCGCCGCTGGCTATAACTCGGTCGGCATTGCGGGGTCTGGTGGTGCGGGCATGGCACTGGCGCACTGGATCGTCGAAAAAGAGGCTCCGTTCGACCTGTGGGAAGTCGACATCCGCCGCGCCCAACCCTTTCAACGCAATCGCAAATACCTCAAGGAACGCGTGACCGAAACGCTGGGCCTGCTTTACGCTGACCATTTTCCTTACCGTCAGGTCGAAACCGCCCGTGGCGTCCGCCGCACACCCCTGCATGACCACCTAAAGGCCCGCGGCGCGGTGTTTGGCGAGGTTGCTGGCTGGGAACGCGCCAACTGGTTCGCCAACCCTGGGCAGGAACGCGAATACAAATATTCGTGGACGCGTCAGAACTGGTTCGAAAACCAACGCGCCGAACACATGGCTGTGCGTGAAAACGTCGGCTTCTTTGACATGACCTCGTTTGGCAAGATCCGGGTCGAGGGGCGCGACGCCTGCCGCTTCCTCAACCGCCTGTGTTCGGCTGAAATGGACGTGGCGCAGGGCCGCATCGTTTACACCATGCTGTTGAACGACCGGGGCGGGATCGAGGCTGACCTGACCGTCACCCGCCTGTCGGAAACCGCCTATCTGATGGTCGTCCCCGGTGCCACCTTGCAACGCAATCTGGCTTGGCTGCGCGCCCATGTCGGGGATGATTTCGCCGTCATCACCGACATGACCGCCGCCGAGTCGGTCCTGTGCCTGATGGGCCCAAAGGCGCGCGATCTGATGCAGGCCGTCTCACCGATGGACTTTAGCAATGCCGCGCATCCCTTTGGCACCGCACGGGAAATCGAGATTGGCATGGGGGTCGCGCGGGCGCACCGGGTGACCTATGTGGGTGAGTTAGGTTGGGAGATCTACGCCTCCTCCGACCAGACCGCCCATATCTTTGAGGCGATCGAGGAGGCTGGTGCGCCCCTTGGCCTCAAACTCTGCGGCCTGCACACACTGGACTCATGTCGCATCGAAAAGGCCTATCGCCACTGGGGCCACGACATCACGGATGAGGATCACGTGCTGGAGGCGGGCCTTGGCTTTACCGCCAGCCGCAAGAAACCCGCCTACCTTGGCCGCGATGCGGTGTTTCGCAAACAGGACGCAGGCCTTGACCGCAAACTGCTGCAATTCCGCCTGCAAGACCCCGGACCGCTTTTGTTTCATAACGAGGCCGTTGTGCGCGATGGCCAGATCGTCGGACCAGTGACCTCGGGCAACTATGGCCATTTCCTTGGCGGGGCCATCGGCATGGGCTATGTGCCATGCAAGGACCAAAGCGATGCGGAACTCCTTGGTTCCACATACGAAATCGAAGTGGCGGGTGTCAGGCATGCGGCGATTGCCTCACTTGCCCCGCTCTATGACCCGAAATCCGAACGCGTGCGCGCGTGATCCCAAAGGACCCAAGATGAACGATATCGTTGACATCGGTGAGGCCGTCGAACCTGCCCGCAACCGCCGCACCGGGGGGCGCGCCAACCGCGTTGCCGTCCGTTCGGCCCCCTTGGCCGACAACCTGCGCCCAGTGCGTCCCGGCATGCCCGGCGGCCAATACAAACCCCTCACCGATGCCGGCATCGCCAAAATCCACGAAAGCGCCCTGCAAGCGCTTGAGGTGATTGGCCTTTCCCAAGCGCCCGACTCTGGCGTTGAAATCCTGACCGGGGCAGGCGCGATCCTGGGTGATGATGGCCGCATCCGGTTTCCCCGCGCCCTGGTCGAGGATATGCTGGCCGTCGCGGCCCGCAACATAACCCTGCATGCCCGCGACCCCAAATATGACTTGCACCTCAGCGGCTCAAACGTCCATTTCGGCACCGCCGGGGCTGCAGTGCATGTCGTGGACCCCATCTCACTGGAATACCGCGAAAGCACCGCGCAAGACTTGTATGACGCTGGCCGCTTGGTGAACAATCTGGACAACATCCACTTTTATCAGCGCACAATGGTCTGCCGCGATGTCGTTGATAACGTGGAAATGGACCTGAACACCCTGTATGCCTGCCTTGCCGCCACCACCAAACATGTCGGAACCAGCTTTTTCGAACCTGACGCTGTCGCCCCCGCCTTTGACATCCTGCATATGGTTGCGGGCGGCGAGGAAAAATGGCTGGAACGACCCTTTGTCAGCAATTCCAACACCTTCGTCGTCCCCCCGATGAAATTCGCCGAGGAATCCTGCCGGGTGATGGAGGATTGCGTCCGTCGCGGCATGCCCATGCTGCTGCTTTCGGCGGGTCAGGCCGGGGCCACTGCGCCCGCGCCTATCGCGCTTGCCATCGTGCAGGCGATGGCCGAATGTCTGGCCGGTGTCGTCTATGTCAACGCCATCAAAAAGGGTGCGCCGGCGATCTTTGGCACCTGGCCTTTCGTGTCGGACTTGCGCACAGGCGCCATGTCGGGCGGTTCCGCCGAACAGGCACTGTTGACGGCCGGTTGCGCCCAGATGCACCGGTTCTACGACCTGCCGGGGGGTGCCGCTTCGGGTATCTCGGACAGCAAACTGCCCGACATGCAGGCGGGATGGGAGCAGGGCATCACCAACACCCTGGCTGGTCTGGCCGGTTTGAACATGTGCTATGAGGCGGTTGGCATGCATGCCTCGCTCCTCGGTTTCTGCATGGAGTCGCTGATCTTGGGCGACGATCTGTTGGGACAGGCGATGCGCTGCGTCCGTGGCATCGAGGTGACCGAAGACAACACCAGCATCGACGCGATGAAACAGGTCTGCCTTGGCGGTCCGGGCCATTATCTGGGCAGCGAACAGACCCTGGCCCTGATGCAAACCGAATACATCTACCCCGCCGTCGCCAACCGGATGAGCCCGAAAGAGTGGAACGAGGCCAAAAAACCCCTGCTGCTCGACAAGGCGATTGAACGCAAGAATGCCATCCTTGCCAAGGCAGGCTGCATGGTTGCCCCTGAAATCGACGCCGCTATCCGCGCCAAATACAGGATGTATTTCAAATGATCCACTATGGTTACATCGGCCTTGGCAACCTTGGTGCGGCCTGTGCGGGTTGTCTGGTCAGGGCGGGTTTTGCCGTCACGGTCTATGACCTGAACCCCGCCTTGACCGTGCCCGGCGCGACCCGGTCCACCAGCGCCGAGGCTGTTGCGGCCTCGGTTGACCACGTCATCACCTGCCTGCCGTCGCCTGCGGTTTCGGAAAGAGTGTTGCGTAACATCCTGCCCCATATGAAGAAATCGGCTTCTTGGGTCGAAATGTCCACCCTTGGCCGGGATGAGGTCTTGCGCCTGGCCGCCGTCGCCGCCGAGGCGGGTATCCGCATGATGGAACTGCCTGTGACAGGTGGCGTTCATCTGGCCCATCAGGGCCGCATCACGATGCTGGCGGGCGGTGACCGCGACCTGTTCGACCTGCACCACGGTGCAATGCAGGCCATGGGCGACCGGATTTTCCACATGGGTCCGCTGGGCTCGTCCTCGATCATCAAGGTCATCACCAACATGCTGGCCTTCATACACCTCAAGGCCACGTCTGAGGCGCTGATGCTGGCCAAGCGCGGCGGCCTTGACCTCGCGCAGGCCCATGCCGCCATCGCGGCCTCCTCGGGCAATTCCTTTGTCCATGAAACCGAAGGGGCGCTGATCCTGAACGGGTCCTATGACATCGCCTTCAACATTGACCTCGCCCTCAAAGACCTTGGTTTCGCTTTGGGATTTGGCAAAGAGTTTGGTGTCCCCTTGGACCTCGCCTCGATGACCAACCAGACCTATATCGCCGCCAAAGCCGCCTATGGTGGTGAGGCGCAATCGCCCATGATCGCCAAACTGCTGGAGGATCTGCTCAGCACCGACCTGCGCGCCCCCGGCTTTCCCGCCCGTCTGGAATAATGCGGGTTGAACCTGCCCCGGCAACGGGGCAGGTTCGCCAAAACCCAAAGGGGGGACAGATGGACCACGCCTCAGACACCCGCGCCGCTGCCCTGCTGCATCATCGCGCCCAAAACCTGTCGCCCAGCGACCCCATCGCGCTGCCGCTGACCTCGTCCGCGACCTTTTACACGCCAGATCTTGCCAATCTGACCCATGTCTACGGCCGCTCCGGCATGCCGACATGGGAGGCGGTCGAGGCGCAGCTGGCCCTGCTGGAGGAGGCTGAAACCGTCGCCTTCCCCTCGGGAATGGCCGCCATCAATGCGTCCCTGGTGGCGGCGCTGAGTGCCGGCAAAACGCTTATGCTGCCGTCGGATGGCTATTACGTCAGCCGCCTGCTGGGCGCACATCTTGCCACCTATGGCGTCAAGATTGTCGAAGTTCCGACCTTGGCGATGAGCTTGGCTGATTTCACCGGCGTCGATGCGGTGCTGATCGAAACTCCCTCCAATCCTGGCCTTGATGTCCTTGATATTGCGGCCCTTTCAGCCCGGGCCCATGCCGCAGGGGCGCTTGTGATCGCCGATAACACGACAATGACCCCCTTTCTGCAACGCCCGCTGGACCTTGGCGCAGATGTCGTCGTCGCCGCCGACACCAAGGCGCCCGCGGGTCATTCCGATGTGTTGTTTGGTCATGTCTCCAGCAGTGACATGGGCTTTATGGCCCGCGTCCGCGAAAACCGCCGCCTGACAGGGGCAGTTCCCGGCGCGTTCGAGGCGTGGCTGTTGCACCGTGGCTTGGAAACGTTGGACGTGCGCCTGTCGCGGATGTGCGAAACTGCGTGCAAACTGGCCCCGCGGCTGGCCACGCATCCTGCGGTGAAAAACGTGCGGTATCCGGGCCTCGCCAACGATCCGTCGCATGAAATCGCCGCCCGGCAAATGTCCGGCTTCGGCTTTCTGATCGGCTTTGAACTGCGCGACGCCGACACCGCCGAAAGGTTCCTGACCGATTGCAAACTCATCGTGCAATCTACCAGCTTTGGGTCCACCCATACCTCTGGTGAACGCCGCCTGCGGTGGGGTGACAAGGTCGCCCCCGGCTTCATCCGCCTGTCAATCGGCTGCGAACCAACCGAGACGCTATGGGCGGCGATTGCAGCCGCTCTGGCCTGATCCCTCATCCTCGCTGCGCAAATATCCCACGGGGGGAGGCAACTTTGCCCTTGGGCAAAGGTGCTTGGGGGGTGTGAAACCCCCCGGTCTGTTACATCCGCCCCAATCGTTCCGTCAGCAAGGCAAAGAACCCATCCGCATCGACCGACCCCATGAAAAGCGCATTGGCGGGCCGACCCGTCACCCCCCACCAATCCGCCACCGTCATGCCCATTGTCAGTTCGGACTGAACCTCGACCATCACGTTGCAGTGGCGGCCTTTGAACAATTCGGGCTGGATCAGATAGGCGATCACGCAGGGGTCATGCAGCGGCGCGCCTTCCGACCCGTATTTCTCCATATCGAAACGTTCAAAGAAGTCGGCCCATTCGGCGGCCACCCGGCCCACCGTGTTGCCCAAGCTGCGAAACGCCTCGACCCGCGCCCGAGTCGTCAGCGCCTTGTGCGTCACATCCAGCGGCATCACCACCAGATTGACGCCGGACCGGAACACGATATCCGCCGCCTCGGGATCGACATAGATATTGAACTCGGCCACCGGGGTGATGTTGCCGCCTTCAAAATAGCCGCCGCCCATCAGCACGATTTGCGCCACACGGTCCACAATATCAGGGGCCTTTTCAAATGCTGTTGCGATATTTGTCAGTGGTCCCAACGGGCACAAGGTAACCGTCCCTGCGGGTTCGCGTCGCAACGTGTCGATGATGAAATCCACCGCATGGCCCGGTTGCAATGCCATGGTTGGCTCGGCCATCACCGGGCCATCCAGACCGGTCTTGCCATGAACATGTTCTGCCGTGACCAGTGCCCGTTTCATCGGGCGGTCGCAGCCGGCGTAAACCGGGATATTCGGCTTGCCAGCCAGTTCGCAAATGATACGAGCGTTGCGTTCGGTCCAGTTCAGCGGCACGTTGCCCGCCACCGCCGTAACCCCCAAGACATCCAGATCCTCGGGTGAAGCGAGGGCCAGCAGAATGGCAAAGGCGTCGTCCTGACCCGGGTCCGTGTCGATAATGATTTTGCGCGGGGGGTGCGGCATGGCGATCTCCTGTTTTCAGTACAGAACGCCATTGCCGCAGATTTGTCTATCCGGTCAATAAATTCAGCCGTCGAAATCGACCGTTTCGATCAGTTTGACCGCCGCCGGGCGATTGGCTGCCACTTCTGCAAGACTGACGCTGTCAGCGGTAAAGGTGCCCCAGCCTTCGACCAGTTCAGAGCGCGGCACACCAGGTTTGACTGGGAATTCGTGATTGGTCTCGGCATAGATCTGTTGCGCCGTGTCCGAGGTCAGCCATGTCATCAACTTCAACGCGGCCTCCTTGTTCGGGGCGGCTTTGGTCATGGCGATGCCCGACACGTTCATATGGGTGCCAGCCCCCTCGAACACCGGAAAATCGATGCGGACAGCCTTGGCAAACTCGACCTGTTCGGGGTCATTCAGCATCTGGCCGATGTAATAGGTGTTGCCCAGTGCGATGTCACATTCCCCGGCCCAGATCGATTTGACCTGATCGCGGTCACCGCCCGTGGGTTTGCGCGCCAGATTGGCCTTGAGGCCGGTCAACCATGTCGTCGTCTCCTCGGGCGTGTGATGCGCCAGAAAGGCCGCCGTCAAGGCGACGTTGTAATCGTTCAGACCGGACCGCATGCACAAACGGCCCCGCCATTTCGGGTCGGCAAGGTCCTCATAACTCGTGATTTCACCCGGTTGGACCCGCTCGACCGAGGCATAGACGATGCGCGCCCGCGTGGTCAGGCCGAACCAATTGTTGGCCGGATCGCGGTATTCGGCGGGGATATTGGCGGTCAGGGTCGGATCGTCGACCGCTTGGGTGACGTCCGCTTTGACCAGTTCGATCAACCGCCCGATATCAACCGTCAAAACCAGGTCGGCAGGCGACCGGTCGCCCTCGGCCTTCAGCCGTTCCGCCATGCCCTTGTCGACAAAGGCGATGTTCACAGTGATGCCGGTTTCGGCGGTGAAGGCGTCCATCAGCGGTTGGATCAGTTCGGGCTGGCGGTGGGAATACAGGTTCACCTCCTCCGCAAAAGCGGGGCTGGCAAAGGCAAGGGCAAGTAGGGCGATGCGCGACATGGTTGACTCCTTTAGTCGGGAATTGCCCACCTTAGACCGTGATTCTGCGGCGGGGTCAATACCTGACTAAAACACTTTTTACGTAGCGTCCCCGTCCTCCGCCCCGTCCTCCGCCCCGTCCCCCGCCCTTTCCTCGGCCTTGGCGCGGTTCCAAAAGGCGTCCATCTCGGCCAAATCGGACTGATCGGGCGTCTTGCCTGCGACGGCCAGCCAATCCTCGATCTTTTGGAACCGCCGGGTGAATTTGGCATTGGCGGCGCGCAGGGCGGCCTCGGGATCGACCCGCATGTGCCGAGCCAGATTTGCCATGACGAACATCAGATCACCAAACTCCTCGACCACCTCGGCCTCGGTCAGGCTGTCGCGCGCTTCGACCAGTTCGGCCACCTCCTCGGTCATCTTGGCCAGAACCTCGTCGGTGCTGGGCCAGTCAAATCCGACCCGCGCTGCCCGCTTTTGCAGCTTGACCGCCCGCGTCAGGGCGGGCAACCCCATCGCAACCCCGTCCAGAACGCGAGTCCCGCCGACATGCGCGCCACGCTCGGCCGCCTTCAGCCGTTCCCAATCGACCGTCTGCTGTTCGGGGGATTTGTCGCGGCTTTCGTCGCCGAACACATGCGGATGGCGTGCCAGCATCTTGTCGCTGATCGCGCGGATCACATCGTCCAGCGTGAACATCCCCGCATCCTCGGCCATCGTGGCATGAAAGACCACCTGCAACAACAGATCCCCCAACTCGCCGGGCAATTCGGCCCATGCCTTGCGCTCGATCACATCGGCGACTTCATGCGCTTCCTCGACGGTATAGGGCGCGATGGTGGCAAAGGTTTGCACGATATCCCACGGACAGCCCGTCACCGGGTCACGCAGGTGGCGCATGATCAGCGCCAGACGGCCGATCCCGCCGTCAGGGTCCCGCACAAGTGCATCGAAACGGGTGTCAGGCATTGCGGCCCCCATGGTTTTAAGATTTGATCAAAGTCCAGACACAGGAGTCCGCCCATGCCCGTTCTTAACCGTATCGCCGCTTTTTCCGAAGAAATGAAGGGCTGGCGTCGGCACCTGCATGCCCATCCGGAGCTGTCTTTTGACTGTGTCAATACCGCCGCCTTCATCGCCGACCGTTTGGCCGAAATTGGCGTGGACGAGGTGCATACCGGCATCGCCCAGACCGGCATCGTGGCCATCATCAACGGTCGGGGCCCCGGCGATACCATTGGCCTGCGCGCCGACATGGACGCGCTGCCCATCACGGAACTGACCGGGGCCGACTACGCCTCGACCATCCCTGGCAAAATGCATGCCTGTGGCCATGACGGCCATGTCACCATGCTGCTGGGGGCGGCCAAATACCTGACGGAGACCCGCCGCTTTTCGGGCCGTGTCGCCTTGATCTTTCAACCCGCCGAGGAGGACGGGGCAGGGGGTCAGGCCATGGTGCAGGACGGTATGATGGACCGTTTTGCGATCAATCAGGTCTACGGCATCCACAATGCCCCGAACGTGCCCTTTGGCCGGTTCCTGACCAATCAAGGTGCGCTGATGGCCTCGGTCGACACCGCCAAT
>JANNAF010000239.1:0-2680 GCA_031384005.1 Rhodobacterales bacterium | reverse complement strand
TCAGACCCAGTTGCCCTCGAAATCGGCGGGCACCAACACCTGATCACGGCCAATATCGGTGGCCTTTTGCACCCCGGTCAGCGCCATGGTGATGTCCAGCTCTTTGGCGATCACCTCCAGCGCCTTTGTCACCCCGGCCTGCCCCATGGCACCCAGACCATAGACAAAGGACCGCCCAATATAGGTGCCCTTGGCCCCAAGGGCCAGCGCCTTGAACACATCCTGCCCCGACCGGATGCCCGAATCCAGATGCACCTCGACCGAGGTGCCCACCGCCCGCATGATCGACGGCAACATGCGGATCGAGGATAGCGCACCGTCCAACTGCCGCCCGCCGTGGTTCGACACGATGATCGCATCAGCACCGAAATCGGCGGCGATGCGGGCATCCTCGGGGTCGTTGATGCCTTTGAGGATCAGCTTGCCGCCCCATTGGTCGCGGATGCGGGCAATCTTGGACCAGTCAAGCTGGGGGTCGAACTGTTCGTTGGTCCATGACATCAGCGACGCCATGTCGCCCACACCCTTGGCATGGCCCGCGATGTTGCGGAAGGTGCGCCGCTTGGTGCCCAGCATGCCCAGCGCCCAACCCGGTTTGGTCATGATGTCCACGATATTGGGCAGGGTCAGGCGGGGCGGGGCCGACAGCCCGTTTTTCAGGTCCTTGTGCCGCTGACCCAGGATCTGCAAATCCAGCGTCAGCACGATGGCCGAACATTTGGCCTTGCGGGCGCGTTCAATTGCGCTGTCGACGAAATCCTCGTCCTTCATGACATACAACTGGAACCAGAACGGGGCGGTGGTCGCCTCGGCAATATCCTCGATTGAACAGATCGACATGGTGGACAGGGTGAATGGCACGCCAAAGGCCTGCGCCGCCCGCGCCGCTTTGATCTCGCCATCGGCGCATTGCATGCCTGTCATGCCCACTGGGGCCAGTGCCACCGGCATCGAAACCTTTTGCCCGATCATCGTCGTCTCGGTGCTGCGCCCGGTCATGTCCACGGCCACCCGCTGACGCAGGCGGATCTTTTGGAAATCAGAGGTGTTTTCGCGAAAGGTCTGTTCGGTATAGGACCCGGCCTCGGCATAGTCGTAAAACATCTTGGGCACGCGCCGTTCGTACAGTTGCTTCAGATCATCGATGCAGGTGATGACGGGGGCGGCAAAGACGGGCATGGGGCTCTCCTGATGGGCAGGACTACGCTAGCAAGACCTGCCGTCATAGGCAACGCGGCTTGATGTCTTGGCCCGATGCGCAGTTGCACAGGGTCCGGTCAAACGCCCCTCGGTCGGTTGACCCCAATGGCGCAGACCTTAAAATGTGGTTAACAGAAAACGTCAAGCCATTGGTAATTATGGATTTTCAAAAGTGTCCGCGCGTGGACACCTTCAAAATCATGCCCGGTGCGCCCCTGCGGCCAAGCCCGCCACAAACTGCAAGACCTCGGCCACGGGCCGCCCCTCGCCGATCAGTTTGACGATGGCCGATCCGACCACACAGCCATCCGCAACCGCCGCGATCCCCTGCGCCGCCTCGGGCGTGTTGATCCCGAAACCGACGATCACCGGCAAATCGGTCGACGCCTTCAACCGCGCCACCTCGGGTGCCACATCAGCCGCACTGGCCGCCGCTGCCCCGGTAATCCCGGTGATCGAGACATAATAGACAAAGCCCGAGGTGTTGGTCAGAACCTTGGGCAGCCGTTTTGCATCGGTGGTGGGGGTGGCCAGCCGGATAAAGTTCAACCCCGCGGCCTGCGCGGGCAGACACAATTCGCTGTCCTCCTCGGGCGGCAGATCGACGATGATCAACCCGTCAATTCCGGCCTCTTTTGCCTGAGCCAGAAACACATCAACCCCGCGCGAATAAATCGGGTTGTAATAGCCCATAAGAACGATGGGTGTGGTCGCATCCCCTGCCCGAAAGTCGCGCACCATCTGCAAGGTGCGGTCCAGCGTCATGCCGCCGTCCAACGCGCGCTGGCCGGCAAACTGGATAGTCGCGCCGTCTGCCATCGGATCGGTAAAGGGCAACCCAAGTTCGATGATATCAACACCCGCGCCCGGCAGCCCCTTCATCACAGCCAGTGATCGGGCGACATCGGGGTCACCTGCCATGATATACGCGACAAATGCCTTTTTCCGGGCCGCCTGCAGACGCAGAAAGCAATCGTCGATTCTTGTCATGGTCCGGCCCTTTGCTGCAAATCAACCGCGGGTTTGCACGGGGAAAGGCGGAAAATCAAGTCGGCCTATTCGGGCTGGTGGCAGACGGCCTCGATATTGTTGCCGTCCGGGTCCAGAACGAAGGCGCCAAAATAGTCGGCATGATACTGCGGCCGCAACCCGGGCGCACCATTGTCCCGCCCCCCGGCAGCCAAGGCAGCCTTATGGAACGCGACAACTTCTGCCCGGTTGCGCGCCGTAAAGGCGATGTGCTGCGCCTCGGATGCGGTATCGCCAGAATTAAGCCAGAACTGCGGGCGATCCCGGCCATAGCCTAGCACAATGCGTCCGGCTGTATGCTGCGGGGGCACCTGATGCATCATCGTGCCACCAAGGGCGGCAAAGACACTGTCATAAAACTGTCGTGCCGGGCCCATCAGTGATGTTCGGACACCCATGTGGTCGATCATGTGAAACCCCTCTTTAGATCTGACTGTCGACAGAGATCATC
>JANNAF010000236.1:0-8737 GCA_031384005.1 Rhodobacterales bacterium | reverse complement strand
GCCGGGGTTGCCCTCGACCTCCTCAACAACAACCTCGGCAGCGGCCAAAGGCTTGCGCGCCTTTTCAGCCTCACCCGAAATCTCGGCATTGTAATCGACGTATTTGTTGATCCAGTCCTGCAGCCAGGCCTGCATGTCGGTCCGGCTTTTGAACGAGCCGACCTTGTCACGAACCATGCATTTCAAATAATGGGCAAAGCGGCAGGTCGCGAACAGATAGGGCAGACGCGCGGCCAGATTGGCGTTGGCGGTCGCGTCGGCGTCGTCATATTCCGCAGGTTTGTGCAGCGACTGCGCCCCGATAAAGGCGGCAATGTCGGTGTTTTTGCGGTGGATCAGCGGCATCATGCCATTCTTGGCCAATTCCGCCTCGCGCCGGTCCGAGATTGCAATTTCGGTCGGGCATTTCTGGTCAATGCCGCCATCGTCGGTCGGAAAGGTATGCGACGGCAGGTTTTGCACCGCGCCACCAGATTCCACGCCCCTGATCCGCGAACACCAGCCATATTCCTTGAAGCTGCGGTTGATGTTCACCGCCATACCGTAGGCCGCGTTGACCCAGCCATATTTGGCGTGATCGGACCCGTCGGTATCCTCCTCAAAGGCAAACGCCTCGACCGGGTCGGTTTTGCTGCCATAGGGCAGACGACCCAGAAAACGCGGCATCGCAAGGCCGACATATTTGCTGTCCTCGGACTCGCGCAGACTGGTCCAGGACGCATATTCCGGCGTCTGGAAAATCTTGGTCAGGTCGCGCGGGTTGGCCAGTTCCGACCAGCTGTCCATCTGGAACAGCGTCGGGCTGGCCCCGGTGATCAGGGGCGCATGGGCGGAGGCCGCAATCTTGGCCATCTCGCCCAGCAGTTCCACATCGGGCGGCGAATGGTCAAAATGATAGTCGGCGATCAAGGTGCCATAAGGCTGCCCGCCCAACTGGCCGAACTCTTCCTCGTACACCTTTTTAAAGATCGGAGATTGATCCCAAGCGGTGCCTTTGAACTTGCGCAGGGTCTTGTGCATTTCCTTTTTGGAAATGTTCATCACCCGGATTTTCAGCATTTCGTCGGTTTCGGTGTTGTTCACCAGATAGTGCAACCCGCGCCACGCCGATTCAAGCTGTTGAAAATCGGGGTGGTGCAAAATCTCGTTGACCTGTTCGGTCAGCTTTTTGTCAATCTCGGCGATGATGCCCTGAATGGACCGCAGCGCATCGTCCGAAATCAGTGTGGTGTTGGCCAGCGCCTGTTCGGCCAGCGTGCGCACCGCCGTCTCGACCGCCGTTTTGGCCTGATCCGACTTGGGCCGGAATTCCTTGTTCAGCAGGGCCGAAAAATCGGTCCCCTCGCTGACGCCAACGCCGACCGCGCCGGACTCTCTGCTTGCTTCTGCCATGTTATTCCTCCGTCCCTTCGACCTTGGGTGCCGAGGCCAGGGATTTCAGCAGCGCCGGGTCCTGCATCACCTTGGAAATCAGCTCCTCCGCCCCGGTCTTGCCATCCATATACGTCATCAGGTTCGACAATTGCGTGCGCGCCTCCAACAGTTTGCGCAGCGGTTCCACCTTGCGGGCAATCGCCGCCGGGCTGAAATCATCCATCGATTCAAAGGTGATATCGACGGCCATGTTGCCCTGACCGGTCAGCGTGTTGGGCACCGAAAACGCGGCGCGGGGCTTCATCGATTTCATTCGGTCGTCAAAGTTATCGACGTCAATTTCCAGAAACTTGCGGTCCGCCACCGGCGGCAACGGCTCTTCCGACTTGCCCGACAGATCGGACATGACGCCCATCACGAACGGCAGCTGGACCTTCTTTTCCGCGCCATACAACTCCACGTCGTATTCGATCTGGACCCGAGGGGCCCTGTTTCGCGCGATGAACTTCTGCGAACTGGTGCTCATGAACCGCTCCTTGACCTTGTTGTTGCAACGTTAATCATCATCTTCCTCGGTGATCCCGCCAATCATCATGACGCTATCCAGACCCGCTGGCGCCATGTCTTTCATGATGGTCATGAAATCCGCACCGACCAACCGCTTGGCCCGCTCCAGTATGATCGGCACCGGGCTTGAGGGCTCATAGCGGCGAAAGTAATCCATCACCTTGTCCAGCGCGGCGCGGGCATCCTGCGCGGTCTCGACCGAACCCGGCATCGCACCGCCACCGCCACGCCGCGGGGCAGACGACGCTGTCGGGGCATCGCCGGTGTCGTCACCCTCCACCGCCTCGACCACGGCACCGCTGACATGTTCGCTGACATAGCGGGCAATCTGGCTCAGCATCTTTTTCAGGTCGTCCAGATCGGGGCCATAGCCCGGGGTCTGGTCGGCGAAAATCGCCTCGATCGCCTTGATATCTGCCTGCGCGGCCCGCACGGCTGCCAAAGTGGCAGCCACCGCATCTTCGCCCGTATCGGTAAAGGCCGCCGCAACCGTGGTGCGGTCATAGGGCACGTCCTGCCCCTCGGGCGGCTGCACTTCGCCCGACACCATCTGCAAATCACGAAGGTTCAGACGGCCAAAATTGCGGCTGTTGGTCAGGGCCGCGCGACGCAGTCCCGACAGAACGGTGCTCTCCCCAGCCAGACCGCGCACCGCATTGATTCGCATCGTCGGATCGTTGTCGTCGTCGGCATCCAGCTGCGGATGGCAGGTATCCCAGTGCTGTTCCAGACAGCCGCGCACATAAGCCACCGCCTGCGCAAAACCCAGCAAACCCTTGGTGTGCAACACAGCCCACGCCAGAATCACCGCAGCCCTCAGGTCATGCGACCGCTCCAGAATGGCCAGCGCACGGCCCTCGACATCCTTGAAATCCGGATCCTCGGCGGCAAGGATTTCCGCGCCGGCCTGACGTTCTTCACCCGGTTGCGCCGCAATCTGCAACTGCATGAAATCATAGTCGTATTCCAGATTTTCGCCGCTCGGGTCCTCGCCTTCGCGGGCCGCCAAGAGCGCGTCCAAATCCATTCTTTCCTCCCGCACCCCGGTATGCCGGGGCATTCAATATTCTTTTGTCGACACAACAGCTTAAACCCCGAAAAACGGGAAACGCGGATCTTTGCCGGCTAACACCGCGCTACAAAACCAGTTCAAGTTGGCACACTTGACTACTGTCCAACCCCTTCTGTCAATGATCTCGTGAGGTTGGCTTGCATTTGCCTTGACCGGGTCTGCGCCTTGCATCTGCGTCCGGGTGCGCCAGGGTCATTTGGCCGCACGCAACCGTTGACAGACACCGCGCCACAGTCATTCATGGGTGCCACAGGCGGCAGACCGCACCACGGTCCGCCTGATAAGGAGACGACCGAAATGCATTTCAATCTGCCGTGCCTGCTGGCGTTTGCCGCCACGATCCCACTGCTGACTGCGGCACCCGCTGCCGCCCAGACCGCCCGCCTGACCATCGAGATCAACAAGTTCGAAGAGATTGCCGAAGGCGGTTGTCGCGCGTTCTTTCTGTTTCGCAACGACACGCCCACCAGTTTCGAGGGGTTCGAGATGTCGCTGGCCATCTTTGACAAAGCCGGGGTGATCGACCGGTTGCTGTCTGTCGACGCAGCCCCGCTGCCCGTGGCCCGCACCACCCTGAAACTGTTCGAGATCCCGCAAATCACCTGCGCCGACATCGGGCAGGTCCTGTTGCATGACTTGCCGGTCTGCAAACCCCAGAACGGTGAGAATACCGACTGTTACCCCCTGATTGACCTGTCCAGCAAAACCTCAGCCGATCTGGTGAAATAATGGGCGCGGGTCTGTGGATGATGCTGGCCGAGGGCGAGCCGATCATGTTCTTACTGGTCGCCATGTCAATCGGGTCACTGGCGCTGATCGTCGTCAAGATGGTACAACTGTGGCCCATCACATCGGGCACCGCTGCGCGGGATGCGGCGATGGTGCTGTGGTCTGCCGGTGACCGCCATGGCGCGATTGCGGCCCTGCCCACCCGCGCCCCCGCTGACCGCGTGTTGAAGGCGGGGATGGAGGCGTTGCAAGGCGGCATGGCCCCGACGCTGGTCGAGGGCGATCTGGCCCGCCGGGGCAATGACGAGGTGGCCGGCCTGTCCTCTGGCCTGCGTTTGCTGGACCTCATCTCGATGATTGCGCCCTTGTTGGGTTTGCTGGGCACCGTTCTGGGCATGGTGCAAAGCTTTCAGGATCTGTCGCTGGCCCAAGGCTCGGCCAATGCGTCAGTCCTTGCCGGGGGGATCTGGCTGGCGCTTTTGACCACGGCTGCGGGCCTTGTGGTGGCCATCCCGGCGGCCGTCGGGGCCAGCCTGCTGACCGGCCGCGTCGACAGTGCCGCCCTGAAAATTGAAAGTGCGGTCGGCCAGTTGCTGACAGCGGCCGCGCGGGGACGCTAACCATGCCCGCCTTTGCCATCCGACGCCCGCCCCGCCGCCATTCGATGATCTCGGTCGTTTCGATGATTGATGTCATGATGATATTGCTGTTCTTTTTCATGGTGACCTCGTCCTACCTGAACCTTGACATGGTCCCAGCCCTGCAAAAATCGGACGAGGTTCCGGGTGCTGCCAGCGCCACCGCGGCCCCGGCCACGACCTTGATGATCCGCATTGCTGCGGGTGGTCAGGCCATGGTGGGCGGCGACAGTCTGGACGCGCCTGCCCTGACCGCCCTGCTGCAAACTCGGCTGGCCAGCGATCCCCTGACCCCCATCGTGTTGTTCCCCTCGGGTGCTGCCCATTTGCAGGACCTGATCCGCGTCATGGACACCGTCACCCGCGCCGGGGCCGTCCGCGTTCGCGTCATCCGGATCGAGGCGTCGCCTGCCACTCAGGTCACCCCATGATGCTGGTTGGCCCATGAAACAGGTCACCCCATGAAACTGCGCCGCCCGAACCGCCCGGCCGAACGTGAAACCGTCGTCGCCCTGATCGACGTCACCTTTTTTCTGCTGATCTTTTTCATGCTGGTGGGGCGACTGGACGCCACAGCCCCGTTTGCCGTGCAGCCCCCCATGGGCACCACGGGCACCGATCTGCCGGCAGGCGGCATCACCTTGTCGCTGTCACCTGACGGCGATCTGGCACTGGACGGCGCCCCCATCACCGCCGCGGCACTGGATACCGCGCTGACCGACCGTCTGGCCGCAAACCCCGCAACCTTGGTGCGGATCAACGCCGATCAGGCCACCGAACTGCGCCGCGTTCTGGCCCTGATCACCCGGTTCGAGGATCTGGGCGCCACCGACATCGCCCTGATCGTCACCCCCGAGGCGCCATGACAAACACCGCCGTCACTTGGGGCGGTTCGGTCGCAGCCTCGGTCGGGGTCCATCTGGGGATTGCGGTGCTGATCATGGCCTCGCTGGACCCGCATGTCACCCCCGACCAACCGCCGCCCACCTCCGAATTGCGGATCGAAACGCAGGCCGTGGCCCAGTCCAGTGCGGCACCGCAAACCGCCACCGGCCCCCAAGCCGCCGCCGCCTCGACCAAAGGAGCCTTGGCCAATGCGGGCGTCGTGCCCTCCAGCCGGGCCCAATCGGCCACGCCCCGGCCAGACCGCGTTGCCGCCGCCACGCCCAGCGTGACCGCAGCCAAGGCCAGCGCGCCGCCCGTCACGACCAAAGCCGTGGCGGTCCTCGCCGCCGCCTTGAAACCCGCCACAACCACCGCAGTTGCCACGCGCCCCGCCGACCTCAACGCGCCGACCCTGCCCGCCGTGGCAGATAGCGCCACCGACCTTGCCGCCCTGCCCGACACCGCCACCGCCCTGCCCGCCGCCGCCCCCGATGCCACCGCAGCGACACAGGCCCAACCCGACGCGCCGCAGGCCATCGCCGTCCCCGCCACCGGTGACCGCATGGTCGCGGCGCTGGCCTTTTCCGGCACCGATGCGCAGATTGACCCTGCGTCCCTGACCGCCATCGCCAGCTTCATGCAGCCCGGCGATGCCGCAGCCCAGTCGGACCAGACGCATGACTCATTGACCGCCATCCTGACCTCGGTGCCCTGTGCCCGGCTACAGGCCGAATTCAACCCCGAAACCGGCAGTCTGGACCTGCGCGGCCATGTGCCCGATCCGGCGATGAAAGGGCCGGTGCTGGCCGCGCTTCAGGCGCAGCTTGGCTCTGCGATCACGGTCAATGATGCCATGCTGATCCTGCCGCGTCCGCAATGTGGCGCCTTGGCGGGCATTGCCGACGTCGGCCTGCCCCAGTCCCAAGACCAGAACACCAACCCCCGCCTGATCGGTGCCGATGCACAGGCCCGCGCTTATGACTATGCCTCGGGGCAAACCCTTGTCCTCGACCTCGCGGCGCCTGACTATGATGCCTATGTCTATGTCGACTATTTTGCCGCCGACGGTTCGGTCATTCACCTTGTCCCCAATGACACCGTGCCGTTACGCCTGCGCCCCGCCAAATCCGCCATGCGCGTCGGCGCGCCCGATGCGGATGAGCCTTTTTTGAACATCACCATCGGCCCGCCCTACGGTCAGGAAATCGCCGCCGCCTTTGCCGCCTCGGCCCCGCTTTATGACGGCACGCGCCCGCTTAGCGAACCTGCCGGGCCCTATCTGGAGTTTCTGAAAACCCGGATCACCGCCGCCCGCGCCGCTGACCCCGATTTCAAAGGCGAATGGGTCTATTTCTTTGTCTCGACCCGTGAATAGCGCCGCACCGCTCAGTTGCAGCCCAATTCGGCCCAACGCCGCAGCGTCAGCTTGAACGCCCCACCCAAGGGGTGCTGCGTTTCCAGCGCGACCAGCGGATCCTGCTTGACATAAAAATTGCCCTGATCGCACAGCGCAGCCTTGGTCCACTGGTGGCAATCGGCACAGCGTTTGCCCTGCCAAGCCTCGTCTGGCAGGCCGGGAATGGGCGAATAGGCCGGTTGCGCCGTGATCAGCGTTTCAATCGTGTTGCCGACCAGTTCGACCGGCCCAACCGGCAGCGGTTTGGCAAATGTCACTTGTGACCCGGCAATCGCCGCCGTCATCTCCGCCGCCACCTGCCCAACCTGTTCCTGACCCTCGGGCAGGGCAGGCATCACAACCGTCAACAACGCCTCGGCATCAGCGCGAAAGGCGGTGTCGGGATAGGCCTTCAGGAACAGCTTGATCTGCACCGGGTCGCCCGACACCGACACCGTGGCCCACAACTGTTCCTCATCCGCCGACCCCGCCGCAAAACTGAAATCCGCCGTCAAGGACGAGGTGTCCCACGGCGTCTGCAACCCGCCCGTCGCCGCCAGCACGGCAATACGCACCTCCTTGAACACCTGTTCCACTGGCAAGCCTTGGGTCACCATCATCGCGGCCAATGCCCGGGTGAACGGGCTGTTGCCGTCCAACCCGTCCAGCGCCACGGCACCAGGCGCTGTGGCATAGGCCAGAAACGTGCCCGTCGGGGCCTTCATCTCGGCCAGCCCATTGTCGTTCAGATCAGGGATCGTCGAAAACGGGTTGTTCCGGCAGGCGTCCAGAATGACGATATTGGTCTTGTTGCGGGCTGACGCCATCTGGCGCAACACCGATTCCGCATCGACCGCGACAAGGTCCAGATCGGCGGCATTGCTGATCGCGGCATCGACCGGCAACAGATAATTTCGCTGGAAACTTTGCACCCCGTGGCCGGCATAGTAAAACAGCCCCGTCGCCTCGGGGCCTGCCGCGCGCAGGGCGGCGCCAAACTCGGCCACCGCCGCCGACATAGCTGCCTTGCTGCCGTCGCGGATCAGCGTCACCTCGAACCCCAAACCTTGCAACGTGTCGGCCATCAGCGCGGCATCACTGGGCGGATTGGCCAGCGCCCCCACCGCCACATAGCCGCCATTGCCCACAATCAACGCAATCCGCGGCTCGGCCCCGGCCAACCCCAGCCCCGCCAACCATATCGCCAAAGCCATCCAGACACGCGCCATGCTGTTCGCTACTTTCCTAAGGGGTCTGAGGCGCAACCTGATGGATTAAAACCCGCCTGACAATGCCTTGGCCTTACCGCTTTGCTTTGTTTGGGCGATTGGCCCGCTGCTGTTGCTTTTGCTCCACGAAAGGGCATATTCGGGCACGGCGGCCGTTGCCCGACCGAACAGGAACAGCATGACCCGATACGCACTCCGCTTTGCCCGCCTGATGACCCTGCTGCTGGGCCTGACGGCTGTCTTGCCCGCCTTGGCCCAAGACGCACCATTTGCCGGAGGATGGGCGCTGCAACCTGCGGCCTCGACCCTGTCGTTCCAATCCGTCAAGAACGAGGCGACGGTCGAACAATCCGGTTTTGCGACCCTGACCGGATCGATTGCCGAGGATGGAACCGCCACTGTCCAGATCGCCCTTGATAGCGTCGACACCAAGATTGACCTGCGCAATGTCCGCATGCGATTTCTGTTCTTTGAAACCTTCAAATTCCCGCAGGCCACCATCAGCACGCGGCTGGACTCCGCACTTTTGGCTGATTTGCCGACCAAACGCCGCATGACCATTTCCCTGCCCTATACGCTGGACCTGCACGGCGTGGCGATGGAACGGACCGCCGATGTCACTGTGACGCTGATCACCGACAGCTTGGTCAACGTGTCCTCTGTGGGCACCATCCCGGTGCAGGCCGCCGATTTTGACCTGTCGGGCGGCATCACCAAACTGCAAGAGGCCGCCAAGGTCAAAATCCTGCCCGCCGGATCAGTCACCTTCGACTTCATGTTCGAACGCACCGGCACGGCGGCGGTTGCGGCGGCCGAACCTGCACCGCCCACCACAACCGCGCCGATC